>CBCOTF020000192.1:0-22650 GCA_965112955.2 Desulfarculales bacterium
GCGAGGTCAAGCGTCGGCGCATCATCTCGCTGATGAGGGTAGTCACTGACGCAGTTGGCAGTTCCCTGCGCAGGCGGACCAGGGCCTGGGCGGCGTCCTCGTCCAAGGCCCTGCTGCCGCCCCGGTCATTACTGCCCATGGGGTAGAGGGATTTCAGCTTGCCGCCGCCTTAGCGGTAGAGCCTGACCCATCCCAGGATGGTAGAGCGCGACAGCCTGGTGTGGTTGGAGAAGGGGATCTGCCACCGCTGGGCGCACTTGCCCCGCAGTAACCTCTCCCTTTAACCATGCTCCATGTAGTCCCTGGCAAAAAATTTGCTGACAACACCAAAATGGAAGATGGTTACTCGTTTTTTCTGGTCCTCGTCCATGTCGGTTCTCCATGGGGGTATTTCGTACAGGTGTAGACCGGGGGCCGGGCTAGGACAACGGCACCCTTGGGTAAGTGACTCAGGGAGGGAAAGGGCTCTCGCTTTGCGCCGACCGGCTGGCCCCGACCGCTGAGCCAATCGAAGGCCCCAAGGAGGTCGCACGACCAGCTGGACCCCAGGTATAAACCCACATGCCGCAGCAGGCCCTTGAGCCAGTGGCGCTGGCGGGAGTGCAGCAGGACAGAGGGTCATGAGGAAGCAGGGCTAGCTTATTGGAAAGGCTTTGCCGAATGGTCCCCACCGGAGCCTGGAACCGGCTCTAGTAGCCCCGCGGTCGCAGTCGGATCACCGCCCGGCAGGTAGGGCAAAGGAAACGTTGAAACCATAGCGCTGTAAGGGCTTCATCAAAATAGGCAGGCACGAAGCCGTGCCCCCCAAGCTGGACGCTCCCACACCGGGGACACCCCTCCGACCTGGGCTAGGAAAAACGTTGCCCCAGCTCCATGATCTTTTTGACACAGGCTGCAACAAAAAGTATGATGCCAACCAGATGGCAGGGAATGATTCCCGTCTCTTGGGATCAGGAGAGCTCTACCACCCTCAGTCCCTTCCTCATTCCTGGACCCACACCTAAGATTCAGGATAATGGGATAAAATCCCTATCTGGTCAAGCTAATCTGAAAAATCCCCTTACTTCCCGATCAAAACAAAGCAAGAATCAACACCTTGCTGTTTGAGGATATTGTAGATGTGGCGGTTGATCAGTTGATCAGGTGTAGCACCCGGCTGCGGTTCAGTCGGGCGTTCTACCCAGGCCAATAGCTCGTATTTCAGGGCGCTGTCGCCGAAGCGGCTCAGGCGGGTGCGGGGCTTTGGACGGGGCATAGTTTCAGGAATGCCCCTCAAGGCTTTGAGTAGTGCCGCCTCCACCTGATCCAGATCGCTGTCGTAGGCCCACACGCCTACGGCGACCCGCAGGCGGTAGTGGGGCAATTCCCCGTTTTTAAGAATGTAGTCGCCCTGGGCATAGGGACGGCCCACGACGATGCTAACCCCGCCGAAGAAGTTGGCCAGGGTGTCCTTGGAGCCCAAGGCCACGGCGGCCGTGACAATTTCGGCTGAGGCCAAGAGCGGGGCTACGCTGATGTCCCACAACTGCAACAGCCAATACGTGCCGACCAGCACCAACACCACGGTTACCAGGTTGCTCAAAAAGGGCAGAGCGCGCACCAGGGCCTGGTTAATATGGAGGCAATTGGTAAAGGCGTCGAATAGTTTGCGCAGAAGTTGCACCATGACCACGACCCACAGCCTAATGCATCGGGTTGTCTAGGTGGGAGCGCCAAGCAGGTGGGAGTGCCAAAGATGATAGGCAAGGAGGATGATAGGCAAGGAAAAGTTTCGCGCCCACCAGATCCACCAGCAAAAAAGCCGTCACCTGCACTGGCTGGCGCAGGTGGGTATAGGCCAGTTGGTCCAGTTTGCTGGTGTGCAGACGGGCCAGGCCTTTCAGGAGCCGCCGGGAGAGGTGGTCCACCAGCCAGGCGAGCAGCAGGGCGCCCAAAAGCAAGGCCACGGCGGCCACCCACTGGTGGGCCGTCAGCCATTTGATGATGTCTTTTAGGGTGATGGCTTCCATGAGCTGCTCCGGCTTCTAGCCGCGACCCAGCCGGGGGGCTGGTACAGGCACAGGGGCTCCTGGGTCATCTCGTAGCCACTAATTTCATAGGCCCGGGCGCGGCAGCCGCCGCAGACCCGGCGGTACTCGCAGACTCCGCACTTGCCTTGGAGTTGATCGGCGTCGCGTAGGCGCTTGAACAGCGCGGAGTCGCGCCATATTTGGCTGAAGGGCTGCTCATGCACGTTGCCTGCCGACAGCTCCAGATAGCCGCAGGGCTGCACCTGGCCCTGGTGGCTGACAAAAGCGAAGCCCTGGCCGCCCAAGCAACCCTTGGTCACAGCGTCTAGGCCGTGGGTCTCGAAGCTTAGCTTCTGGCCGCGCCGCTTGGCCTCCTGGCGGATGATGCGGTAAAAGTGAGGCGCGCAAGTGGCTTTGAGCTCCAGAGGAGGGCCGGCGAATTTCTTGTCAGCTAACCAGTGCAGCACGTCCTCGTATTCCTGGGCGCTGATAATCTCCTCGGTGAGCGCTCGGCCGCGCCCGGTGGGCACGAGCAGGAAGATGTGGTGTGCCACGGCCCCCAGCTCCACGGCCAGGTTGTAGAGGCGCTCTATCCAGGGCAGGTTGCCCCGGGTGACGGTGGTGTTGATCTGGAAATTCAGGCCCGCCGAGCGGGCCGCAGCCATGCCGGCCAGTGCGCCCTCAAAGGCCCCTGGCTGGCTCCGGAATTGGTCGTGGCTCAAGGCGTTGGGGCCGTCCAAGGAGATGGATAGGCGCTGGATGCCGCTGTCTTTCAGGCGCCGGGCTACCTCTGGGATGAGCAGGGTGCCGTTGACGGCCATGACCATGCGCAGGCCCAAGCCATGGCCGAAGCTGGCCAAATGAAAGATGTCTTGGCGCAGGAGGGGCTCGCCGCCGGTGAGGATTATCACCGGATGGCCCAGGGTGCGCAGATCGTTCAAGAGGGCCTCGCCCTGGGCGGTGATCAGCTCGTCGGGATAATGCTGGTCCAGGGCCCCGGCCCGGCAATGCAGGCAGGAAAGATTGCAGCGGCGAGTGGTCTCCCAAGCCAGGAGGCGCAGGCCTGGGGTGCCGTCGGGCGCGGCCGCCGGCGGCGGCCCGCTGGGGTGGCCGGGGTGCTGGGAGTGGGGGCGCTCTGGGCGCTGGGGCATGGGTGCTCCTGGTTGCGGGTCAAATATTTAGTTTAACTAGGAGCTGGGGTTGACGCAAGGCGTATGGACTCGCCTCCGGCGGGATAACTGTAGCCAGCGCGGCAAATTCCGGCCCTTACCTGCAGGCCTCCCGCAACACCCCCAGGACATTCTCAAAGACTTGTTGTCGAGCCGTGGGGCTTTCGCCGAAGGTCGCCCCCCGCGAGCCGTACTTTTTATTGCCTCTTCGTCATCATTAGTGGAATTGGTGTAGCTCCGGTGTCATGATACAGCGCTCCGCAGCATGGCCGAGTTGAAGCAGGAAGCAATCAAGGACGCCGTCAAGCTTTTGGCCTTTGGCCTGGGGTTGCAATCGCCCTGACGGCTGGTGGGACAGCGTGTGGACACCGATAAACAGCCCCACGAAGTCTTTTTGGAGGTTGCCGCCGACCGGGGAGCCGAGTACCCCTGCCCGGAGTACGGTAGGTTGTGCGAGGCTCACGTTTTCCACGAATTCATCTGGTGTCACCCCGATCTTTTTCAGTATCATTGCTACGTAACCGCCCGGGTGCCCCGGATGGGCTGCCCCGACCACGGGACCAAACAGGTCAAAATGCCCTGGGCCCGGGAGGGCAGCTGGTTCACCTTGCTTCTCGAGCAGGCGGCCATGACCCTAGTGCGGGAGATGTCCGTGCTGGCGGCGGCCCGTATCATAGGGGTTAGCGACACGCGACTTTCCGCCCAGTGGCGCACCACCCACTTCACCCGCCATGCCCTGAAATATATCGCGCCTGACACCAAAACCCTGGCCCCGGTCCTCAAGGCGCTCATGACTCTGGAAGAGCATGCCCACCTAGACCCTAAGTCGCTGGACCTCCAACCATGCCAACGCCCACCTGGAGGGCGTAACGGCCTTTTCCAGGCCGCCAGAGCAAGAGTCAGAGGTTACCGTAATGTTTTCACCTTCATGACGATAATCTATTTCACCGTCGTACCACTGGGGGAACTTATCAAATTCCACAGTTAACGACGAAGAACCAAAAAAACGTGCCCCGGGCTGGAACCCGGAGGCGTGCGTGTCTGGACTTTAGGGCTGAGTTACTGGGCGGCCGTGGCCGGCGTTATCCCCATGGGTGGCTGCTCGCCAGGCGGAGCCTCGTCCACATTGATGTACTCCTCGGGCTTGAGCGAGGGGCCTAGGCCCTGAGCGTTGCGGGCGCGCAGGGCCTAGGCCAAAATGGCCACTTTCTCGTTGCAAGCCGCCTTGGTAGCCATCATTATGGGCGTTTGGCAGTCGAAGTTGATGGTGGTGGGGTCGGCGCCGCTGGCCAGGAGCAGGGAGGCAATCTCCTGATAGATATGGATGCACTCGGTCTAGGCCAACCAGTGCAGGGCGGTGTTGCCCAGTATGTCGTGGGCATTGGACAAAGCCCCGGCCGCTAGCAGATTGCGCAGGGTCTGGAGGTTGCCGCCCTTGGCGGCCCTCCACAGGGCCATCTCCAGACTGGAGTCCACCAGCCCCACCGGCGACGGGGGGTCGGGAGAGAGCACGCAGCTGGCAGGCAGGGCCCCCAGCATCAATCACGCCCCCAGTATCAATTTCACGCGTCCTATTTTTTGGCCATGGCTCTTTTTGCCTCCTAGGCGCTGGCGCGCCTTCCAGATGGGCATGACTGATGCGCCCCGGTCGGTTATCGCCGGGGCCGGTAGGGCTCACAGGTAGCCCAAGGCCTCCAACCGTCTTTTGATCTGGCGCTCTTCTTCCGGGCTGTAGGCCGTCAGCGCCTCGGGCGTCCGGGGAATCGCCTCCGCCGCCGACAGCAGCCCGGCATGTCGCAGGTAATCCAGCAGGGCCGCCAGGCTCTCCCCGGGGCTCTGCTGATGGGTGGGCAGGCAAAGCTCCGGGTCCAGGGGTGGCTCGTAGGGATCGTCTAGGCCGGTCATGCGGGGCACCTGTCCGGCCAGGGCTCGCTGGTACAGGCCGCTGTCGTCGCGGTTTATGGCCTGCTCCAGGGGGCAAGCCAGGTACACCTCTACGAATTCGCCCAGGCGGCGGCGCACCTCCCGCCGGGTGTCGGCCTGGGGACTGACCAGACCTACTACGCAGCATACCCCCTGGCGGTTCAAGAGGCCGGCCACGTAGGCTGCGCGCAGGGCCTGCCGGCGGCGGTCCTGGGGCGAGTAGCCCAGCTCCGGCGATAGCTCCCGCCTGAGCTCGTCGCCGTCCAGGTATTCCACGGCCAAGCCTCGATGCGCCAAGGCCGCGACCAGCATGCGACCCAGGGTGGTCTTACCGGCCTTGGGCCGCCCGGTGAGCCAGACCGTGAAGCCCTGGTTCATAATAGGCCCTGGCCATCCAGGCCCTGGGGCACCGGCAAGCCCAGGAGCGAAAGCATGGTGGGCGCCAAATCCAGCAGTGAGAAGCTGTTGTCCT
Source organism: Desulfarculales bacterium (assembly GCA_965112955.2). Classification (GTDB taxonomy): domain Bacteria; phylum Desulfobacterota; class Desulfarculia; order Desulfarculales; family Desulfarculaceae; genus JACRDC01. The sequence goes on from CBCOTF020000192.1 coordinate 5,574, forward strand.
CGGGCAGACCCTTAACCCCCTGGAGGTAGAAGAAAGCGTCATCGTAGGTGTGGGTGCCGGAGAGATCCGGGGCCGTGAGCAGGCCGGGGGACTCCCAGGCCGCTTTCAGCTCGTAGCCAGGCTCGGGGTCGATGATCAGGTCAGCGGCGCGTTGCAACTGGGGACCGGCGTAGAGCTCCTCGCGCTTGTACACCCGCCGGATCAGAAGCTGACCGCTCTCGGGGTGCTTGAGTTCGCTGAGTCGGTGCACTAGCGCCTCTTTCAACTCGTCGGCCGGCTTGCCACGCCCCACCCGGCCCCGCTCCTCGCGCCCTTCCAGATTGAGGTACACCCGCCCGGGCACCAGGCTGTAGGCCCGGGTCTCGGGGTGCATGTTCATGAATTCCTTCTTACCGCGGCCGAAGAGCAGGTAGCCGTTCTTTTCCAGCCACTGGTTTATCTGCACGTGGGCCAGGCAGCGGGTGAAGCCGTGATCGGAGACGATGGCCAGGCGATACTCGGGGGGCAGCACCTGCACCATTTCGCCGATGTAGGAGTCCAGGCGGTGGTAGAAGGCCTCGAATTCGCTTGCCAGCCCCTCCTGGCGTTCCTGCCAGTCTCCCCACAGGAAGTGGTTGATGCGGTCGGTGTCCATGACGTGTAGTTGGAAGAATTCCCAAGGCTCGCTGGCCATCAGCTTGAAAGCCGCACCGAAGCGCCGGGCCATGGTGTGATTGAGATCATCCAGAAAGGCCCTCATGTCGCTGCGGGCCAGGGACAGGTCGGCGTCGATGCGGTAGTCCATCTCCACTAAACGCGGCGCCAGGTCGGCTGGATAGGTGGCCTTGGCCAGGTCCGGGGAGAGGAAGCAGCCCACCATGAAGCCGTTGACCTGCTTGGGGGGGTAGGTCAGGGGCACGTTCATCACCCCCACGCGTTTGCCGTTTCGGCTGATCATCTCCCACAGGGAGGAGGCCTTGAGGTCCTTGGCGGTGGGGATAAAGGCGGAGAAAGGGTTGGGCTCGCGGTCCACGTAGCCGAAGATGCCGTGCTTGCCGGGGTTGACGCCGGTCATGTAGGTGGCCCAGGCCACGGTGGAAACCGTGGGTAAGACCGAGTTCATACGTGCCCAGGAGCCCTCGCGCAAAAGCCGCGCCATGTTGGGCATCAGCCCGTTTTTCACAGCCCCCAGCACGAAGGAATGGGACACTCCGTCCAGGCTGAGGACGAACAGCCGGGCGCTTTCGGGGCTTTTGCCCAACAGCCGTTTGAAAAGTCCCACTTAACCCCCGCATTCCAAAGGCAATTTGGCATAAATTTTAGCTCGGCCTGGCGTTTAAGTCAAGCAACTTCCAGAGCGCCAAGGGCTTGGCCGGCCTCAGGCCGCCCTTGACTTGCCCGTTCCCTATGGTAAAAAATTGAAATCTTAACAGTTTATTCTGGCGGACCCAAGATAGACTTCCCCGGCGAGGAGCCCCATGGACTACAAGAGCACCCTCAACCTGCCCCAGACCGCCTTTCCCATGAAAGCCAACCTGCCCACTCGCGAGCCCGAGTTCCTGGCGCGTTGGCAGGAAATGGACCTTTATGCCGGGCTGCGCGCCCAGGCTTTAGATCGGCCGCCTTACATCCTGCATGACGGCCCGCCCTACGCCAACGGCTACATCCACATGGGCACGGCGCTGAACAAGGTACTTAAGGATTTTATCGTCAAATCGCGCCAGATGGACGGCTTCAACGCTGTGTACGTGCCGGGCTGGGACTGCCACGGACTGCCCATCGAGCACGAGGTGGACAAGAAGCTGGGGGCCAAGAAGCGCCAGATGGACGTCATCGAAATTCGCCAGAACTGCCGGGCCTATGCCGAGAAGTTCATCGATATCCAGCGCAAGGACTTTATCCGCCTGGGGGTGCTGGGCGACTGGTACGACCCCTACCTGACCATGAAGTTCCCCTATGAAGCTATCATCGCTCAGGAATTCGCCCGTTTCTATCACAACGGCAGCGTCTACCGCTCCAAGAAACCCATCTATTGGTGCAACTTTTGCCGCACCGCGCTAGCCGAGGCCGAGGTGGAGTACGCCGACCATAGCAGCCCCAGCATCTTCGTGGCCTTCCCTATGGTGGACGACCTCTCGGCCCAGTACCCGGCCCTGCAGGGCCTGCCCACCTACCTGGCCATATGGACCACCACCCCCTGGACCATCCCGGCTAACCTAGCCATCGCCCTGCATCCGGAGCTAGATTACGTGGCGATGGAGCACGGCGGCAAGGCTTACATCCTGGCCGAGCGCCTGGCGGTAGCCTGCATGGATGCCTTCGGTTTCAGCAACTGGCGTAAAATCGCCCAGATCGCCCCCCGCGACCTGGAGTATAAGAAGGCTAAGCACCCCCTCTACCAGCGCCAAAGTTTGGTGGTGCTGGCCGACTACGTCACCCTGGAGGCCGGCACCGGCCTCGTTCACACGGCGCCGGGGCACGGCCGCGAGGATTATGAGATCGGCCTGCGCTATAACCTGGAGGTCTACTCCCCTTTGGATGACGGTGGCCGCTTCACCGAAGGGGTGGAGTTCTTTGCCGGCCAGGAGGTCTTCAGCGCCAACCCCCAGGTGGTGCAAAAGCTTCAGGAGATGGGCAGTCTGTTGGCCGCCGAGAAGATCAGCCATTCTTACCCCCACTGCTGGCGCTGCAAGAAGCCGGTGATCTTCCGCGCCACCGACCAGTGGTTCATTTCCATGGAGGAAAACGGCCTGCGCCAACGCTCCCTGGCCGCCATCCATAACGATGTCAAGTGGGTGCCCCGCTGGGGGCGCGAGCGCATCCACGATATGATCGAGGACCGCCCCGACTGGTGCATCAGCCGCCAACGCTCCTGGGGCGTGCCCATAATCGTCTTCAAGTGCCAAAACTGTGGCGAGACGGTACTCACCCCCGAGATGAGCGAAAAAATCGTGGCCACCTTCCGCCAAGAGGGCGCCGACGCTTGGTTCGCCAAAAGCCCCAAGGAGCTTTTGGACGAGCACGCGGCCTGCCCCCTGTGCGGTTCGGCCGAACTGGGCAAGGAGCGCGACATCCTGGACGTGTGGTTCGACTCCGGCACCAGCCACGCGGCGGTGCTGGAGGACCGCGCTGACCTCACCTGGCCGGCGGATATGTACCTGGAGGGCTCGGACCAGCACCGGGGCTGGTTCCACTCCTCCCTGCTCTGCGCCATGGGTACTCGGGGCAAACCGCCCTACAAGATGGTGCTCACCCACGGCTTCGTGGTGGACGGCAAGGGGCGCAAGATGAGCAAGTCGGTGGGCAACGTCATCCCTCCCCAGCAGGTCATCGACCGCTATGGTGCGGAGATCCTACGCCTGTGGGTGGCTGCCGAGGACTACACCGACGACATCCGCATCAGCGAGGAGATCTTAAAGCAACTGGCCGAGGCCTACCGCCGCATCCGCAATACCATGCGTTTCATGCTGGGCAACCTCTACGACTTCGACCCGGCCATCGATAGCGTGGACTCCGCCGCTATGGGCGAGATGGACCGGCTGATGCTACACCGCCTGGAAGATTTGACCGCCAGCTTGAAGCGCGCCTACCAGGAGTTCGCCTTCCACCAGATCTACCAAGGTCTGCATAACTTCTGCGTCGTGGACCTCTCGGGTTTCTATCTGGACGTGCTTAAAGACCGCCTCTATACCAGTGCAGCCAAAAGCCCCGCCCGCCGCGCCGCCCAGACCGTACTGCACCGCCTGGTGTCCTCCCTGGTGCGGCTCATGGCCCCCTTGCTCTCCTTTACCGCCGAGGAGGTCTGGGACTTTCTGCCTGGGGCCAAGCAAATTGCTGCCAGCGTGCATCTCACCAGCTTCCCCCAGGAACGACCAGAGCTGCGCGATCCCCAGCTGGCCGAGCGCTGGGAGCGCCTGCTTGCCGTGCGCGGGGTGGTGAACAAGGCCCTGGACCTGGCCCGCAAGGGAAAGATCGTGGGCAGCTCCCTGGAGGCCAGCCTCACCCTGGCCGGCCCCGCCGATCTAATGGCCTTCCTGGGCGAGAACCAGGCCGCGCTGATGGGGGTCACCATGGTCAGCCAGCTCCACCTGGCCGGCGATATTCAGGACCCTACGTGCACGGCCGAGGAGCCGACGGGGCTCAAGGTGAGCATCGCCCCCAGTCCTTACCCCAAGTGCCCTCGTTGCTGGATGCGCGCCACCGACATCGGCCACAAAAGCTACCACCCCGAGTTGTGCGGCCGCTGCGCCGATGCTGTGGACCAGGGCTAACCCGGCTTGATGGCGCGGTTGAAATTTTTGGCCCTCATCAGCCTGGTCCTAGTGGGTCTTGACCAGCTGACCAAGGCCGTGGCCGTGCATTACATCGCCCCCCGGGGGCGTATTCCGATGATCAACGGCTTTTTTGACCTGGTGCTGTGGAAGAACACCGGCGCGTCCTTCGGCTTGCTCACTGGCGTGCCCGGCGGGCGCTGGATTCTGGTAGCCTTCACCTCGCTGGTTCTGGGGTTTTGCGCCTGGATAGCCTCCCGCCACCTAGCCGCCAACAAGGTAATGATTTGGGGGGTGGCACTGATCTGCGGCGGCGCCCTGGGCAACCTGGTGGACCGCCTGCGCATGGGGCAGGTCATCGACTTTCTGTTGGTCTACTACCGATCCTGGTACTGGCCGGCTTTCAACTTGGCCGACAGCGCTATCACCATCGGTGGCCTGCTCCTGGCCATCCAAATTCTACGTGGCAGATCCTAACAAAGTACCTTGGTGGGTGGCAACGGGTCGGTTGGCACCACCGCAAGGGTCGCTGCCGGCGGCTCCCGTGGCGGGGTTGCGCCTTGACTGCGGATTCTGTTTCAAGCGGGCCAGTGATTCCACGCGATGTGGGTCACTTGGAGTAGTAAGCGACGCTGGATAACACCTGATTGGCTATGCTGCGCCGTCCCAACACGGAGGGTACATATGCCGGCGGAGAGGTTATCCATGCGTAAGATCAAGGAAGTACTTCGGCTGAAGCACGAGGCCGGCTGCGGCAACCGGAACACTGCCAAGATTTATGGGATAGGCCGGACCGCGGTGTCCCGTTACCTGTGTCAAGCCACGCGCGCCGGCCTATCCTGGCCCCTCCCCACCAGTATGGATTAGACGCGGCTTGAGCGGCTGCTCTTTCCACCTTCACCTTTGCCGTCTACGGATTTTCGCCTGGAGCCTAACTGATCCCAGATCCATCAAGAGCTGCGGCGCAAGAGTATAACCCTGGAGCTGCTGTGGGAGGAGTACAAGGCGGTCCATGCCTTGGGCTACCAATATAGCTGGTTGTGCGAGCGTTACCGAGAATGGTCGAGCAAGCTGGGGCTGGTCATGCGCCAGGAGCACTGGACCAGCGAGAAGACGTTTATCGATTATGCCGGCCAGATCGTGGACGTGGTGGCCCCCCTGACGGATGAAGTTAGGGCGGCCCAGTTCTTCGTGGCGGTTCTGGGCGCCAGCAACTATACTTTTGTCGAGGCCACGAGGACTCAAGGCCTGCCCGGCTGGATTGGCTCCCACCAGCGGACATTCCAGTTGTTTGGCGGGGTGAGGAAGTTGATAGTGATCGACAATCTCAAGTCCGGGGTGAGCAAGGCTTGCCGCTACGAGCCCGACATCAGCCCGACCTACCAGGAGATGGCCGCCCACTACGGCACGGCGGTTTTGTCTGCCCGGGTACGAAAGCCCCGTGACAAGGCCACGGCTGAGGTGGGGGTGCAACTGGTGGAGAAATGGATACTGTGCGCCCTGCGGCAAGAAGACTTTTTTCAGTCTGGCTGAGCTCAACCAGGCGATCCGTGGGCTTTTAGCCCGGCGCAACAACCGGCCTTTCAAGAAGCTGCCCTGCAGCCAGCGCTCCATGTACGAGTCCCTGGACAAACCGGCGTTCAAGCCTCTGCTCGCCACGGCCTACCAGTACTACTCGGCCCCCCACCAATTGGTGGGCAAGAAGCTGGACATCCGCTACACGGAGCGCACGGTGGAATGCTTCCATAAGGGCCAGCGGGTGGTCAGCCACCCGTTCTGGCCGAGCAATTGCCCCGCTTTTACCAGAAGCACGCCAAGTAGACCCCCGAAAGAATCACCAACTGAATATACAAAATCGGCGCGGCTACGGCCAAGTTGGCCGAGGGGATCATAAGCCGGCGGGCGCGTTCCCAGTAAGGCTTCAGGGCCTGCATAGGCTTGATCACCCTAGCCAAAAAACATGGTGAGGCGCGAGTGGAGGCCGCCTGCCTAAGGGTCTTGGCCTATGGGGCTCTCAGCTCCAAGAGCGTAGAATTCATCATTGACAAAGAATTGGACAAGGCGCCTTTGCTGACGTCGATCCCGGAATCCAGTCCCATCCTTCACCCCAACATCCGCGGAGCCGGCTATTTTTTGACACCCAAGGAGGAAGCCATGCTCTGATTAATCCCTTCCTGGACAAGCTCCGCGCCCTGGGGCTAGAGAGACTGTCACGGGAACAGAGCCTAGATATGCTTGAAGTCTTGGAAAACTGCTACGGCCGAGGTTCCACCATCGTCACCGGCTAAATGCCCGTAGACCAGTGGCACGAAACCACCAACGGTCCCACCCTGGCCGATGCCATTCTTGATCATATGATCCATAACGCCTATAATATAAAATTAAAAAGAAAGTTCATGAAAAAGACGCTGGCAAACTTGACCGGCGACAAGATCCTTGTAGCACAATGCAAGCACCAGCGGCGTCGTGCCATGGCTACCCGCCCCACATCACCGGATTAGGGGACCCTCTGCACATGGAGTACGTGCCCCTACCTCCCTAGAATCCGCATTCTAGCCGACCCGGTGCTCCTGACGCATGACCAGCCCCAGCTTGCTCGACCATTCCCGGTGACGCTCGCAAAACCAACTGTATTGGTAGCCCAAGGCATGGACCGCCTTGTGCTCTTTCTACAGCAGCGCTAGGGCCATACCCTTCAAGCTGCGTTTCATCCAAACTGGTGGGGAGGGGCCAGGACAGGCCGGCGCGCGCGGTTCGATGCAGGTAACGGGACACCGTGGTCCGGCCTATCCCGCAACTCTTGGCAATGTCCCGGTTGCCGCAGCCGGCCTCGTGCTGCAGCCGAAGTACTTCCTTGATCTTGCGCATGGATAACCTTTCCGCCGGCATCTGCACCCTCCGTGTTGGGAAGGCGCCGCATAGCCAATCAGATATTACCCAGCGGCGCCTACTACCCCAAGTGGCCCACATCCCATGAAGGTTCTTCATCGTTAGCTGTAGAATTTGATAAGTTCCTCCAGGGGTGCGGTCATGAAATAGATTATGGTCATGAAGATGAAGACATTACGGTAGCCTCTGACTCTTGCCTTGGCGGCCTGGAAGATGCCGTTAAGCCCCTCTAGGCGGGCGTTGGAATGGTTGGAGGCCCAGCGGCTTAGGATCAGGTAGGCATGCTCCTTCAGAATCATGAGCGTCTTGAGGAACGGGGCCAGGGCTTTGGTGTCAGGCGTTATGCACTTCAGGGCATGACGGGTGAAGTGGGTGGTGATGCACCACTGGGGGGCCCGCACAGAGGCGGCCTTTCTGATCCAACGCAGCATCTCCTTGAACCGCCAGGTGGTGGCGGTGGCGAAGCCGCCGGTTTCCAGTTCGGTCAGGGTCTGCTGCTGCTTTTCGGTTAGCCTGCCGCCGTCAGCGGCCTTGAGCGCGGCCCGGCTGGTGGCCTTGGGCAGTTTACGCTCCTTAGCCTAGGCCCTTCGGACCTCTTCCACGGCGATGGCGGCCAGGAAGGCTGGCGACATGTCGACCACCTCGGCAATATTGTTGTGATCGCCGCCATGCTCACGCAGGAAGCGGCGAAACAGGACCAGATAGCCCTTGCCCTTGCCGGGGGTAATGAAGATGACCGGCTTTTGCTTACGGTCTAGGGGCCTAGGTCGATGAAGACGGCGGTGGCGTAGTTATGGCCCCGCTTGGAGGTGGTTTCGTCCAAAGCCACAGCCTTGGCCCCGCCCAGGTCCGTTTTGGGCAAGGCCTGGGCCACGTAGAACTGGACCACCCGCCAAAATCGCGTGTCGTTGACCCCGATGATGCGGGTCGCAGCCAGCACGGGCATCTTCCGCATCAGGGTCATGACTGCCTGCTCGAACAGCAATGTGGACCGGCTACCCTCGCGGGTCCAGGGCATCTTCACCTGTTTGGCCCCGTGGTCGGGGCAGTTTATCCGGGGCATCCGGGCGGTTATGTAGCAATGATGCTGGAAAAGATTGAGATGACGCTAGGTGAATTCGTGGAAGTCGTAAGCCTTGCACAACTTGCCACACTTCGGGCAGGGGTACTCGGCTCCCCAGCCGGCGGCAGCCTCCAAGAAAACCTCGTGGGGCTGTTTATCGGTGTCCACATGCTGTCCCACCAGTCACCAGCGCGGTTGCAACTTCAGGCCAAGGGCTAGAAGTTAGCCGGCATCCATGATTGCCTCCTGCTTCAATTCGGTCATGTGGATCGCTGCATCATGACACCGGAACGACACCAATTCCACTCATGACGACGAAGAGGCACATCTATAAGGACCGCTGGGAGATCGAGCTGTCCTTCAAGGCGCTTAAGCAAAATCTTAAGGTCAAAACCTTCGTGGCACCAGCAGCAACGCTTTGGAAATTCAGATTTGGACAGCCTTGATCGCTATGCTCTTGCTCAAGTGGCTTTATCATCTTTACCTGGCCGCATAGTCACTGTCGAACCCGGCCGCCATGCTGCGCCTAAATCTCTTCACATACAGGGGGCTGCGCGCCTGGCTCCAATACCCCTATCACACACCGCCCTTCATGCCCGAACAGATTCAGTTACCGCTCTCGCCCTGACTTGGATAGACAACCGTCAGTAAAACAAAAACATAAACCCAAAAACGGCGGCCTTATCTCAAAAACTGCTAATTTATCGATAACTAACCGGTTTTATAAGATCATTTTTATCAGCTACGCTTGTTTTGGACAGCACTGGTCAGTAGCTGCATTTTTATGTAATTCGGCAATGAGTAGCTTGTGTAATATGCCCATTTATATGTTCCTTTATCGCGAACCCTCAAGCGTTCATCTCCACTGCAACTCCTCAGCTTCCAACTCCCGTATTCTATTTCTTATAAGCGCCGCCTCTTCAAACCGTAACTCATCGGCCACGGCGTTCATTTCTTTCTTCAGACGTTTGATGAGGGCGGGTATTTCCTCGGGCGGGATATCCAGGCCGGCGTCCTTGGGCGCAAGGCTGTAGTCACTCTCGATCTCGTGAGGCAGCATGGCGCCGATGGCTTTGATGATGGTCTGGGGCGTGATGCCGTGCTCGGCGTTGTAAATCTCCTGCACGACGCGGCGGCGAGAAGTTTCGTCCATGGCCCGCTGTATGGAGTCGGTTATTTTGTCGGCGTAGAGGATCACCTGGCCGCCCACGTTACGCGCCGCGCGGCCGATGGTCTGGATCAGGCTGCGGGTGGAGCGCAGGAAGCCCTCGCGATCGGCATCCAGGATAGCCACACAGGTTACTTCGGGTAGATCCAGTCCTTCTCGTAGCAGGTTGATGCCCACCAGCACGTCGAAGACGCCTTGGCGCAGCTCGCGTAAAATCTCCACGCGCTCAATGGTGTGGATATCGCTGTGCAAATAGCGCACCTTGAGGCCGTTGTCCTTGAGGTAGTCGGTGAGCTCTTCGGCCATGCGCTTGGTCAGCGTGGTGACCATGGCGCGTTCGCCGCGCGTCGTGACGGCCTTCAGCTCGCCCAAGAGGTCATCCACCTGGCCTAAGGCCTGGCGTACGCTTATCTCCGGGTCGGTCAGGCCCGTGGGGCGGATGATCTGCTCCACCACCACGCCTTGCGCCATCTTCAGCTCGTAATCCGCCGGCGTGGCCGAGACGTAGATCACCTGGTTGACCAGCTCGTTGAACTCCTCGAAGTTCAACGGACGGTTGTCCAAGGCCGACGGCAGGCGGAAGCCGAAGTCGGCGAGCGTCTCCTTGCGCGAACGGTCGCCGCGGGACATGCCCCCCACCTGGGACACGGTGATGTGGCTCTCGTCGATGAACAAGAGCCAATCCTTGGGGAAGTAATCCAGCAGGGTGGGGGGCGGCTGGCCTGGGGAACGGCCCGTAAGGTGGCGGGAGTAGTTCTCTATACCGTGGCAGTAGCCCAGCTCCTTCATCATCTCGATGTCAAAGAGCGTGCGCTCGCGCACCCGCTGGGCCTCGATGAGCCGGTTGCTCTGCTCGAAAAAAACGATGCGCTCGGCCAGCTCTTGGCGGATGGTGTGGATAGCCTCGGTGCGGATCAGCTCGCTGGTGACATAATGGCTGGCCGGGAAGATGGTGGTCCGCGTAATTTTTTCCATTACCTTGCCGCGGAGGGGATCGATGAAGGCAATCTCCTCCAGCTCGTCGCCGAAGAAGGACAAGCGCACGGCGCGGTCTTCCTCGTAGGCCGGGAAGACCTCCACGTTGTCCCCGCGCACCCGGAAGGTGCCGCGGTGAAAATCGTATTCGTTGCGCTCGTAGAGTATCTCCACAAGCTTTTTGATCAGCGCCTCGCGTTCGATGTCCTGGCCCACCTCCAGATAGATAAGCTGATCGGCGAAGGCCTCGGGCGAACCCAGACCGTATATGCACGACACGGATGCCACGATCACCACGTCCTGGCGGGTAAGCAAGGCATAGGTGGCGGCATGGCGCATTTTGTCGATCTGTTCATTTATGGCTGAGTCTTTTTCGATGAAGGTGTCGCTGGCCGGGATGTAGGCCTCGGGCTGATAGTAGTCGTAGTAGGAGACGAAATACTCCACGGCGTTGTGAGGGAACAGGGCCTTCATCTCGGCGTAAAGCTGGGCCGCCAGCGTCTTGTTGGGAGCCAGCACCAGGGCGGGCTTTCCGGCCTTGGCTATGACATTGGCCATGGTGAAGGTTTTGCCGGAGCCTGTGACGCCGAGCAATACCTGGTGCTTGACGCCGGCGGCCAGGCCTTGGGATAGTTCCTCGATGGCCCGGGGTTGGTCGCCTTGGGGGGTGTAGTCGCTTTCCAGGTGGAAGGCGTCACCGCCGGGCGTGGGGGCGGTGCGCCAATAATGAGCGGTATAATCGGATCCACGGGGCATGGATTTATCCTGGTAAGGCGGAGCCGCCGGGATGGCCCGGACCTAGGAAAAGATTATCTCGCCGTAGTAGTCCGGGCAGGTCCTGCCTAAAGTGCTTGATGAAGCGCTCGGGGAAGATTGCCCGACTCACCTGCGTAAGCTCGAAATCCAGCCGGCCGAAGATGCGCCACTCGCGCTCCACCACTAAGCCGCCGGGTTTAAGAGGCGCAGCAGGGCGGCGTGGATGCCCCAGATGGCGGGGCGCTCCAAGATTTCCTAGCCCTGGTCGAGCAGGAAGTCCAACTCGCTAGCAAAATTAACCTGGCTCACGTGAAACTTGGGCTCAGCGATCAAGAGCCGGCCCTCGGGGCACAGAGTATGCGCCATTTGCAGCAGGAAGCCGGTTTGCTCCGGCACCTCGTGCAGCATCCAAAAGGCTAGGGCCAAGTCCATCCGGCCGCGCAGATCGCCTAGGCTTAGATCGTCGGCCGCGTAGTGGCGGGGCTCTATATATGCCTTAAGCCCCTGTTTGGCCGCCCGGCACTTGAGGGCAACCAGCATTTTCTTGCAGATCCACGCTAATCACCCGGCCCCCCTAGCCCGCCAGACGGGCCATGCCCAAGCTGAAGTAGCCCATGCCGCAGCCTAGGTCCAGGGCGGTCTGCCTGAGAGCCAGAAAGGGGCGCAGTGCGGTTACGGAGTCCTGCACTAGGCGGCGCAGGGGGTTGTCTAAGGTGTAGCAAAGCCACCAGGGGCAAACGTGCTCGGCCATGGTCCTTGCCTAGCTTTCCACCCGCCAGCGGGTGCCTTGAGGGGTATCGTCCAAAAGCACGCCGGCGACCTTGATCTCGTCGCGGATGCGGTCGGCCAAGGCGAAATCCTTGGCCTTGCGTGCCGCCTGGCGGGCAGCAATGCGTTTCTCCACCCAGGCTGGGTCCGGACCGCTGCCCTGGGGGGAGGCCTGACCCTGCATGAATTTCTGGGGATCGCCTTGCAGGATGCCCAGGCGTCCTCCCAGGAATTTCAGCCGCACCGCGCACAGGGCCAAAAGCGCCTGGCGCTCGGGCGTCTCGAGCTCGGAGGCCAGACGGTTGCTGACCCTGGCCAGGCCGAAGAGGGCACCGGTGGCGGCGGCGGTGTTGAAGTCGTCGTCCATACCCCGTTCGAAGGCCTCTACCTGGGCCTTGACCTCCTGGAGCCAGGCCAGCCCCGAGGGGCTCTCGATGGCTTGGCCGGCTGGGGCCACCGTAGCGGCCTGGGCGGCCATCAGGGCGGTGTAGAGCCGCCCCAAGCTCTGGGCGGCGTCCTTCAGGGCGTCTTCGCTGAAATCCAAGGGCGAGCGGTAGTGCTTGCTCAAGAAGAACAGCCGCAAGCTCTCTGGCTGGACGGTTTTGAGGATGTCCTTGATGGTGAAGAAATTGCCCAGCGATTTGGACATCTTCTCGTGATTGATCTGCACGAAGCCGTTGTGCATCCAGTAGTGAGCAAAGGGCTGGCCCGTGAAGGCCTCGGACTGGGCGGCCTCGTTCTCGTGATGGGGGAAGAGCAGATCCTTGCCGCCGCCGTGGATGTCGAAGGTGTTGCCCAGGTATTTCTGGCTCATAGCCGAGCATTCGATGTGCCAACCCGGCCGCCCCGGTCCCCAGGGGCTTTGCCATGAGGGTTCGCCGGGCTTGGAGGATTTCCACAGGGCGAAGTCCAGGGGACACTCTTTGCGGGGGTCCACCTCCACTCGCGCGCCGGCCAACATGTCGTCCAGGTTGCGACCGCTCAAAAAACCGTAGCGGGCGAAGCCCCGTACCGAAAAATAGACGTCGCCATCCACCACATAGGCGTTGCCCTTATCCACCAAGGCTTGGACCATGGCCACGATCTCGGGGATGTGCTCGGTGGCCTTGGGCTCCAGGCCCGGCGGCAACACTCCCAGGGAGGCCATGTCCTGGGTGAATGAGTCGATGTAGTGCTGGGCCAATTGTTGCCAGATCAGCCCCGTCTCTCTGGCGCGTTTGATGATCTTGTCGTCTACATCAGTGAAGTTGCGGGCATAGCGTACCTGGTAGCCTCTGGCCAGCAGATGGCGGTGGATGGCGTCAAAGGCCACGTAGCAGCGGGCGTGGCCGATGTGAGCATCGTCGTAGACCGTCACCCCACAGACGTACATGCGCACCACCCCCGGCTCCAGGGTGGCGAACTCCTCCTTGCGGCGGGTTTGGGAGTTGTAGATCAATAGCGGCATATACGGCTTCGGATAGTTGGAGCGGACGTCTTTAGCCGGCCAGGGGTTTTCGTCGCGCTATGGTTGCCAGGGCCAGGGCGGCCATGCCCTCGCCGCGTCCCGTGAAGCCCAGCCCCTCGCTGGTGGTGGCGGCTACGTTCACCTCCCGGGGGGCGATCCCCAGGACCCGGGCCAGGTTTTGGCATATAGCCGGGGCGTAGGGGGCGATCTTGGGACGCTGGGCCATAAGCGTAACCGATACCGATACTGCGCGCCAGCCCCCGCGGGCTAAGCGCTCTGTGACCTGGGCCAAGAGCTCCAGGCTGTCGGCGTCCTTATAGGCCGCGTCGCTGTCGGGGAACAGGCGGCCTATGTCGCCCAGCCCGGCGGCGGCTAATAGCGCGTCCATCACCGCGTGGGTGAGCACGTCGGCGTCGGAGTGGCCCAACAGCCCCAGTTCATGCTCCAGGCGCACGCCACCCAGGATCAAAGGGCGCCCCGAGACCAGGCGGTGCACGTCCAGGCCCTGGCCGCTCTTGATCTGAGGTTCGCTCAGCAGGCGCCGGGCTAGGTTCAGATCCTCGGGCGTGGTTATCTTGATGTTATCACGGCTGCCCATGACCAGCCTAACTTCCTGCCCCATGGCTTCAATCAGCCCTGCCTCGTCGGTGGCCAGAATGCCCCGTTGCTTGGCCTGTCGCTGGGCCTCCAGGAGCAGCTCCAGGTCAAAGCCCTGGGGGGTCTGCACCTGCCACAGCTTGCTGCGGTCCAGGGTGGCCTCCACGCGCAGGCGGGAGCCGGCCTGCTTTATGGTGTCGATGCAGGGCATGGCCGCCACCGCCGCCCCACAGGCTCGTGCCGCCTCCAGCACCCGGGCGAAGATCGCCGGCTCGGCCAGGGGGCGTGCGGTGTCGTGCACAAGCACCCATTTTGCGCCCAGACAGGCGGCGGCCTCGGCCCCGGCCATGACGCTATCCTGGCGTTCACGGCCGCCGGTGGCCACCAGAGCCACTTTGGGCAGGCCGTAGGGGGCCAGGCAGATGCGATGCAGCTCCTTTTCCTGGCCTGGGGGAGCCACCACCACCACCTGGGATACCTGGGCTACCTGTTCCAGGATCGCGCAGGTGCGGCTAAGAAGCGGCATGCCGCCCAGATCCATGTATTGTTTGGAGCGCTGGGTTGCCATGCGTCGGCCGCTGCCGGCCGCGGGTACCACCGCCACCACCTTTTCTTGCATGTGCGCTCCTTGCGGTCGCCGGATGGTTGATGATATTCCCTACCGGGGGTACAGGCAAGGGGCTTGGGTAAAATGCTCGCCAGGTATCCTTTGCTGCAACCGTTACCATTGTAGCTTTTTGGGGCTATAATGGCATAAAGATCGTTTAGGGAAAAACGGCAGGCCTCATGAGCCTGGGCTTGTGGTTTTGGACAATCCTCACCGGTTCGCGCCACAAGGGTCTGCTCCTGGAGGGGCGGCGGATGCTCCACTCCTAGCAGTCCACCCTTGTCTTGCGCTTCTTCCGCGAGGTAGTGGAGCTTTAACCCGATCGCCTGCAAGGCTGCGATGGCCTAGAGCAGATCTAAAAGGTCATGGGGCTTCTAGAGGAGGCTCGGCGCGAGGCGACCATCGCTGAGGCCATGAAATTCCTGAAGGCCAACCTATCGGACTTGGAGGCACGCCTTCGCTTGATCCGTGAGCTGGTGGCCAAGCAGCTGTACGCTACGGCCTTGCCCCACGTGGACCTGGTCCTGAAATTGGCCCCCAACAACCAGGATGTCCTGCGCCTGGTGGGCATAATGCTGCGTTTCAGCCGTCTGGTCAACCGAGCCCTGGAGGCTGTGGACACCTCCCTGGCCCGTGAATCCCTGGCGCAGACCGCTACTGTTTACTTTTGCTTTGTTCTGATCGGGAAGTAAGGAAGCCTTTCAAATTGGCTTGACCAGGTAGGGATTTTTATCCCATTATCCTGGACCTTGGATGTGGGTCCCGAAATAAAGAAGGGGCCGAGGGTGGTGGAACACCCTTGCCCCCGAGAGACGAGAATAACTCCCTGCCATCTGGCTGCTGTCGTACTTTTCGTTGAAGCCTACGTCAAAAAGATTATTGAGCTGGAGTGGCGTTGCCCCTGCCCCCGGCCGGAGAGGTGCCACGGCGTGGGAGTATCCGGCTTTGGTGGTGTGGCTTCGTTGTCTGCTTATTTTGATGAAGCCCTTACAGCGATTTGGCTTCGACGTTTCCTCTGCCCTGACTGCCGGGCGGTGATCCGGCTGCGGCCGCGGGGCTACTGGAGCTGGTTCCAGGACCCGGTGGAGACCATTCGGCAAAGCCTTTCCAACAAGTTAGCCCGGGGCCGATGGAACCCTGGCCTACCGCGTTCCCGCCAGTGCCACTGGCCCAAGGGCCTACTGCGGCAGGTGAGTCTATGCCTGGGGTCAAGCTGGTCGGACGACCTGCTTGGGCCTTCAATTGGCTCAGTGGCCGTGGCCAGCCGGTCGGCGTAAAGGGAGAGCCCTTTCCCTCCCTGAGCAACCTACCCAAGGGTACCGTTGTCCTGGCCCGGTCCCCCGGTCTACACCTGGGCGAAACACCCCCATGGAGGACTGACATGGGCAAGGACCAGAAAAAACTAGTAGCCATCTTCCGTTTCGGCGTTATCAGCAACTTTTTTTCAGGGGCTGCATGGAGCGTGGTGAGCGGGAGAGATTATTGCGAGACACGTGCGCCCAGCGGGAGCAAATCCCTTCTCCAACCGCATTAGGCTGTCGCGCTCTATCATCCTGAGGATGGGTCAGGCTCTACCGCTAGGGCGGCGGCAAGCTGGAATCCCTCGACCCCATGGGCAGGAATGACCGGGGCGGCAGCAGGGCCTTGGGCGAGGACACCGCCCAGGCCCTAGTTAGCCTACAGAGGGAACTGCCCACTGCGTCAGTGATTACCATCATCAGCGAAATGATGCACCGCCGCCTGACCTCGCTCGATGTGATCCTTAAGTCGCCCACCGTCGACCGCTTCCTGCACCAGCAGGAGCTGATGGGCAAACAGGTCACCCCACCTGTCGACCGTAGGTGCTTCGAGGCCGAGCTGCCCAACGACATTTGGCAGAGTGATACCGTGCATGGACCGATGCTCCTAGTGGGCGACAAACAGCGCAAGAACTACCTCTTCGCCTTAATCGACGACATGAGCTTCCTGATCGCCCATGCTTAAGTTACCTCTCCTAGGGCCTGGCCCACTTATCTACAGGCCTTGCACCAGGCCCTGCTCAAACGGGGGGGTGACCACGCAAGCTCTACCTCGACCACGGCCCAGCCTTTCACTCACACCACCTGGAAGACATCACCGCCGCCCTGGATACCCGCTCTGGTCCACCAAGTCTCAGCTTCTCCTCGACTTCAAGGGAGATACCCTTCGGGATATCAATGAGGCCCTGGAGTGTTGGATTAGGGACGTCTACCACCAGCGCAAGCATCTGGGCACCGGACAAGCCTTCCTGCAACGCTTCACCAGCAAGATGGAGTGCGTCAGGCCTGCCCCCGCCGACCGGGAAGGCTACTTCCAGAAAAAGAGCCACGCGTCGCGCGGCCCTGGACCGCACCGTCTCCCTGACCGGCAGACGATACGAGGCTCCAGTGCCTCTGATCGGCAAGCAAATCATCCTCCTGTACCACGATCATGACCACGACCGCATATAGGTCCTACTGGGAAGCGCTCCCACGGCTTGCTCAAGCCGCTGGACCTCGCCGTCAATTGCAGGGTCAAGCGCAACCACCATCTGTTGCGC
>CBCOTF020000193.1:0-15445 GCA_965112955.2 Desulfarculales bacterium
AAATGGCCCACATCCCATGGGATGGGTGGCCCACTTGCTGTGGAATCGGTGGGCCCACTGACCTTGGCTGCAGGGGGGTGGCAATCTCCACCCTCACCGTGGCCCTGGCCATCGTGGGCGCCTATCTGGCCCTGCGCCTCAATATCCAGCAGGCCGGCGCCCGTTTGGTCACCGGCGCGATCCTCATGGTAGCTTTAGAAAGTTTTTATCCCCGGGAACAGGCCCGCACCCTGCCCCGAAAGTTGGCCGGCCATCCCTAGGTGGATTAGGTGTGACTGGTGGGCAAGGACGATGCCCTGGCGTGCTTCCGCCAGCAGCTGAGACCCAATTAGGGACTTCTGGAGGCCTGGAGGAGGGCCCCTTACTCAATACCTTGGAAGTCTTTCTCAACCCGGGCAGCGCCGCTGCGGGGCAACTGGCCGCAGAGCTGTCAAAGAGGCCGGGCGTGGCTCAGGTGGTTAGCAGCTAGCCCTGGCTGCACCGCCTGGAAAGAAACGCCTCCACCCTAGCTGCCATAGCCATGGCCTTGGGCTTCCCTGCTGTTCGTGGGGGTGCTGCTGGTGACCAACACCGTGCGCCTGGCGGTATACGTGCATCGTGAGCAGCTGGAGATACTTGACCTGGTAGGCGCTACCGAGTCCTACGTGCGCTGGCCCTTCGTCTTGGAAGCCATGTTGCAGGCCCTGATGGCCTCGGGCCTGGCCTCGCTGTTGGTTTGGGGCATGCTCAGGGTGCTGGCGGTCCCGACGGAGCTGCCTCTGAGCCTGGACCTTAGCTAGTTCATAGGCTTCCCCTGGCAAGTGCCGGTGGCGCTGGTGCTCTTGGCGATGCTGCTGGAGGGGCTACAACGCGAGCTGGCTCGCCTGGACCTGGAGATGGCCCAGGCCGAGTAGGAATTCCGGCAATTGGCCCGCCAGGAACGCGAGATCGCCGAGCGCTTGCCCGAAGTGCGCCGCTTGCGCCACATATACGCCCATCACCTGCGGGCCTTGTATCTCTTCGGACTCGAGGCCAGCCAGTCGCTGTTGGCCAGCGCCGTAGATTTCCACGACGTGCTGGCCCGCAACCAGGCTTTCACCTGGCTGTTGAAGGCGGACCAGCGCCGCCTGGAAGAGCTGGCGGAACGCTCGCGGCGCCTGGGCGCGTTGCAGGCCCTGCTGGCCTGGCGCCAAAACGAGGTCTTGGAGGTGAATCCGTGCCTCCAGGAACAGCAGCAGCGACTGTAGTCCCTGCGACCGACCCGCCTGGCCGTCGCCGATGCGCTAAAGAAGCGCCAGCAGGCTCCGGAGCTTAACCTGGCGGCCCTCAAGGAGGCCGCGGCCCACTTGGTCCGCACCCTCGCTTCGCCCTGCCGCCCGAGGAACAGTCCCGCCCCACCGGACGCCCTCCGGGAACCGGCAGCATACTGGGGGCCAAGGGGTGTCTGATCCTACCTGTGGAAAGCCGGTTGCTGGCCAGCCCTGGGGCCCCGAGCCGAGGGGTGCTAATCCAGGCCCCGCCCGGCGTCCCGGTGCGTTCGCCTTGGGCTGGTACCAGAGGTGCACGTCACCCATCTGGCCGGCTTAGGATGAGTGGTGGCGGTGGACCGCAGCGAGTGGGTGCACACGGTGCGGGCCTACCCTGAGTTTAGTATCGATGGAAGCGGGGCAGGCCATGGGCGCGATGGATGAAAACGGCCGGCTCTATCTGGAGGTCCGCCGGGAAATCAGGCCGGGAATCCCTTGGAATGGCTGCGGTTGGGGCCTTGACCACTACCCCGCCGAGGGATAAACTATACTGCCAATTTGTACTCGTTTGGGGAGGCTCTTATGCCCATCCGTTTCTATAAAGCGCCCATCATCATTCTAGCCCTGGCCTTGGCCCTCCCCTGGCTTACCCGGGATGACGCCAACGCTGCCGGCGATGCCGACTATCAGCGCATGCGTGTCTTCACCGAGGTTTTGAGCGAAATCGAGCAAAAATATGTCGAAAAGAAAACCACCGACGAGCTGCTTACAGATGCCCTCAAGGGCATGGTAAGCAGCTTGGACCCCCACTCGTCCTATCTCACCCCTGATGAATACAAGGATTTGCAGATAGAGACCAAGGGCAGCTTCCAGGGGGTGGGTATAGAAATCACCCTTAAGGATGCCACTCTCACCGTGGTTTCGCCTATCGAGGGCACGCCAGCCTTTCTGGCCGGGGTGCAGCCCGGCGATCGCATCATCAAGATCGACGGCAAGCTGACCAAAGGCATGAGCCTCACCGACGCGGTCAAGATGATCCGCGGCCCCAAGGGCACCAAGGTGACGCTAACCATTCTGCGCGAAGGCGCGGCCAAGCTCCAGGACATTGCCATCAACCGCGAGCTGATCCCCCTGCGCTCGGTGCGCTTCAATCTGCTGGAGGACGGCTATGGCTACGTGCGTATCGCCAGCTTCCAGGAGGACACCGCCCAAGACCTGATCAAAGCCCTCAAGGTGCTGCAAGGGCAGAAGATACCCCTCAAGGGCTTGATCCTGGACCTGCGCAACGACCCCGGCGGATTGTTGCAGGAGGCGGTGAGCGTGGCCGACCAGTTCCTCAAGGAGGGGCTGATCGTCTCCACCAAGGGTCGGCTGCCCAACCAGCAAATGGTCTTCCGGGCCACAAGGAACACCGCGGCCCAGGACTACCCGGTGATAGTACTGGTGAACAACGGCTCGGCCAGCGCCAGCGAGATCGTGGCCGGCGCCCTGCAGGACAACAAGCGCGCCCTGGTGCTAGGCACCCAGACCTTCGGCAAGGGCTCGGTGCAGACCATCATCCCCTTGGAGGACAAGGGGGCACTGCGCCTGACCACCGCCCGCTACTACACTCCCAACGGACGCTCCATCCAGGCCAAGGGCATTGAGCCTGACCTGGTGGTGCCCTTCGAGCCGCCTGTGGATAAGCAAGGCGAGAACCCCCAGGCCATCCGCGAAAAGGACCTGACAGGGGCCATGGCCCCCGAGGATAAGCCCGGCGTCTTGGGTGACAAGAAGCAGCTCAAGGACAAGGACGAAGACAAGCTGCACATGAGCGCCGACCGTCTGGGCAAGGATAACCAGCTGGTACGGGCCTTGGATCTGCTCAAGGCCTGGCAAGTTTTCACAGTCATGGGCCAAAAGCCCCCGATGGGCGCCGCCAACTAGCTGGTGAGCACCGCCCAGGGGGGCAAGCGCCGCCCCCGCCTCCCGGCCAAGGCGCCAGCGGCCAAGCCCAGGACCATGGCCAGCAAGGCCGGGCTGCGCTCCGCGCCTAAGCCCAAGCGCCGCCGCGCCAGGAAGCGCCGGTCTTCCTTGTTGGCCCGCCTCAGTGGGCTTTCCCCCCTTATTTGGCTGGCGGCGCTGTGCCTGCTGCTCCTGGGTGTGGTGGCCACCTGGTGGTGGGGCAGCCTCCCCGCCTCGACGCCCCGGGCCATTTACCCAGCGCCCCAGCGGCCGACTCCCAGCCTGGCCCGCTCGTCGGCGGCCACGCTCCAAGAGGTCATAACGCCGGCCCCTGCCTCGCCAGCCAGCACCACCGCACACCCCACGACCACAAGCACTAGTTCCACCATCACCAGCACCACCCTGCCGCCGCCGGCCCGGCAGCAAGTTCTGCCCATGCCCCTGCCGCCTTATGAGGAACCCCTGGCCGGGGCTCCAACGCATGCCCAGTTGCAAGCCGTGGACGAGGCCATCTTCGCCGCCCTACGCCAGGGGGAGCTGGATCCGGAGCAAATACACATCCAGGCCAACGGTGTCCCGCCCGCCGAGGTGACGGTGTTGCAGGCTCGCCTCAGGCCCGGCCAGGAGGCCAATCACCTGTCCCGGGTCCTGGATCAGGTCCTGGCGCACACTGCGGCCAAGTCAACCTGGCAGGACCTGCCACGTGGACAGGACCTGCCTCGCGGGCATTCGCAGCCCGACGGCCGCCTGCTCCTGGTTCGTCTAGGCGGCCACCTGACCCACCGCTTGAGCCTGCTCTTCCCCGGCCCCGCCTCTCTGCCCACGCAGTCCACCTCTCCGCCAAGCATCGCCCCGCCCCTGCCGCCGGGGACGCGGCCTCGTGTGGCTTTGGTCATCGACGACATGGGCTGCCAGGTGGAGGCGGCCAAGCGACTCATGGCCCTGGACCTGCACGTGACCCTATCCATCCTACCCATGGCTCCCCACGCCCGCGAGACAGCGGAACTGGCCCGGCGCCAAGGGGTGCCGGTGATGGCCCACTTGCCCATGGAGCCTCGCACTTATCCGGCCCTCAATCCCGGAGCGGGGGCGCTTTTGGTGAGCATGGGTCCCGAGGAGCTGGCCCGCCTTACCAAGCAGGCCCTGGTCAACCTGCCCGGGGCCATGGGCGCTAACAATCACATGGGCTCACGCTTCACCGAGAACCCCGAGGCCCTGCGCCCCGTGCTGGAAGTGCTGCGCCAGCAGGGATTGTTTTTCCTGGACAGCGTTACCTCGCCGCGCTCACAGGCCCGAGACCAATCCCGCCGTATGGGTCTAGCCCACGGCCAGCGCGACGTCTTCCTAGACCACGATCCCACCACCGGGGCTATCACTCAGCAGATGCTGCGCCTGATCAGGCTGGCCAAGACCCAGGGCCATGCCATCGCCATCGGCCATCCCCACGCCACCACCATCGCCGTGCTGCAGAGCTTGGCCCCCCGCCTAAAGCAGGAAGTGCAGCTGGTGCCGGTGGGGCAACTCATCACTCCGCCCGGCCAAGGGGAGATTGACAGCCGGGCCGCCAAGCCCTAGTTTCAAAAAACCGCGTTGTACCTGGATGGGAAGATTGGCGCTTGGGCATGGAACAGGACATCCTGCGCGAGTACTTGGCTCGGCGCAACATGCGCTACACGCCGAAGCGCGACGCCATCGTGCGCGAGATATTCGCCTGCCACGATCACTTCAGCGTGGAATACTTTTACGCTTTTTCGTCGTCATGAGTAGCGTTGGCGTAGTTCCGGTATCATGATGCCGCGATCCTCATGGCCGAGTCGAAACAGGAGGCAATCGCGGAGCAAGGCCGTGGCTCTGGACGAAACCGCCCTGATGGAAGTGGCGGACTGCCTGGCCCACGAGTTGAGCTACCGCGTCAACGACCACAAGCTGGAGGTGACCAGCATCTGACCCAATTGCTAGTCCAAGGGGCGCTTGTAGTCACCACGGCTGCCCTGTTTTTCCATTTTTAAGCACCACGAGAATCCTAGGCGGGCGCCGCCAGCGCCTGCATGTGGATTGGCACCAAGCGACCCCTATATGCCCAGCAGGTGGCACCTGCCCGTTTATGCCCAGCCTGGCGCCCAGTAGGTGGCAACCTTCACCACTGCTAGGGCGTAAAGCCCGGCCAAAATGTCGTCGGCCACGATTCCCCAGCCGCCGGGTAGCCTCTGAGACCAGCCCACGGGCCAGGGTTTAAAGATGTCGAAGATGCGGAAGGCGCCAAAAACCAGCAGCAAGCTCCAACCGGGCTCGGCGCAGCCGTACAGGGCCACCAGCATGCCGACCGCCTCGTCGACGACGATGGCTCCGGGATCTGGCTCCGGTCCCAAGAGGTGCAGCCGTACCGCCCGATGGCAGCTGGCTACAGCCAAGCCGGCCACCAGCAGACAGGCCAGCAAATACCAAGGACCGGCCAGGGGCGCGCCTCCCAGGCACAGCCAGGACGCCGCCAGGGCCGCCACCAAAAGCGAGGCATAGGTGCCCGGCGCGCCGGGGCACAACCCCACGCCCAGGGTCACCAGCGCGCGCAGGCCGGGACGAGCATGTCTAGGCGGGCATGGGTCTGAATCGGTCACGTGTCTAAGGGTTCTCCGATCAAAAGCCCCCAGATCCCGGGCCGATTCTGGACTGGTCCTTGCTGCAACAACCACGACTAAGCCATGTCCATCGCCCCGCGCCACAGGCGTAGCGGCTAAAAATGATCTTATAAAAACGATTAGTTACCTATAGATGCTTCTTCATCGTCATGAATGGATTTGGTGTAGCTCCGGTGTCTTGTTACAGCGATCCGCATGGCCGAGTTGAAGTGAAGCGGGAAATAATCATGGGCGCCGGCGAACTTTTGGCCTTTGGCCTGGGGTTGCAACCGCCCTGGCGGCTAGTGGGACAGCGTGTGGACACTGATAAACAACCCCACGCGGCAATGTTGTCCAAGATAGGCTCTCAAAAACCGGCTAAGTGATCGAAGCGAGATGCCCTCCTCTCAGCGTAGTAGTGTGGTTCTACCAAAAACCAACAATACCGCGACCAAGAGATGGTAAGGTCATGGTACGAATAGCCAGCCTATTCAGTCAACTGCTGCATCACGTCCCCCGCACTGAATTCGCCGCCTTGGTCAAGGAGCACGGTGTCGTGGCCAGGACCAAGGGATTACCCTGTCGGACCCAGTTCGTGGCCATGGTCTTCTGCCGTCTTTGGCCAGGGCTGACTTCCTAAGGGAGATCTACTCCGGTGCCCATAATTCTATTTAGCTTACTGTTGCCCATGCGTGTCTTTCCTTCAGCCAATCGTCTTATGGCAAATAAATACCGCTTTAGCAATTCGGCCAAGCGGTATAAGCGTGGTTGCGCAAAAATTACCAGCTATTTTACAGCCATGGAGGCCTGGCCGCACCGGCAGTGCTGAAACCATAATAGGGCCAGCACGTAGGACTGCCAGCCGAAGCCGGCGATGGAGCCGGCGCAGGCGTCGGCCAAGAGTGACACCCGACGAAAATCCTCGCGGGCCTGGGGGTTGGTCAGATGCACCTCCACCACCGGCGCCCTGCAGGAAAACACCGCATCCCGCAGGGCCACGCTGGTGTGGGTGTAGGCCCCGGCGTTAAGTATCACCCCCTGGCTATCGCAGCCGGCCCGCTGGATGATGTCCACCAGCTCGCCCTCATGGTTGGACTGCAGGCACTCTACCACCATACCCAGCTCCGAACCCAGGTCGCGTAGTTCCCCCTCGATCCAGGCCAAGGTCTTGTCACCGTAGAGCCCGAGCTCACGTTTGCCCAGCAGGTTGAGGTTGGGGCCGTTGACAACCATTATACGCATGAACAAAGCCCTTGGATTTAGCCTAGGTTATGGGAGGCGCGCTGGGCTAGCCAGGCGTCGGCCAGCACCAGGGCAGCCATGGCTTCGGCCACGGAGGCGATGCGCGGGCACATGCAGGGGTCGTGGCGCCCTGTTATCTCAATGTTGGCCGGTCGGCCTTTCAGGTCGATGGTCTGTTGGGGCTGAGAAATGGAGGGCGTGGGCTTCACCGCCAGGCGAAGCACGATGTCTTGGCCGCTGGAGATGCCGCCCAGGATGCCGCCAGCGTGATTGCTCAAGAAACCTTGTGCGCCGATCTGGTCATTGTTGGCCGAGCCCCGGCGGCCGGCCACGGCGAAGCCGTCGCCAAACTCCAGGCCCTTGACCCCGCCGATGGAGAGCATGGCCCCGCCCAGGAGGGCATCCAGCTTATCGCAGACCGGGTCGCCCAAGCCGGCGGGGACGCTGGTGACAAGCACCTCCACCACCCCGCCCACGCTGTCGCCAGCGGCTTGCGCTGAGCGCACTTCCCCGGCCATGGCCTCGGCCACGGCGGGATCAGCCGCGCGCAAGGAGTCGCCCTCGGCAAAGGCCATGTCCCTAGTCTGTGCCTTCACCCCGCCTACCTGCACGGTGCAGGCCTGGATGCTCACTCCCAAAGGCTTCAGCATGGCTCGGGCCACGGCCCCGGCCGCCACGCGCCCCACGGTCTCGCGCCCTGAGGCGCGGCCACCGCCGGGTTGGGGAGGTACCCCGTATTTTTGGAAATAGGAGTAATCAGCGTGGCCGGGGCGGAAAACTTGGGCTAGAGCGCCGTAGTCCTTGGAACGGGCGTCCTGGTTTTTCACCAGCAAAGCAATGGGGGTGCCCAGGGTGCGCCCACCGGCGTCCAGGCCCGAAAATATCTCCACCTGGTCGGCCTCACGGCGCGGGGAAGTGAAGGCGCATCGCCCGGGCCGTCGGCGATCCAGGTCGCGCTGAATCAACTCGGCGCTGAGTTCCAAGCCGGCGGGCACGCCCTCCAGCACCACGCCCACGCCCTTGCCGTGGGACTCACCGAATGTGGCGGCCCGCAGATATCTGCCGAAGATGCTACCCATGCAAATATTCCTGGGCCCGTTGCAAGGCCAGGGCCAACTCCGCCGGGGTGACGTCCTCCACGCACAGTGGATCGCCCACCCCTTGAAACAGCACGAAAAGCACGTGGCCGCCTTGGTTCTTCTTGTCGTTCTGTATGATTTTCCAGGCCTGATCCGCGCTCGGCCAGGCCACGTTGATCCCCAAGAGCCGGGCCATATCCCGCCCCACCTGGCCGGCCAGCTCGGTGGGGATCAGCCTCCGCCCGGCCGAGAGCGCCGCCGCCACCATCAGGCCGACGGCCACAGCGCGGCCGTGGCTAAGGCGGTAGCGGTGAAAGCTTTCCAAAGCATGGCCATAAGTATGCCCTAAGTTAAGGATACGGCGCAGACCTTTTTCGCGGTAATCGGCGCTGACCACCCGGGCCTTAGCCCGGCTCGAAAGGCTGGCTGCCCGGGCCAACAGCGGCAGGTCGCCGGCCAGGAGCGCTGGCAAATTCTGGCGCACCAGCTCGAAAAGTTCCGGCGAGGCTACCAGGCCGGTTTTGTAGGCCTCCACTAGCCCTTTGGCAATCTGGGCCCGCGGCAGGGTGCCCAGCGCCAAGAAGTCCAGCACCACCTTGGCCGGCTGGGCGAAGGTGCCCACCACGTTCTTGCCCTGGGGTAGATTGACGCCGGTTTTGCCACCGATAGCTGCATCCACCGCCCCCACCAGCGAGGTGCTGATGATGGCGAATTCGATGCCGCGTTTGTAGGTGCTGGCCACGAAGCCGGCCAGGTCGGAGACCACGCCACCGCCCAGGGCCAAGATAAGATCGCTGCGCTCGATGCGCGCCGCCAAGAGGGCCTGGTAGAGGGCCTGGGCCTTGGCCAAGGACTTACTGCCCTCGCCCGGGGGCAGGGTGAGCACCAGAGGATCGTCCAGAACTGGCAGGTAGCGTGGCAGATGCAGGCGGGCCAGGTTTTGGTCGGTGATTAGCGCTACCCTCCTACCCGCCAGCAGAGGCATAAGAGCCTGGGGTCCCTTGGTGGTGGCCTCCACGGAGCAGACCTGACCGCCTAGGTTGGCCGTGAAGGTCTCACTGCCCAGCACCGCCGCGGCCAGGGTCTCCCGCACCCCGGCCGGCTCCAGGCCGTCCACGGCCACGGCGGCGTGGCAGTCGGCATAGGCTTCCCGTCGGCTGGCGAAGAGCTGCTCCAGGGTCGCTGCGTCCTGCCAAAGGGGCCGACCTGCCATGTCTTTATGGCTTAGGCGCTGCCGGCAGCCCTCCAGACTGGAGCTCAGGTAGATGATCCGGCCTGTGGTGCGCATCACTCGACGGTTGATCGGGTCCACGGGCAGGCCCCCTCCAGTGGCCACCACCCGGCGCTCCAAACGGCTGACCAGCTTCAGCTCCATCGCCTCAGCCCGGCGGAAGGCCGCCTCGCCCAGCTCGGCGAAGACTCTGGATATGTCCATGTCCAGGCGGTGAGCCACCAGCTCGTCCAGGTCCAGGAAGCGCCGGCCAAAGATCCGACCCAGGGCTAGGCCGGCGCTGGTCTTACCCGCGCCCATGAAGCCGGTGAGATAGATGTTGTCGCTCATGGCTTTTCCACGGGCAGCGCCGTGTAAAATTCCTGAGCGCTGGCTTTCTGGTCGATCCACATGTTGAAGCTCAAGGCCGCCTGGGCGGCCAGCATGACCCGTCCATCCTGGAAGGGCCCACCGCCCCGGTCGGCCAGGTCGCGCCAGATATTTTGCGGCCGGTCGTAGTTCAAGTCGGCCACCAGGCGACAGCCCGGCTCGGGGGCCAGACCGGCCAGCAGCGCGGCCAGCTCCGGGGATTCCTGGGGGTTCGAGGCGGCGCTGACGTTGACCACCAACTCCGCCTGCGCCAGTGCCCCGGCCAGATCCTCCAAGCCCAAGGCCTGCCCCCCCAGTTTGCGGCACAAAGCCTGCGCTTGATCCAGGCGGCGGCTTGCCACCTGCACCCAGGCCGCGCCGGCCAAACGTAGGGCCAGCACCACGGCCCGCGCCGCCCCGCCGGCCCCCACCACCAAAATTTTCATCCCTCCGGGCGAGCAGCCGGCGCTATTGAGGGCCTCCAGGAAACCGCCCACGTCGGTGTTGTGCCCCTGCAGGACGCCGTTCTGGACCACGATAGTATTGACGGCCCCCAGTTCTCTGGCCAAGTCCGACAGGGTTTCCAGGTAGGGCACCACGGTTTGCTTGTGGGGCACCGTGACATTGGCTCCGGCAAAACCCAAGGCCTTAAGCCCCCGCATCGCCTCGCCCACGTCATCGGGGCGCACGGCCAGGGCCAGGTAGTGCCCCTCCAAGCCCCGGGCCTTAAGCGCCGCATTGTGCATGGCCGGTGACAGGGATTTAGCCACCCTCTGATCGCCAATGACCGCCAGCAGTATCATTGGAGCAACAGCCCCAGATCGTGGCGGAAACCGGGATAGGAGACCGCCACGCAATCTTCGTCCTTGATACCAACGCCACCACCGGCCAGCACCCCGGCCAGAGTCAGCGTCATGGCGATACGATGGTCGCCGAAGGAATCCAGCTGGCTCGCCGAAGGCTTAAGCGGCGTGGGGCCGTTTATCACCAAGTTCTCCCCCTCGATGCGGATGTCGGCGCCCATGGCCCCCAGCTGGGAGGCTACCGCCGACAGGCGATCCGACTCTTTGACCCTCAGTTCGCCTACCTCCTTGAGCACCGTGGTGCCCTGGGCCCGGTGGCCACCAGAGCCAGGATGGGCACCTCGTCCACCAACAGCGGGATCTCCTCAGCGCGCACCACGCAGGCTTTGAGCCCGGCGGTATAGCGGGCGGACACCCGGCCCCACTCTTCCGGCATCTTGCCCTGCTCCTCTATCTCCAGGTCAGCGCCCATGCGTTCAAGCACCTTGAGGAAGCCGATGCGCGTGGGGTTGAGCAGGGTGCCCTCGGCCGTCACCTGGCTACCGGGGGTGATGGCCGCGGCGCACAAGAAAAAGGCTGCCGAAGAGGCGTCGCCGGGCACGCGCAGTTCCTGGGGCAGGGTAAGTTTTGAACGCTCCACGCGCCATCCTCCTGACTCCTGACGGATGGCAACTCCGCAAAGCTTCAGGAGGCGCTCACTGTGGTCGCGGCTTTTCACCGGCTCGCCCACGAAAGTGCTGCCGTTGGCCTGCACGCTAGCCAGCAGAATAGCGCTTTTCAGCTGAGCGCTGGCCACGGGCAGGGTGTAGTCGATGCCTGTAAGCCCACCGCCGGTCAGGCTTACGGGGGGGTGCCCCTGGGGACACTCCGCATGGGCGCCCATTAGGCGCATGGGGGCGGCCACCCGCTCCATGGGCCGTCGCCGCAGGGAAACATCGCCATTCAGCACGAACTTGCCAGGCACCCCGGCCAGAAGCCCCATCAGAAGGCGTATAGTGGTAGCGGAGTTGCCGCAGTCCACCATAGCGCCGGAGCGCAGGCGGCCCTGAGAGCCGGTGAGCACTAGGCCGTCGTTGGTGAAGCGGGGCTCGATGCCCAAGAGCGCCACCGCCGCCAGGGTGGAGGCGCAGTCCTTGCAGGGGGAGTAATTGCTCACCCGCATCTGCCCGTATCCTAGAAGCGAAAAGAGCCCGGCGCGGTGGGAGATGGATTTATCCCCCGGAGGGGCGAAGGCACCGATCAGCTTCATGGTCGCACCACCTGACGTCCTACGGCTTGAGCTACCTTTTCCAGGTCGGTCATGAGAGCCTTGAAGGTCGACACGGGCAACGACTGGCGGCCATCGGAGAGCGCTTTGTCTGGCTCTGGATGCACTTCCACGAGGACCCCATCCGCCCCGACGGCCACGGCGCTAAGAAGCGGCCGGTACCAGCTCGCGTTTGCCGGCGGCGTGACTGGGGTCCACCACCACCGGCAAGTGGGTGTGCTGCTTCAGGACAGGCACCGCCGAGATGTCCAGAGTATTGCGCGTTTCGGTCTCGAAGGTGCGTATGCCCCGCTCGCACAGGATTACCTGCCAGTTGCCCCTGGCCAGGATGTACTCCGCCGAAAGTAGAAGCTCCTTGATGGTTGCCATCATGCCGCGTTTTAAAAGCACCGGGCGGTCCACGTTGCCCACAGCCTCTAACAGGGCGATGTTCTGCATGTTGCGGGCGCCGATCTGCAGAACGTCCGTGTATTTGGCCACCAAGGGCACCTCCGAGGCCCTAAGGACCTCGGTGATCACCGGCAGGCCGGTGACCTCCCGGGCCTCGGCCAAGATCTTGAGCCCGTCCTCGCCCAGGCCTCGGAAGGAATAGGGCGAGGTGCGCGGTTTGAAGGCCCCGCCGCGCAACAGGCTCACGCCCAGAGAAGCCAGAACCCGGGCCACCTCCAGGTAGCTCCCCCGGGACTCCACGGCGCAAGGGCCAGCCATCACCACCAGCTGGCCATTGCCGATGGTCAAATTGCCGATCTTAATGCAGGTGGGCTCCTGCCGAAAATCGCGGGAGGCCAGCTTCCATGATTTTTCAGAGCTTTCGATTTTCTCCACGCCGTCCATGGTTGCCACCTTTGCCATGATCTACTCGGTCAGGGGACAGCTGATCTCATCCATCACCCCCATGACCACCCGGAAGCCCGGAAAAGCCATGCGTACCTGCAAACCATATCCGCGCAAGGCCGCGATGACCTGGGGCACCTCCCCCTTTTGACATCCGTCTCGCATGGCGATTACCATATTCGCGCCTCTCGCGCTAGTATCTATGCACCTGATTTTTTTGAAACATCGGTCCACTGTCCGGCACGCCGTGCCGTCCTCAGCGCCCCCGCACGTATAGGTCCAGGAAATTGTTGAAAATGATGCTTCCCCGCGGTGTGGCGATGGGCTCAGGATGGAACTGCACCACCTCCTCCAGCATCATATCGGCAGAGCGGATTCCCATCATCTCTCCCTCAAGGGTGTAGGCCGAAACCGACAACGGAGCTTTGAGGCTCCTCGGTGATGTCATTGTGGTAGCGATTTTGGAAGGGGGTGCGCCGGCCGGCGGAAATGCTTGGCCGTCGGAAGACCTCCGAAGTCTTGCCGTGCACCGCCGCGGCCGCACCGTGGTCCCAAAGACCTGGTCGATGGCTAAGGACTCGGGCACACCCCCAGGAGGGAATCCGCCCGGCCAGGCGCCCGATCAAAGGAGCAGGTGACGCCCGAATCTTCAGGCGCTCGGCAGCGAAATGACGATGACCTGAGGCGCCGGTCCTCTATTTCGTCCCGCGAGACAGTATCGTTTCGCAAGACAACAACGTTTTGTCCCAGAGCACCCAAGGCCTGGGCTACGCTGTAGGTGAAGGAGTTGTAGCTATCGATCAAGAAGATCATAGTTCCCCCTTAGCCGCGGCCTTTAGCGCGGCGATTCCTTGGGCGCCTTGTGGGCGTTTTCCTGGAATTCCATCTCCGGCACGCTGTCGGATATGATGCTGGATCCCACTTGCAAAGTGAAGTTTTGTCCCTCTAACTGGATTATGCGGATGGCGATGCAGGTGTCCATCTGCCGCCCCGGCCCGAAGAAGCTCACCGCTCCGGCGTAGGGCCGCCCCCGGAGGCCTTCCTCCAGCTCGGTGGTGATTTTCATGCCCCGAACCTTGAGCGCGCCGGAGACGATGCCGGCCGGGAAGGCGTCCTCGGCGTTCAGTTCGGGGTGCAGTTGGCCGTCCACCTGGGAGACGATGTGCATTACGTGGCTGTAGCGATCCACGGCCACGCTGCCGTGCTGGCTAACACGACCGGCGTCGTTGCGTGTTAGGTCCACCAGCATGATATGCGCGGCCAACTCTTTGTTAGAATTGAGCATCTCGCGCTCTAGTTCCCGGTAGCGCCGAGGATCGCTGGAGCGGCCTCGGGTACCAGCGATAGGGCGCAGATACACCCATCCGTCTTGGATCTGCACCATAGTCTCCGGCGAGGAGCCCACCAGGTGGCAGTCTCCCCGTTTGAGGAAGAACATGTAGGGTGAGGAGTCTTTGACCCTGAGCCGACAGTAGATGCTCAAGGGGGCCAGGTCAGTCAGGATGTACTCCTTGACCCGCTTCATCGTCGCCAGGAGGTGCTCCTTAGGCGGCTCCACTAAGGAGAGCTCCCTGCAGGGCGCCCGCGGCGGGACCGCGAAGGGGGCACCTGCAGGCGCTCTTCCATCTCCTGAAGCTTGGTCTGGGCCTGGTCTCGGTCCGGGGCTACGGCCACCAGGGCCAATTATCTCTGTAGATGATCGAAGACCGCTAGGCGCGAGGGATAGCACAGGTCGACCATCGGCAGGCGGTGGGACGGAATCGGTGGCAACTTCTCTACAAGACGCACGGCGCCGAAGCTCAGGTGTTGACTCTTGCTTTGTTCTGATCGGGAAGTAAGGGAACTTTTCAGATTGGCTTAACCAGATCAGTGCTGTCCAAGACAAGCGTAGCGGCTACAGTTTTTGAGATAAGGTCACCGCTTTTGGGCTGGTATTTTTGTTTCACTAGCGGTTACCTGTCCAAACCAGGGCAAGAGCGGTAACTAGACCTGTTCGGGCATGAGGGGCGGGGTATGATAGGGGTGTTGGAGCCAGGCGCGCAACTCCCTGTATGTGAAGAGATTTAGGCGTAGCATGGCGGTCAGGTTGAATTTTGACCATGCGGCCAAGGAAACGGTGCGGTCCAGGGCCACGCGACGCGTGGCCCTTTTTCTGAAGTAGTCTTCCAGGTCGGCGTGGGCCGGCCTGACGCATTCCATCTTGCTGGTGAAGCGTTGCAGGGGGGCGCCTGTCCGCTGCCCAGATGCTTGTGCTGGTGGTAGACGTCCCTAATCCAGCATTCCAGGGCCTCATTGATATCTCGAAGGGTATCGCCCTTGAAGTCGGGGAGAAACTGGGATCTGGCGGTGCGAAAAAATTTTTCGATCTTGCCCCTGCCCTGGGGCACATAGCGATGCCCAGGGAGGCGGTGATGTCTTCCAGGTGGTGGGAACGGAAGGCTGGGCCGTTGTCGAGGTAGAGCTTGCGTGGTAGCCTCCTTTTGAGCAGGGTCTGGCGCAAGGCTTGTAGATTAAGTGGCCAGGCTCTAGGAGAAGTAAAACGCGACATGCTTGCCCATCACAGCCCCGGTTGGTGCAGTAAACGATAGACGGTGGGCGCCTTGAGGATCACGTCGAGCGAGGTCAAGCGTCGGCGCATCATCCCGCTGATAAGGGTAATCACTGACGCAGTGGGCAGTCCCCTGCGCAGGCGGAGCAGGGCCTGGGCGGTGTCCTCGTCCAAGGCCCTGCTTCCACCCCGGTCATTCCAGCCCATGGGGTAGAGGGATTTCAGCTTGCCGCCGCCCTGGCGGTAGAGCCTAACCCATCCCAGGATGGTGGAGCGCAACAGCCTGGTGCGGTTGGAGAAGAGGCTTT
>CBCOTF020000194.1:0-1451 GCA_965112955.2 Desulfarculales bacterium
CATGCGGATCGCTGCATCATGACACCGGAACTACACCAATTCCACTCATGACGACAAAGAGGCTATTTATTATGCTTCACGGCTGCCGGAGTTGGTCAAAGTCCTGACTACTTGACCGCGATCTGGGCCATCATGGTCTGCAAGTGCGCCGGCGTGGCCATGGCCTGCTTGAACAGATTGATCTCGTAGCCCTAGGGTATGCTCTAGGCTGCTTTTAGCGCCGTGGCGCAGGATGGTCTTAGCCATGCGCGCCGCCGGTTGGGGGTGCCGGGCGATGCGATTGGCCAATTCCAGGGCCTTCGGCAACAGAGTTTTTGGCGCGGTCACGCGGTTGACCAGCCCCAGGGACAGGGCCTAGGTGGCGTCGAACTGGCGGGCGGTGAGCACCAGTTCCATGGCTTGGCCCAAACCCAGCATGCGCAGCAGCATGAAGGATGATCCTAACTCCGGGGCGACGCTCACGCGCACGAAGCTGCAGGGAAACACCGCCTGGCTGCTAGCCAGACGCAGGTCGCACAAGAGCGGCATAGTGAAGCCCCCCAACCCACGGCGGTGCCGTTGATGGCCTCGATCAAGGGTTTGGGGAAGTTGGTGAAGGCCCGAGGGAAATCCAGGTCGGTGAACCGCTCGCGCGCCAATCGCCAGACTTGGCCATGGCCGCGAAGCGCTTGAGGTCGCCGCCGACGCTGAAGGCTCGGCCCGCGCCGGTGATCACCACCGCGGCCACGGAATCGTCCAAGCGGGCGGGCCACCAGGGCGCTCATCATACCGGCTTTGATATCCTCATTGAGGGCGTTGAGCTGGGCGGGGTTATTGAGGGTCAAGAGGCGCACGGCACCGCGTTCCTCCACTAATACGGCTGATTGGTCCACGGTTGATCCTCGCTGGGCGGTTAGGGCTTGCTGCTGGGTGCAGGCTTATTTCAGGTTAGCCCAGGACGGGCCCACTGTCAAAGCCGGTCCGCGGTCCTTGGGGCGCGACTTGCCAAAAGCCTTTGAGGGGATTAAAGTTTAGGCTACGGATCGGGGCAAAAGGCCTCGCCAACCGCGCGATGGCAGCTCAACGGCCTCGTGCAGGCCCGCAGCGGCGGCCAGGCGCATCACCTGTCCGGCCTGATATGTCTGCGCGGGATCAGGACGGGAAGGCTCGCCGTCCTTAGAAATGTGTCGGAGAAAGCTATCCGAGGCTTTCTCCTTTTAGAATTTGCCAAAAGTAAATGGCTCTTCGGCATTAACTGTGGAATTTGATAAGTTTTCTCAGTGGTGCGACGATGAAACGGTAGCCTTTGACTCTTGCCCTGGCGGCCTGAAAAATGCCGTTAATCCCTCCAAGCTGGCGTTGGAATGGTTGGAGATTCAGCGGCTTAGAATCAGGAGGGCATGCTCTTCCAGAATCTTGAGCGCCTTGAGGACCGGGGTCAGGGTTTTGGTGTCAGGCGCTATGCACTTCAG
>CBCOTF020000195.1:0-6101 GCA_965112955.2 Desulfarculales bacterium
GGAAGGATCATTCAGGATAATCAAAGAATTTTCGTCAAATTAATCCGAAAAACAACACTCCTGGGCCAGGCCTGCCTTGATGCCCTCCACCACCTGGCGGGCGGCCTGCACCGGATCGCCAGCCCGGCGGATGGAACGCCCCACCACGATATGGCTAGCGCCGGCGGCCAGGGCCTGCTCCGGGGTGACAATGCGCTTCTGATCGTCAGCGCTGGCGCCCGGCTTGGCCGCCGGGCGGATGCCCGGGCAGACCACCAGGGCCTGAGGCCCCAGGGCCTGGCGCACGTCAGCGGCCTCGTGGCCGGAACAGACCACCCCCGCTGCGCCGGCGGCCAGGGCCAGGCGCGCCCGGTGCAGCACCAAGGCTCGGGGATCTTGCAGGGGTGGGGGGTAGCCCATGGCTTTGAGGTCCTCCGGCCCCAGGCTAGTCAGCACCGTCACGGCCAGCAAGCGGGTGCGCCCCAGGTCCAGGCCCTCGAAGATGCCGGCCTGCTCGCAGTGGCAGGTGAGATAGTCCACCCCCAGTCCGGAAGCGGTCTTAGCCGCGGCGCACATGGTAGCGGGGATGTCGTTCAGCTTCAGGTCCAGAAACAGCGCCCGCGCCCCGGCCTTCCCGATTTGCTCCAGCACCGCCGGCCCCTCGGCCACAAATAGCTCCAGCCCTACTTTGAAGATCCCCACCTCCCCGGCCAAGCGCCGCACCAGGTCCAGGGCCTCCTCGGTGGAATTGACGTCCAGGGCAAAAATCAGACGGTCGCGGGGGTTCATGCCGGATTTCCTTTCGTATCTCCCAAGCCTGGTGCTCGGCGGCCCAGACTGCTATCTAGCCGGTACCGGCGAAGCTATAAATGGCCTAACGCCCCACCATCAGATAGTCCAAAAACTGCACGCCACCCAGCGGCAGGCGTGGAACAGCCGGCGGGTAATCTCGCGGTCGGAGTCGGAGGGCGACGCGTCGCCGTTGAGGTAGTTGTAGGCGCAGACCCGAGCCGCCGCCTACCGGGGATACATCCCGCTCTGATCCAGGGTGACGCTGAACAGGTCATCGGTGGCCGTCACCCGGCCGCCCCCGTCTAGGAGAAAAATCCGGAAGACCTGCTCGGCCAAGAGGCCCATGGTCATGATGTTCTTGGGACCCACCCCAGACACCGCCCGCCAGTACCTTGGGTGCGACCTCCAAGCACCCCCGCAGGCTGCTCAGGGCCTTGAACAGGGCGCGAGCTTGCTGCTTGCAGTAGCGGCGGGGAGTGGCCAGGGTCAACAGCAGCTCCAGCACCTCCTAGTCGATTAACTTCTCTAAGCCGAAACATAAGAACTTTCGCACAAACACTCCCGCTACCCCTCGGCGGAGAGGGGTATAGCTGGTTGGTCTTGACTCATGGCCGTCCACCGCTCCTCACGCCCACACCCCGGATATAGGCCGGCCGCAGCCCGGGCAGGAGCCATCCTTCAGGTCCAAGCCCAGGATGCGGTAGCCCCGGCGCTCCACCACCCGGCGGCCGCAGCCCGAGCAAGCCGTGGATTCGCTGTCGTGACCGGATACGTTTCCGGCGTAGACGTAGTGCAAGCCAGCTTGGCGGCCGATCTCCAGAGCGCCCTCCAGGGTCTTGACCGGGGTGATGCCGAAGCCGCTGGCCTGATACTTGTATTGGGGGTAATAGGCGCTAACGTGCCAGGGCACCTCCGGCGAAAGCTCAGTGGCCATAAAGGCGGTCAGCTCCTTGAGCTCGCCGGGGTCGTCGTTTTTGCCAGGTATGACCAAAGTGGTCACCTCCAGCCAGATACCGGCAGCGCGCATGGCCTTGAGGGTATCAAGCACCGGCAGCAGGCGGGCCTTACACTCGCTCTTGTAGAAGCTGTCGCGGAAGGACTTGAGATCGATGTTGGCCGCGTGCAGCAGCCCCCGGCAGGCCTCCACGCACTGGGGCGACTGGTAGCCGTTACTCACGAAGACGTTTTTGAGCCCCTGCTGTACTGCCAGCTGCATGCAGTCGTGGGCGTACTCAAAATAGATGGTGGGCTCCGTGTAGGTGTAGCTAATGGAGGGGCATTTCTGGGCCAGGGCCTCTTGTACTATGCTCTCCGCCGGCACCAGCTCGCCATGAGCCCCGCCGCCGGGTATCTCGCCGCCCTTTTTCTGGCGGGGGTACTGGCTGATATTCCAGTTTTGGCAGAAGCCGCACTGGAAGTTGCAGCCCAGGGTGGCGATGGAGTAGGAGGTGCTGCCGGGCAGGAAGTGGAACAGGGGCTTCTTCTCGATGGGGTCCACGCTGCCGGCGATGGGCTTGCCCCAGACCAAGGTGTAGAAGGTGCCCTGCTGGTTTTCCCGCACCTGGCAAAGCCCGCGCTCCCCGGGTTTGATCAGACAGTCGTGGGCGCATAGAAGGCAGCGCACCCGCCCCTGATCCTGCTTCTGGTAGAACAAGGCCTCGTGCATGATTTCCCCCCTTAGCGCCTAGCGCGGCGGCTGGTGGCGGGCGAGGCCGCACCAGCCCCTGGCGGCCTCTTCTTGCAGCATAGTTCAGGCACCCCAATCGGTCAAGCTGAAGGGTGACGCGCCCCGGCCTTGACCGGCGAACCGAGAGAGGATACCTTGATCGGTATGGACCCCCCGCACGCGAAGCCCACGCGTTTAAGGCCACCGTCAAGGAGCAAAGCCCATGAATCAAGCCGACCTGAAGGAATATGCGGAGTTCCGGCCCAGCTGGCCGGCCTTCGCCGTGTACTTTTTTGGGGCGGTGGTCTTCACAGCCGGCCCCCAGATAAATTCAGACACCCACATATCGCCCGCCCTGGGGCAGCTCATCGCCTCGCTGTTTTTGGCCTTCATCCTGATCAAGCGTTTCGTAAATATCTACCGAGTGGGGCTACGGGTGCTCTCCCACGAAAGCACCTTCCCCGACCGGCACCAGGAGCATTTCTCTATGGAGCAGATACGGCGCATCGACCTGCGCCGGGGCATCAGCCAACGCCTCGTGGGCGTAGCTCACGTGCATATATACGTCAAGGGCAAGGAGGCCCCGGTCCTGAAGCTCTTCGGGGTGCCCAATCCTGATCGCTTCCGCCAGCTCCTGCTGGACTTGGGAGCCAAAGACGAACCGGTGCTGGGGGCCTGGCGGCAATAGGCCGTCCCTCCGGGCGGGAGCGATTTGTTTGACAAGCATCGCCGGCGGGTGCTACTCCTAAAAGTACTCTCATGCGTCCCGCAGGGGGGGGGCGAGCAATGAGCGCGGTTTTTTTCAAATAGATTCAAGGAGGACTGGCGATGGTAGCTCTTATCGGTGGGATCGCCGCCCTGTTATTAGGCATTATCGGGCTGTTCGGCTGGTGGGCGGAGTTCGTCTGGCTGCTCAAGGGCGTGATCCCGCCCATCCTGATCCTGGCCGGCGCCCTGGCCGTCTACCTGAGTTCCGAGGAGCTCAAGGACAAACGACGGGCGGAGCTAGAGGCCGCGCGCGAGCCCTTTGCCCCCACCGGCGACGAGGCTGACAAATACAAACGCGAGGAGGCCGAGCTGAGGGCAAAGCTGGCGGCCATGGAGTCCGAGCAGGTCCCGGGCAAGCCCCCCAAGAGCGAATAGCGGCAACTCTCAGGGCCAGGGGATCGCGGCGGTTGGGCTTTGCCCCGCCTCCAAAATAACCATGCCTGGTTGGTTTTCAAAAGGGGCGAGTTCCCCCCCCGCCCCTTTACATTTGGGGTCACCCACCCTCCTGCACATTCCCACTGCCTTCGCCGCAAGCCGCCGGCATTGGCCCGTGCGGCAGCGCCAACCAACCCGGTTAAGCCAACCAAGGCACATTGACGCTATGATTTATGCCCCCCGCAACCTGCCCACGGAAGCCAAATGAGTTCTCCCAGTGGTGCGGCGATGAAATAGATCGTGGTCATGAAGGTAAAAACATTACGGTAGCCTCTGGCTCTTGCCCTGGCGGCCTGGAAGATGCCGTTAAGCCTCTCCAGGCGGACGTTGGAATGGTTGGAGGCCCAGCGGCTTGCGATCAGGTGGGCATGCTCTTCCAGAGTCCTGAGCGCCTTGAGGACCGGGGCCAGGATTTTGGTGTTAAGCGCTATGCCTTTCAAGGCATGGCGGGTGCGGATGGCCCCTTGGGCAGTTTACGCTCCTCAGCCTCGACCTTTCATACCTCGCCCACGACGGTGGTGAATAATTAGACTACATGGAATCAGTTCACGGTAACGTTGGTGCCGGGGAAGCTTTCGCCGATGGCGGCCAGGCCAGGAAGGCTGGCGACATGTTGCAGACCACCTCGGCAATATTGTTTTGATCGCAGCCATGCTCACGCAGGAAACGGCGGAACAAAACCAGACAGCCCTTGCCCTTGCCTTTGCCGGGGGTAACGAAGATGACCGTCTTTTGCTTGCGGTCTAGGTCGATGAAGACGGCGACGTAGTTGTAGCTCCGCTCGGAGGCAGTTTCGTCCAGAGCCACGGCCTTGACCCAGCCCAGGTCCATTTTGGACAGGGCCTGGGGCACGTAGAACTGGACCACCCGCCAAAGTCGCGTGTCACTGACCCCGATGATGCGGGCCGCAGCCAGCACGGGCACCTCCCATACCAGGGTCATGGCCGTCTGCTCGAACAGCAAGATGAACCGGCTGCCCTCGCGGGTCCAGGGCATCTTGATCTGTTTGGTTCTGTGGTCGGGGCAGCCCACCCGGGGCCCCCGAGCGGTTACGCAGCAATGATGCTGGAAAAAATTGAGGTGACGCCAGTTGAATTCGTGGAGGTCGTAAGCCTTGGACAACCTGCCACACTCCGGGCAAGGGTACTCGGCTCCCCGGTCGACGGCAACTTCCAAGAAGACCTCGTGGGGCTGTTTATCGGTGTCCACACGCTGTCTCACCAGCCGCCAGGGCGGTTGCAACCCCAGGCCAAGGGCCAGAAGTTCGCCGGCGTCCATAATTGCCTCCTGCCGCAATTCGGCAATGCGGAGCGCTGCATCATGACACCGGAACTACACCAATGACACTCATAACGACGATGAGGCGTTTTTTGGCGGGGTGACGGAATTGATGGTGATCGACAACCTCAAGTCAGGGGTAAGCAAGGCTTGCCGCTACGAGCCCGACACCAACCCGACCTACCAGGAGATGGCCGCCCCCTACGGCACAGCGGTTTTGCCCGCTCGGGTACGAAAACCCCGCGACAAGGCCGAGGTGGGAGTGCAACTAGTGGAGAGGTGGATTCTGGCCACCCTGCGCAGGAAGTCCTTCTTCAGTCTGATTGAGCTTAACCAGGCGATCCGTGGGCTTCGAGACTGGCTTAATAACCAACCTTTCAAAAAGCTGCCCAGCAGCCGACGCTCCATGTGCGAGTCCCCCTGGATAAACCAGCGCTCAAGCCTCTGCCCGCCACGACCTATCAGCATACCCAATGGAAGAAGGCCAAGGGTTACATCGATTACCACGTGGAGGTGGACCGCCAATACTACTCGGTCCCCCACCAAAGGTTGGACAAAAAGCTGGACATCCGCTACACGGAGCGCACGGTGGGATGCTTCCATAAGGGCCGACGGGTGGCCAGCTACCGTCGTATCCTGGGGCAAAGCGGCTTCGCCACCTTGGCCGCGCATATGCCCCGCTCCTATCAGGAGCACGCCAAATGGACCCCCGAAGGAACCACCAACTGGATACACAAGATCGGCGAAGCCACGGCCAAGCTAGCCGAGGGGATCGTGCGCCGGCTGGCGCATCCCCAGCAAGGTTTCAGAGCCTGCCTAGCCTGGTCACCCTGGCCAAGAATCATGGTGAGGCGCGAGTGGAGGCCGCCTGCCTGAGGGCCTTACCCTATGGGGCCTTCAGAGCTCCAGGAGCGGAGAGCGCATCATCGACAAAAAACTGGACACGACACCTTTGATGACGCCGGCCCCGGAATCCAGTCCCATCCTTCACCCCAACATCCGCGGAGCCGGCTACTTCGTGACCGTCCAAGGAGGAAGCCATGCGGATTAATCCCATCCTGGACCAATGTTTTCCAAGATAGGTTTTCAAAAGCCGGCTAAGTGATCGAAGCGAGATGCCTTCCCCTCAGCGTGGTAGTGTGATTCTACCAAAAGCCAACAACACCGCGACCAAGAGAGGACA
>CBCOTF020000196.1:0-24304 GCA_965112955.2 Desulfarculales bacterium
TGCGGCTCGTGTCATCGGGGTGAGCGACACTCGACTCTGGCGGGTGGCCCAGTTCTACGTGGCCCAGGCCCTGTCCAAAATGGACCTGGGCGGGATCAAGGCTGTGGCACGGGACAAAACCGTCTCCAAGCGGGGCCACAACTATGTCACCGTCTTCATCGACCTAGACCGAACAAGCAAAAGCCGATCATATTAGTTACCCCCGGCAAAGGAGATGCTGCGCTGGATCAGAAAAGCCACCTCTGTACGGGCCACCCAGTGACGCATCACCCACTTCATCCGTCATACCCTGAAGTGCATGGCGCCTGACACCAAAACCCTGGCCCCGGTCCTCAAGGCGCTCATGGCCCTGGAAGAGCATGCTCGCCTGATCCTAAGGCGCTGGACCTCCAACCATTCCAACGCCCACCTGAAAGGACTTAACGGCACCTTCCAGGCCGCCAGGACAAGACCCAGAGACTACCGTAATGTCTTCACCTTCATGACCATAATCTATTTTATCGCCGCGCCACTGGGGGGACTCATCAAATTCCACAATTAACGACGAAAACCTTTTTTTCTTTGTGCCGCGCCGCCCAGCCATCCCGGCTTATGTCGAGGCCAGGCCCCAATTTTTATGCTAGATTTCCAGTGGTTGGGCAAGCCCACGGCCAACCCCAGCAGTGAACAGCCATCACCCGCGAACCCCCTGCCGGCGATCT
The DNA here is from genome assembly GCA_965112955.2 of Desulfarculales bacterium. Lineage (GTDB taxonomy): Bacteria > Desulfobacterota > Desulfarculia > Desulfarculales > Desulfarculaceae > JACRDC01. The sequence goes on from CBCOTF020000196.1 coordinate 702, forward strand.
AAGAATATCCGGGCTAGAGGCAGGGCACGGGGTCTGAGTGGGAAAGGAAGATCAGGCGTTGCTGGCTAGTCCCACGGTGTTGTGGGATGAACCTGGAACGGGAGCCGGTGAGGTTGATTTGACGAGAGCGCCTACCGATCCATTATGCCTCACGGCGGGCACGCCGCTTGCGTTGGGTGCTGGGGGGGGTGGGCAGGGTGGTGAGGCCGGTGCTAGTGATGGCGTGCCAAAAGGAGGAGCGGACCTTTTTGTTCTCCTGGTAGCGCGTCTCCAACCACTGACGCATCACGGCGCGGTGCCCCAGGCTGGCCGAAGGGCAGCAAGGCGGCTGTACCGGCAGCCTCAGATGGACGCTGAAGCGGCGGGTGAGGTCTGCGGAGCACAGGGCCAGGGGCCGGATCACCACGATCTCGCCACCGAAGAAGGGCTGCACCGGCAGCATGGTGGAAACGTGGCCGGCGTAGAACAGGTTGAGCAAGAAGGTCTCGAAAATGTCGTCCTGGTGGTGGGCCAGGGCCAGCTTGCGGCAGCCCTGGGCGGCGGCCAGTTGGAACAGCTCGCGACGGCGGTGCATGGTGCAGAAGAAGCAGGGGCTGTTCTCACGATTCTCGGGGCTGTGGGCGCGGGGGCCGAAGTCGGTCTCCACGACCATGAACTCTACGTCCAGGCTCTGACAAAAGGCGGCCAAGGCCTGGGTGTCCACGCTGTGAAAGCCCATCTCCACGTGCACGGCCAGGATGTAGAAGCTGATGGGCACCCGGCGACGGCGCTCGGCCAAGAGCCACAACAGGCTCAAGGAGTCCTTACCGCCCGAGAGCCCCAGGGCCACGCGGTCGCCGTGCGCAATCATAGACCAGCCGTGCGTGGCCTTGCCGCACAAGCTGATGGTCTGGCGCTGCACGTAAGCCATGCCCCGGCTCACGGCTGACCCGTCTTGCCGGGGGCTCTTGGCGTCAGACGCACGCTCCCTAGAATTTCAAGCGCAGGCCGAAGGAGAGCGGCGTCAGGCGCCCCCTCAGGTGCTCCTCCAAATCCTTGAGGGCCTTGCCGCCGATGCAGTGGCCGGCGGCCACACGAAGCTGGGGCTGGTTGACCAGGAAATCCAAAGTGTTCTGGCGGAACAGCAGCGCCAGATGGTCCAGGTGCAGCCCGCCCAGCAGGCAGATCGCGGGCCGTGTCATGACCTGCTGCACCTGCAAGAGGATGTTGGCCGAGCCGGCATGGGCGCAGCCGCTGACGGCCAAGGGGCCGACGGCGGTCTCTAGTGATAGCACCAAGTCCTCGGTCACGGGGTCGAGCAGCACGGCCATCCCCAACATGGCCACCAGGCCGGACGGGGGCCGGGTCCTCGAAGGAGGGAACAAGGGGTATGGGGGCCAGGAGGTGCACCCTCGGCCAGGGCGTGGCGTAGACGTCCACAAAATTGAAGTCCTTTCCCCGGCTCTCGTAGGCGACGCGTCCGCCGAACGGCGAACCGACCTCCTTGAGGCCACCGTCCTGGTCCTCCATGTGGTGGACATCGAAGCTACCGATGTGGCGCCACACCGCCAGGGACTCCCCGCCGCGGACGGCCAGCAGGGGACCCAGGCCACTCATCATGAGGGCGGGACCCAGGCCGGTGTCATAAAGTATGACCAGCCCTTCGTGCTCGATCCACAAGACCAGGCCCCATTTCGGAGTAACCCCTCCAGACCGAACCGGTTTTCCACCACCACGGTGACGCTTGTCATCGCTACTTATCCTTCCCGTTGCTGGCAAGAGATAGGGGCCCGCCTGGGCCAAAACCGCCGGCCAAGCGCTCCAGCCGGCTATAGGGCGGAGCCAGGAAGCGTGCGCAATGCTCGTGGGTATAGAGGGCCTCCAGGAAAGCCTGCACGTCGAAGCGGCCCTGGAAGTAGGTTAGCACCCGTGCGCAGGGCCGCCCCTCCTGGGAGCGGCGGCAGTAGCCGAAGTGCATGGCCTGCCCCAGCATGGAGCACCAGAAGAAGTGCACCACGCCGTCGTGGGCCTCGATGGGTTCCGAGCTCATGGCTCCTTCGGGGGCGCCGGCTTATCCAGGCCGGGCACATAGGGCTTAAGGTCCAGCACCGGAGTGCCGTCCAGGGCCTCCAGGCCACGTACCAACAGCCGCCCTTCCTCCACCTCCAGCAATCGCACCAGGGTCAGGCCCAGGGGGGCGGGCCGGCAAGGGGCGCGGGTGTTGAATACCCCGGTGAGGGGCCGGCCGGGGTCCCGGCGGGGATGCACCAGCAGTCTGGGCTCCTGGCTTTGATGAAAGTTGTAGATCACCCAAAGGTCTCGCCCCGGGGCCAGCCCGGCCAGCCCCTCCCACCAGGCCGGGTCGATCTCGATCACCGCCAAGAGGCCGGCCTCCGGCCGCTGGACCAGGGTCGAACGCACCACACCGATGGGTTCGAGACTAATGGGCTCCATGGGCCGCTCCCGCCGCCAGGCTTAACCCGTCATCAACGGCCTACAGCTTAGACAGAATTTTGATGTCAGCCTTGACCCTCAGGTCGGCGATGAAGCTTTTCTGCAACTGGCGTTGGCGTTGGGTCAAGAGTTGCTGGCTCATCTCCTGACGCTTCTCCTCCTTGGCCTGGGGGCTGGAGGCCTGCTTGCCGCCCAGTGCCGCCACCAGGAAGCCCTGGCCCACCTGGATTGGCTTAGGCACCAGGGAATGCCCGGCAGGGCGCAGGAACAGCGCTTTGACCAAGGACGCCGAGGAGGCCAGCCCCTCGATGCTGTCCTCTTCGCCCAGCCAAGCGCTATGCTTTGCCCCGGGCTTCTTGGCCAGAGCGGCAGCGGGGTCCTTTTCCAGGGCCAAGGCGGCGATCAGCTTGGCCGCCTCCTGGCGAGCCAGGTCCTGAGCCTTAACTGCCAGCACCGCCAGGTGCACCCCCTCCTTGACATCTTCCAAGGGGCGCACCTGCTCGGGCAGGCGCTCCTGCAACACCGCTAGCACGCTGCCCTGTTCGAAAGAGAAGACCGACGTAGCCTGGCCCACGGTCAAGCCCTCGAAGGCCTCGACGAGCCCCTTGACCCCAGTCAGGCCGGGGATGGCCTGATCGGCGGAAATCTCTGGAGAATTGATCAGTGATATCTTATGCTTGACTGCCAGCTCCTCTAGCTTAGCCCCGCGACTGGCCTCCTCGAAGGCCCGTTCCGCCACTACCTTGGCCTGCTCCCAGGCCATCTGCTCTACCAGGCGGGCGCGCAACTCACCGCGCACCTGCTCTAGGGGAGTGATGCTGGCCTCGCGGCGTTCCTCGGCCTTAATGACGTGCCAGCCGAAGGACGAACGAACCAGGCCCGCCTGGCCGGTTTGCAGTGCGAAGGCCGCCTCCTCGAAAGACGCCACGGCCTGGCCATGCTGAATGAAGCCCAGGTCGCCGCTCTCCAGCCCTTGGCTGCTCTGCTTAGCCAAACTCAGGAAAGGCTGCTTGGCCTGCTTGGCCTGCTCCAGAATCTCCTCGGCTTTTTTCTTGGCCGTCGCCTCCTCGGTGGGGCCGGCGGTGTCGGTCAAGCGCACCAGGATGTGGCTGACCCGCACCGCTTCGGGGTACACGTAGCGGATGCGGTCGCGCTCGTAGGCGTCAGCCAGGTCCTCGTCGGTCACCTGCGCTTGGTCGCGGTAGTTGGCTAGGGGGAAGATCAGGTAACTGAACCGGATCTTCTCGGGCACCAGGTAGTCGCGCTTGTGCCCCTGATAGTAGGCACCCAGCTCCTCGTCGTCAGCCTTGACCTGCTTGAGCTGGCTGTCATTGGCTTTGAGCAAGTATACCCCCTGCACCTTGGTCAAAGCGGCTTCCAGGGCCTGCTCCAGCTCCAAGGGGCTGACCGCGGCCGTCCCGGCCACAAGGGAAGTGATCTTCTCTATGATGATCTGACCGCGCAGGGAAGCCTCGAAGGCCTCGGGCGTCAGCCGGCTTTGGACCAGGGCGCGTTGGTAGCGCTTGAAGTCAAAACGCCCCCCCACTTGGAAAGCAGGTACGGCGGACAGGCGGCGGCGTATCTCCTGATCGCCCACAAGCACGCCCATCTCCCGGGCGGCCTGGTAAAGCAGGGTGCGGTCCACCAGGCGGTTCAGGGCCCGTTCCTTTAGGTTGAGCAGGGGGGCGACACGGTCATACTGGGGTCCGAACTGGCGCCGACTCTCCTCGGTGAGATTGGAAAGCTCCTCCTGGAGCTGGCCGATGGAGATGGGCTCCTTGTTCACCTTGACCGCCACCTGCTGGCCGGAGTAGTAGGAGCTGACGCCCCAGGAAAGGGCGAAGGCCAGGGTAATGGCCCCCAGAAGGATCTTGATAATCCAACTCCCCGCATGCTTGCGCATCAACCACAGCATCGTTATTGTGTCTTCCCTTTTGCCGCCGCGTCAAGCGCTACCCAACGGCCGCGGCGCGGATAATTGCACCTCCGGGGCCGGCCGGCCTGGCCGGCTCCAAAAAAACCGTGAATGCCTTTTCGGGCGGCCTGATAGATTAAAGATTAAGGCTAGCATGCATAAGGGGACAAGTCAATCGCCCCCGGCCGGAATCAGCAGGCTGTTTGAGGATTATATGCGACATTTTGGGGCTTTAGCCACGGGAACTCCCGGAGCCTTGACTCTAGCGCACCGGCCGGCAACAATAACCCCGCTGGCTCTGAACACTTGAAGCCATGGTAGGGGTTAAATATAGTATGCTTTCCCCACAAAAGAACGAAAGCAAGATCATAGGTCATGCGGGTCTGCGCATGGTGACCCTGGATGATTTCAGGCCGCTTACCGCCCAAGTCAAGGTGGGCATCAACGCCATAAGCCGCAAAGGCGCGGTGCTGATCCTGGACTGACCCTTTATCAACGGCTCCCACGTGCTCATGGACATGTACAACATAATCCCCAAACTGGCCCAGATGATCCCGCTGAGCGAAACGCCCGCGGCTGGCGAAGCGGCGCTAAACGGCGAAATGGTACGCTTCAACCGCCTGAAACTGGAGCAGGGCGTGCGCTTTTTGGTGAAGCTGACATGGACCGGAAGCTGGGGCAAGTCCCGCCAGCAGGCCTTTAAGCGCCTGCAGCAGGGGGAGGCTGGGCGATGAGGCCCCGACCGGGGAAGAGCCTCTGCTCGTGGCGATGGCTGCTCCTGGCCCTGGCGGCGGGCCTGGCGGCCTGCGGCGGGTCGGCCCAGGACCTGCCCGAGCCCCCGCCGCCCATGATGCAGGGCATCGTTTTTAGAGTGCTGGACCAAAAGGACCGGCCCCTAGCCGGGGTGAGCCTTGACGTCACCGCCCTGCAGGGCCGCCCCCAAAAACCCGGCCCCTATGTGAGCGACGCTCAAGGCCTGATTCAGCTGCCCTGGCTCACCTTCTCCCTTGATCAGCGCGCCGGCCATGCCACCAAGGATCAAGTCTTCGCCCTGGCCGCATCCCTGGAATACCAGCTCGAGGCCCCTGGCTATCTGCCGGAGCAGGGTCGCCTGCAGACCGAGGGGCAGTACCGCCAGCTAGCCCGCCCCGAGCTCAAGGGCATCGACATCCCAGCAGTGTTGAACAAGCGGGTGCTGACCGTGGTACTGCACCGCCTGGAGGACCTCCTGGGGCCGGGGCTGGACCGGCGTCCGACCGGCGATCCCCTAGTCAAGGGCTGCCTAGATTTTTACAAGCGCAACCGCCTGGTGGCCAAGAACCTGGGCGCCGAATTTGCCTGGCCAGCCTTCTTGCTGCAAGGCGACCTCCTGCGGGTGCGCCTGGACTGGAAGGGCGCGGCCTGGTCAGCGCTGTCCAAGGTACCCCTGCCGGCCCAGGTAAGTCTGTCTACTGGACTACCTCTGATCATTCTCGTGGGCGAGGACCTTCTGCCCGCCCCGGGGGTGGGCAAGGTCTCCCTGGAAGTCTTAAGCGAGATACCCCCCAAGGAGGGCGATCCCCACGCCCCGCCGGTGCGGGCGCGGGTGGCGATGGCGGCCCCGGCGGCGGCGATGCAGGACCTGGCCGCCAGCCGTCTGGAGCCCGACGGGTTCCTGTTCAAATATCCACCCCGCCTAGAGCAGGAAGGCTCCCTGGCGGTGCCCCCCTTTGGAGAGGCGCGATAAAGTGGCTCCAGGCCCTCAAAAGGCGGATCACGGCCCCGGCACCCCCCTCCATCCCCGCCGTGGCCGATTTCCTGGTCCAGGCCCGGGGGGGGGGGGGTCGACGGCCTTATTGCACAGGACCACGACTGGTACAAGCACCTGCCCTATCAGGGGGGCATGAGCCCGGCCCAGGACCATGAGTTCGAGATCGAGAAGCGGGCCATTTGACGACGGGCCATCTTCAACGCCGGGCATAGCGAGCTCTAGGGCCCGAGCTGATCTCCCCGTAGCGACGCCCTGGTTTGCACCCTGTGCCGCAAGCAGGAGGGGCGTCGCTACGCCCAGGACTAGCTGCACCGGCTGGTCCTGGTACTGGTGCACCTAGGCTACCGCTGCGAACTGCTGCCGATGCGCTCATGAACCCGGACCTTCTGGAGCGCGCCCACCGCCTTTACGCCCTGGAGGGCGATTGCCTGGAACGCCTGCTCAGCCAAGAGCCGGCCTTTGGGACGCTCAACGCCCGCCTAGAGATGGCCAAGGCCCACATGCTGGCCAGCGGAGGACGCGACCCCCAGCAGACCCAAGCGGTACAGGAGGCCTGGCGGCTGTTGCTGGAGATGAGCCGCAAGACGGCCTTCACGCTGGGCTTTATCATGGCCCGCACCCATACCCTGGGATGCGGCAGGCAGCGATTAACAGGCTACGAGCTTTGTCAACCTCCAGAAGCCACCAAGCCGGCCAGCATTGGCTCGGCTTGCTCAGGACGCGGGGGTTGTGCCCCCCACCGCCAGCCCCACCAACTGCATCATCACCGCTGACCCCAGCCATGGTGAAGAGGTTCACCACGATCATGACCACACCTTGGCGCCCGGCGGGCACCAGCTCCTTGATGTGCACGTACATGATCTGTCCCGGGACCGCGACCACGCCGATGAGGGCTAAGAGGGCATAGACCGGCCAGGCCGGGCCGCCGCGCTCCAACAGCCACAGGCCCAGGGGAAGCAAGGTCGAGAGGAATAGTCCTGGGGCTATCACCCATTTACGGCTGCCCAGCCCGCGGTCGGATAGCCGCCCGAACAGGGGTCGGACCAGGATGTGCCCCAGGGAGAGGCATAGGAGGGCGTTGCCGGCCTGCACCTCGCTGCTACCCAGGCCGTTGATGAGAAAGGAGCCGCGGCCCACAGGCCCACCAGGGCCGTGAAGCAACCATAGCGAAAAAAGGTGCTCGGGCTGATGCCCCACGCCTCAGCAATTGCCCCAGACCGGCCAAGGGGCCTTAGCCAGCCCGCTCCGGAGCCGCCCCCTGGCCGGAGGGGCGATCGCGCACCACCAGCAGGAAGGCCGCCACCTGCTAGGTACATTGAGAGACGTCACTGCAATAAAGGCCCAATGCCATCCCCACTGCTAAGTCATCAGGGCTAGGGGCGTGACTGCTTGCAGGGTACCCAGGTAAACGGTGCCCACCAATAGCCCACTCAAGGTGGCAACCTGGGCCGGGGGAAACCAGGCCGCCAGCAGGACCATAGCCACCATGAGGTTGCAGCTCATGCCCACGCCCAAGAGCGCCCGCCCGGCCAGGACCTGGCCCAGGCCAATAGCGCTGCGCTGGCCAGGCCGGCCAAGGCCAGGGCCGCTACTGCCAGCCTGGCCCCCACGCGGTCCAGTAGCAGACCCAGGGGTATCTGGCTTAGAGCGAAGGCATAGAAAAAGGCCGTCGACAGGGCGCCCAGCTGGGCCATGTCCAGGCCCAGGTCCTGGCTAAGACGGGGGCTTATGATGGTAGCCGAGGCGCGGTAGAATTGAAAGAGCAGAAGCCCCAGGCTGGCCACCGCGAAAATGGCCCATGCCCGCGGAGTACCCCCTGCTGGGCTTAAACGGGGTCATCGAGGACCTGTCGGTTGGCGTTGTCCACTGACCGGCGCAGTCGGCTCCCGTGGTGGTGCGGCCGTCCACGGTCATGCATGCCGTCTCGGCCTGGTTGGATAACCCATTATACACCGCCTAGCGTGTCGGGCCAAGCCTAAGATGGCCAACCCGAGGTGGCAGGGTCGCCTTTATCAATAATTAGCAATAGCCGTCGTTGCGAACGCCGTGAAGCAATCTTCCGCTTCGCTCTTTTGCTTGTTAGGCGATTAGTTATGTAGATAAATCTTCGCAGAGTGGATCAGGGCCTCAGGCCTGGAGTGCTTCCCTGAGACAGTGTCGTCCAAGATAGGTTCTCAAAAACCGGCTAATTGATCGAAGCGAGATGCCCTTATCCCGATGCCCTTATCCCAGCGTAGTGCTGCATCACTTCCCCCGCACTGAGTTGGCCGCCTTGGTCAAATGGCACGGTGCCGAGGTCAGGGCCAAGAGATTTCCCTGTTGGACCCAGTTCGTGGCCATGCTCTTCTGTTATCTAGCCAAGGCCGACTTCCTAAGGGAAATCTGCCAGGGTCTCTCCTGCTGCATGGGCAAGTTGTCCCACCTTGGGGTGAATGTGGCCCCAAAAAGGTCCACATTGTCCTACGCCAACCAGCACAGGTCCTCGTCCTTGTTCCGAGCCCTGTTCTTCAAAGCCATGGAGCGCTTCCGTGCCCAAGGCTCCCTGGGCAGGAAAAAGAGCAAATTCAAGAACAAGCTCCTGAGCCTGGACTCCTCCAACATCACCCTGCGCCTGAGCCTGTTCCCCTGGGCCGAGTACAAGCGGGCTAAGGAGGGGGCACGGCTCACATCATACTGGACCATGACGACTACATGCCCAGCTTTGTACTGCTCACCGAGGCCAAGGTGGCCGATGTCACCGTAACCCAGGGGCCGGTCCTAAACCATGGCTCCATCCTGGTCTTGGACCGAGGCTACCAGGATGGCTATGCCCTATTTGGCAAGTGAACCACCGGTCAGGGCGTCTCCTTCGTCGCCCGCCTCAAATCTAACGCCGTTTTAGAGGTGATGGCCAACCGGTCAGGGCCTAAGGCCCAAAACGTCTTGGCCGATCAAACCATACTCCTCACCGGCAGCCTGACCGATTGTCCCTACCCCCTGCGTCGACTGATTGTGTGGGCCGAGAAGAATCAAAAGCAAGTCGTACTCTTGATCAACCACCACAAGTTGACGGCCTCCATCGGGGCTGACATCTATAAGGACCGCTGGAAGATCGAGCTGCTCCTCAAGGCGCTTAAGCAAAACCTTAAGGTCAAAACCTTCGTGGGCACCAGCAGCAACGACTTGGAAATTTAGGTTTAGACAGCCTTGACCGTCCTGCTTTTGCTCAAGTGGCTTCACCATTTTTCCCTGGCCGCCTGGTCACTGTCCAACCTGGCCACCATGCTGCGCCACATCTCTTCACATATAGGGAGTTGTGCGCCTGGCTCCAACACCCCTATCACACCCCGCCCCTAATGCCCGAACAACTTCAGTTACCGCTCTTGCCCTGACTTTGACAGGCAACAACCAATGAATCAAAGAACACCAACCCAAAAGCGGCGGCCTTATCTCAAAAACTGCTAAATTTATAGATAACTAACCGTTTTTATAAGATCATTTTTAGCCGCTACGCCTGTCCTGGACAGCACTATCCCTGAGAAATTAAGCCAAATCCAAACGGGTTATCTTGCCCCGCCTCGCCGCCTGGCCATACCGACGAGTTACAATGCTGCGAAGTCCTGACCGAGGCGGCGATGATTCGGGAACGACCATGGCGGCGGCCTCACTGATATTGGCCGATCGCAACACGCGGACCACCTCCGGACGATTAAGGATGGCCGGGCTAGAGTAGGGGCACGGGGTCTGGCGGTGGAATAAGCTTGCCGGGGTTCAAGAGCCCTTGGGGGTCGAAGATCTGCTTGAAGCTGCGCATCAGCTCCAGGGCCACGGGGTCCAACTCGGCCCCCACAAAGCCCAGCTTGGCCGTACCCACCCCGTGCTCGCCGGAGAGGCTACCGCCCAAGGCTAGGGTGTGGGCGAAGATGTCGCTGACGGCATGGTGGGCGGCCTGGTTCTGGGCGGGGTCGCTAGCGTCGTACATGATGTTCACATGCAGATTGCCGTCGCCGGCGTGGCCGAAGGAGATGACTCTGACCCCTCGCTTCCGCCCTACCTGTTCCAAGCAACGCACCATCTCCGGAAACCGGCCCAGGGGCACCACGATATCCTCGTTGAGCTTGTTGGGGGACAAACGGTACAAGGCCGCTCCGGCGGCCCGGCGCGCCCGCCATAATTCTTGGGCTCCCTCCGAAGTCTGGGCCAAGCGCACCGGACGGCCGCCAGCCTCGTCCAACACCCGGGCCAACTGCGCGCCCTGACGAGGCACCACCTCGGGGGGGCCGTCCACATCGATGAGCAGCATAGCCCGGGCGCTGGGGTGCAGGCCCAGGTGGGCAAATTGCTCCACGGCCATGAGGGTGCTCTGGTCCATGAACTCCAAGGCCGTAGGCACGATGCCGCTCCTGAGCACCGCCTGTACCGCATAGCAGGCCCGCTCCAGGTCGTCGAACAGGGCGCTCAAGGTGGCCTTGGCTTCGGGACGGGGGATGAGGCGTAGGGTGATCTCGGTAATTACCGCCAGGGTCCCCTCGCTGCCCACCAAGAGGCGGGTAAGGTCGTAGCCCACCACGGACTTGATGGTGCGGGTGCCCACCCGGAAGATGCGCCCGTCCATGAGCACAGCCTTGAGCCCCAGCACGTAGTCGCGGGTAACGCCGTATTTGACGGCGCGCAAGCCGCCAGCGTTCTCAGCCACGTTGCCGCCCATGGTGGAGAACCCCACGCTGGCGGGGTCCGGGGGGTAAAACAGGCCCACGGCCTCGACGGCGGTCTGCAAATCGGCGGTGACCACCCCTGGCTCCACCACCGCCACCTGGTCGGCGGAGTCGATGGACAAAATGCGCGTGAGCCCGGCCAGGTCCAGCACGATGCCGCCCTTGACGGCCAATGCCCCGCCGGTGAGCCCCGAGCCAGCCCCCCTGGGCACCACCGGCACCCCCAGGGACTGGCAGGCGGCTAGCACCCGGCTGATCTGAGGGGTGTCCACCCCTCGCACCACTCCTCGCGGAGCCACGCCGCCGGGATCCTTGCAGGCATCGGCGGCGTAGAGCAGGCGTTGGGTCAGAGCAGCGCTGAAGTTCTCAGGCCCGGCGGCCTGGGCTATAGCATCGAGGGCGGTGGGTTCCATGACTCTTCCCCTGGGATGGTTGTGCTGCCATGGATTATAGCAGACCCCGCCCGCCTCGGGCTGGCCGGTCATGCGTCAAAATTAGGATGGCGGATAATATAATAGTGAATGAACCGAGCCCCTATACACGGCCTGGAGGGGCACCGTGTCTAGCATGCCTTCTGACCTGTCCTCGCTTTGTCCCCCGGGCTGGCAGGGCAAGCTGACACCCTGTCAGATCCAGGTCAACGTTCAGGGCGAATTGCACCATTTCGGCGCGCCCCTTATTCATCCCGGCATCCTGAAACTGATCTTCCAGTCGGTGCACTACGAGGAAGGCCTCTATTTGCTCAGAATAAATAAGCAACCCTGCCAGCTGGAGGTGGAGGACACCTTCTTCGTGGTACAACGTGTGCGCTTGGAGGACGATCAGGTCTGGCTGACTCTCAACAGCGGCTTGAGCGTGCCCCTGGACCCGACCAGCTTGTGAAACAGCCCCTATGAGGTGCTCTACTGCTGGATCAATGCCGGGGTCCTTTCAGCCCGCTTTCTGCGCCAGGCCTACTACCAAATCTCCGAGCTGATCCAAGAGGATGGTGATGGCTACTCCTTAGGGCTGGACGGGTGGAACTACCCCCTGTGCGTTAGGAGAGGACATGAGCGGCGCGATCCGCCGAAAGCATTCAATGGCCTTTTTTGACAGCGGACTCTGGGTGTACTAAAAAACCACGCGGGCTGGCCGGTAGGGGGGAGGCCTTGGAGGCGGCGTAGGGCTTTCCGGCCTGCGCAACATTATTGCAACACAGAAACCATTCCCACCCATGCGCCCCGCTATCACGGAAGCCCCCATGACAGATCCCACGACAAAGTACGAACAACATTGACCTGGGGTGGGAAGGCTTCGGCCGGGCCAGCGCCGACTTCAACCATCTCGACCTGGGCCTAAGCGTCTTCCCCCTTGTTGTTTTTCGGATTAACTTGACAAAAATCCTCTGATTATTCTGGACTACCTTTTCCTCTCTCATTTGATCAGATCAATGCTGTTGCGGCAACGCGGACGTGCTCTGGGAAGACGACCTGAGTCTATTCCTCGGCGACAGCTATGAGCACGCCTCTGGCCAGGTGGTTGGCCCTTCGGAAGAAGCCGCCGGAGCCCTGCTGTATGGCAGTGACGGCCGGATCAGAGAAAAAATTCTGTTCGACACCTGCGATTTTGAGATAATGTAGGAGGTAGGCTTGCATATCCTGGAGGGAGACGCCGGCCAGATGGCTTCCGGCCACAACCCTGGAGGTCAGGGGCAGGGAGGTTCTGTATATGAAGAGGTCAGCAAGGTTGTTCTGACCAGCCAGGATGATGGGCAGGATTGGCTTGGAATCTCCCTGAAACTGAGTGACGGCGTGCAACTCGGCCAGGACTTGAAGCCTGAGGGGGGAGGCTGCATCGATGATGAGGACGGGTTTTTTCTTGCGATCCTGGGCGACCTCCAGAATCTGTTTTTTGGTGAGATTGGTGCGGACGGCCCTGGAGAAGCTGGCGGTGCCCACTTCGAACTCGACGCAGACTTGCCTGTAGAGTTCCCGGATGGCGCCCTGTGAGGCGGTGACCCAGGATGATCTGATACTCGGATGTATGCAGTCTGCTGGCAGTCCAACGCAAGGCGGTGGATTTCCCGCTGCCCATATCTCCAGTGGCCGGGGTTAGTGCGCTGAGGCGGATGGCGTATTATAAACGCTTGGCCACGCCGAGATCCTCGGCGGTCTGCATTATTCCTTTGGGTGCCAGGTCAGAGCCGAATGGCTTCCTGGTGAGGGCGAAGAAAACGCGGTAGTTTGGTTTCATGAATTGCTGACCTCCGGGTTTGATTTTTGCGAGAAAAGGGATCCGCCAGTGGGGGCCGTGGTGGAGCTGGATTCCAAGCGCAGCAGATGATGGTCGCGTTTGACCCTGCAATTGACGGCGAGGTCCAGCGGCCTTTGAGCAAGCCGTGGAAGCGATTTTCTGGTAGGACCTCTACGCGGTCGGGGTCATGGTCGTGGTAAAGGAGGATAATTTACTTGCCGATCAGAGGCACTGGGGCCTCGTATAGTCTGTCAACTAGGGAGACGGTGCGATCCAGGGCCACGCGGCGCGTGGCCCTTTTTCTGAAGTAGTCTTCCCGGTCGACGATAGGGCTGTTCCTTTAAGCAATATTTGTTGCAAAGACATCCACCACACCCAATTCGGGCGTGGTCGGGCGATCATAAGCTGCTAATTGTTTGCATTATTCAAAGCAATCCCCAGCCTGGACAAATTAGTCAATCTGTCATAATTTAAAAGTTTGTAGAGGGATAACCTACTTATTCAAGATTTTCCGTAAATATTGCCCCGTATAGCTCTCCGCCACCTGCGCCACCTGCTCGGGTGTGCCTTGGGCGATGATTTGGCCACCCTGGTCTCCGCCCTCGGGGCCCAGGTCGATGATCCAGTCGGCGGTCTTGATCACCTCCATATTGTGCTCGATCACCACCACGGTGTTGCCCATGGTCTTGAGGCTGGTTAGCACGGCCATGAGCTTCTCGATGTCAGCGAAGTGCAAGCCCGTGGTGGGCTCGTCCAGGATGTAGAGCGTGCGTCCGGTGGCGCGCTTGCCCAGCTCGCGGGATAGCTTCACGCGTTGGGCCTCGCCGCCGCTCAGGGTAGTGGCGCTTTGCCCCAGCTTGAGATAGCCCAAGCCCACGTCCACTAGGGTTTTCAGCTTACCGCGGATGGTGGGCACCGCGTCGAAGAAATCCAGAGCCTGGGCTCCGGTCATGTCCAGCACCTCGGCGATATTCCTGCCCTTATAGCCAACCTCCAGGGTGTTGCGGTTGTAGCGCAGGCCATGGCAGACCTCGCAGCACACGTATATGTCGGGCAAAAAATGCATCTCGATTTTGATGATACCGTCGCCGTCGCAGGCCGGGCAGCGGCCTCCGCGCACGTTGAAGGAAAAGCGCCCCGGCTTGTAACCCCGGGCGCGAGCCTCGGGCGTCTGGGCGAACAGCTCACGGATGGGCGTGAAAACGCCGGTGTAGGTGGCGGGGTTGGAGCGCGGGGTGCGGCCGATGGGCGATTGGTCGATGTCGATAACCTTGTCCAGAAGCTCCAGGCCCTTGATCTCGCGCGCCGGACCGGCGCGGTCGCGGAAGCGGTACAGGCGCTGGGCCAGGGCCTTATAGAGGGTATCCAGCACTAGCGACGACTTACCCGAGCCGCTGACGCCGGTTACGCAGGTCATCAGGCCGATGGGAAAGCGTACATCGATCTCTTGCAGATTGTGCTCAGCGCAGCCGATCAGCTCAACCCAACCGCGCTTGGGCTGGCAGCGCTTCTTGGGCACGGGGATAGCGCGCACGCCTGATAGATACTGGCCGGTGAGCGAATGCTTGTCTTTGAGTAGCTTGGCCGGCGTGCCGCTGAAGACCACCTCGCCGCCGTGGCGTCCGGCGCCGGGGCCCATGTCTATGACGTGGTCGGCAGCGAGAATGGTGTCCCCGTCGTGCTCCACGACGAGCACGGTGTTGCCCAGGGCACGCATTTTCTTGAGGGTATCCAAAAGGCGCTGGTTGTCGCGCTGGTGCAGGCCGATGCTGGGCTCATCCAGGACGTAGAGCACACCTACAAGGGCCGAGCCAATTTGGGTGGCCAAGCGGATGCGCTGCCCCTCGCCGCCTGAGAGGGTGCCTGAGGCGCGGTCAAGGGTGAGGTATTCCAGGCCTACGTCCTTCATGAAACCCAGGCGCTGCTGTATCTCCTTAAGCACCTTCTCGGCGATCATGGCCTCGCGTGTACCCAGCTTGAGCCCCGCGAAAAACTGCGTGGTTTCGCGTACCGGCAGGCAGGTGAGCTGGTGGATGTTAAGCCCGCCCACGTGGATGGCAAGGGAGGTGGGTTTCAGCCGCGCGCCGCCGCAATTGGGGCAGGGCTGGGAGTTCATGTAGCGGTCAAATTCCTCGCGGATAGCCTGACTGGTGGTCTCACGGTAGCGCCGCTCTAGGTGGGTGATGAAGCCTTCCCAGGGCCGGCGGAAGTAGTGCTTGCGGTCGTCGCGTTCCAGGTAAAATTCTACCTCCTCCTTAGTGCCATAGAGGAGCTGCTGACGGATGTTCTCAGGCAGGTCCTTCCAGGGCTTGTACAGGTCAAACTTGAGGTGGCGGCTTAGCGCGTCGAGCGTCTGGAAATGGTACACCGAGTCGCGCCCCCCCCAGGGCTTCAAGGCGCCCTGGCGCACCGAGAGTGCGGGGTCGGGCACCACCAGATCGACGTCGAAGAAGACGCGCACACCCAGTCCATCGCAGGTGGGGCAGGCCCCCTGGGGCGAATTGAAGGAAAACATCTGGGGCGACAACTCGGGCAGGGAGACCCCGCATATGTCGCAAGACAAACGCTCGCTGAACAGCTCCTCGCGGTCCGGCGCGCCGCCCCCGCCGTGGATCCAGGCCAGGAGCGCGCCCTCGCCCATCTTCAGCGCTAGCTCCACGCTGTCGGTAAGCCGCCGACCCAGGCCCTCTTTTATCTTCAAGCGGTCGATCATCACCTCGATGGTGTGCTTCTTGTTTTTCTCCAACTCGGGGGGCTCGGCCAGCTCGCAGAGCTCGCCGTCCACGCGGGTGCGCACGAAGCCGTCCTTGGCCAAACGCGCGAAGACCTGTTTGTGCTCGCCCTTGCGCCGGGTGGCCACCGGGGCCAAAAGCGTCAGCCGCGCACCCTCGCCCAGCTCCAGGAGCTGGTCCACGATCTCCTGGGGCGAGCGGGCGCGGATGGCCCGGCCGCACTGGGGGCAGTGAGGGGTGCCGGCGCGGGCAAAGAGCAGACGCAGGTAGTCGTAGATCTCGGTGACCGTGGCCACGGTGGAGCGCGGGTTCTTGGAGGTTGTCTTCTGCTCGATGGCGATGGCGGGCGAGAGGCCCTCGATGGCGTCCACGTCGGGCTTGTCCATGCGCTCCAGAAACTGGCGAGCGTAGGAGCTCAAGGACTCCACGTAGCGGCGCTGCCCCTCGGCATAGATGGTGTCAAAGGCCAGGGTGGATTTGCCGCTACCCGACAGCCCGGTGATGACTACCAGCTTGTCGCGGGGAATGCGGACCTCAATGTTCTTTAGGTTGTGCTGCCGGGCGCCTCTGACCACGATCTCGCTGAGCATAGGTCTTCTCTGCAAAGTGTTGACATCGGCCTAAAAGATAAAATCTCTCACTCCTATCCGCCAGGCCGAGTTTCTCGGCTCCCATCAACGGGTCGATGGGACCTATACCCTAGCCGACGCTGGCGACCCCCGTTGGACCCTTGTGGTAATTATAGCAAAATATTTACATATGTATAGTCTTTTTAGCTTTTCCCTTTGACCACCTGGGGTCAACAACTCCTTGTCTTGCCTCACCCCAAACCCCGTGCCCTGCCCTCAGCCCGGCCATTCTTAATCGCCGCTTTTAGGCTTCGCCATTACGCCCGGCCCGAAGCAGGAGAGACAGCGACCTGTGCCCTTGACCCTAAGACCATACCGCTTAGATAAGGCCCTCACACCGGCAGGACATTGAAGGCGATGCCCCCCACCGTGGAGCGTAGCCTTCCCTGGCGACGTGCAGGAAGATGGCGTTGCCTTGTCCGGGAATCAAGGAATCGTCGTTGTAGCCCACCACCACGAACAGGTCGTATAGGTCGTCCTCGCGCCACATTTTCTCGTGGCTAACAGGGAAAGGCAGGCGCACGGGCTGGTTGTACAGGGGGTGACCGGGGTCGTCGCACCAGCCGTCGTCAGGGGCGGTGGCGCTGACCGGCAGACTACGAAAGAGCAGCACGGGGAATTTGTCAGGGCAGTACAGCACCCGCCGCAGGGGAACGCTGCCCGCCGGGGTGCGCCGTCGCCCTCGCGTTTGTTTTCACGAACGCCGGCGCTCCCCAGGGCGCAGCGGAAGGTCTTGCCGGCCAGGGAAGCCCATGCTTGGGGGTTGATCAGCAGGTCCTCGCCCCGGACGTGGACGGCCCAGAGCAACAGCAGAAATAGGCAGGGCACCCATGACGCCAGTCAAGTGCAGCGGCCCGGGCGGGGCATGCTTAGGAGCCTATCGGAGGAACACTCCAACATACTCCTACGCCGGGCAAAACCACGCTTTTGCCCGGGCAATAGGCAATCAAAGTCATGGATGGCTTTGACTGTCATCTAAAAATAGACGCCGTTGGGGCGGTTGACGGCTATCTGGGCGGCCATAAGCACCGCGGCCTTGAGGCTGGCCGGATTGGCTTGGCCCAGGCCGGCGATGTCGTAGGCCGTGCCATGGTCCACGCTGGTGCGGATGATGGGCAGCCCCAGGGTGATGTTGACCGCGTCCTCGAAGTGCAAAAGCTTGAGGGGAATGAGTCCCTGGTCGTGGTACATGCACAACACCAGGTCGAATTCCCCCTTGGCCGCCCGCCAAAAAACGGTGTCCGGGGGGTGGGGGCCGCTGGCCTGCACTCCGTCCTGCTGCATGATCTGGATCGCCGGAACGATGAGGGCCTCCTCCTCGTCGCCGAACATGCCACCCTCGCCGGCGTGGGGATTCAGGGCGGCCACGGCCACCCGGGGACTGTGGAAGCCCAGGAAGCGTTGCAGGTCGCGAGCCGCCACCAAGCCAGTGTGGGCGATACCCTGGGGAGTGAGACGACCGATAATCTCGCGAAAGGCACAATGCACGGTGGCCAGCACCACGCGCAAACGGCTGCCGGCCAGCATCATCACCGGCCGGGGCACGCCCAACAGCCGCCCCAGCATACTGGTGTGGCCGGTGTCGGGGTAACCGCCGGCCCTCAAAGTTTCCTTGCTGATAGGGGCGGTGACCATACCCGCCACCTGGCCGGCCTGGCACAGGCGCACCGCCTCCTCCACGAAGGCCCCGGCCTGGCGCCCAGTGACCGGGGTAGGTGAACCTGGCTTTGACCCTTGACCTGTCCCCACCTCCACCATCTCCACCTGGGGCATGGATAGTCCGCAGGCCATGGCCCCGGCGGCCAGAATTATGCGCCGCCCCACCACCAATAGATCGGCTTTTTCGCGCACCTCGGGATCGTGGCAGAGCCGAGCTACGATCTCCGGTCCCACCCCGGCGGGATCGCCCAGGGTGACGGCTAGGCGGGGCCGCTCCGTTGTTGCCGCCCGATTCACGATGATCGCTCCAAACGCTGTTGCCAATAACCGGCGTCGAAACCCACGAAAATCTCCTGTCCCCACTGGATCACCGGCACCGTGCGTGTGCCGGGGCTCAGCCGGGCTATGCGGCGCAAGGCGCTGAAGTCGGTGGCGACATCGGCAAGGTGCACCACGAAGCCCAGCTGCTCGAAGTATTGGGCTGCCGCCTGGCAACGGCCGCAGCCGGGGGTGTGGAATATGGTCAGCTCACGGTCGGGCTGGTTATCTTGGTATTCTACCATAATTAAAATTTAGCATAAATCGTGGGCCAGGCTCAATCTCTGGCAGCAAATCCGGTGGCGTTTTGGGGAGAAATCCTTCGCGCAGCCCTGCGCTGAACCGCCGTCCCCGGGTCTGTCAATCTAGGCTCATCCTGGCCGTCCGTCCCCGCGGCCACCCATCGGAGGAGCTCATGAGTGTTTACCGCTTCTATTATCAAAATCTGCTACCGATCCGGCCCAGATGATCGTCGCCGCGGCCCAGCCGAGCATTGTGGGCATGCCGGTGGCTAACGCCCAGGGCACGGTGGTGGCTTACGCCACCGACCAGCACTAGGGCGGCCAAGACCGAGTCTTCTGGCTGGAGATCGACTCCGTGGCCTCTGGCGACGCCGTGAGGCAGGCCATCTTCCGCTGGCGCCGGGCCGACCTAACGGACTGGGAGGGAACGGAGGTGACCACCAAGCGCCAATTTCTGGACTTGTCCGACGGAGTGCGGGTCAAGTGGGTCTCGGGGCAGGGGCTGAACTTACTGCGTGGCGACGGCCGGAGCATTCTGGCCGGGCACAACCAGGGGCCGGCCCTGCTCCTGGAGCGCGACCACGACACCATCTGGCAGGCCTCGGGATGCGTGAACGAGAGTCTGGTCGTAGACCTGGGCGCCGCCCGGCCGGTGGCGGCCCTACGCCTAGCCGACCATAATCTAAGCGATCAGGCCCTGGTTCCCCTGCAGGCCGTCGATTAGCCCTGGCAGTGGCAAGCTCCGGCTTGGATCCGGCAGGTAGCCATCATCACCAGGCCCCACCGCTGCGCCTGGCCCGGTGCCAGTCATCGCTAATGGCGTTTGTTGCTGGGATGACCCCCAAAACCCCGGCAGGGCCGTCAGCGCCAGCCTGCTTTATTTGGGAGGCGACTTCCAGCCCTCGCGTATGTTCGCCTCCCGTTACGGGCGCAACTGGCTGGCTGGCCGCTCCACCACCGCCACCGACGCCGGCAAAGTGGCCGGTCCCACCCGGGGGCTGGCCTAATCCTGGCGCATCTCCTTCCGGGGGTTGAGGCAGGAGACGTGGCCGGATTTCAGGCCATACACGACCCCCTAAGGGGCCGCCTCAACCCCCTGTTCTTCACTCTCTTCGATGACGACCCCGGCAGCACCATCTACTGCCTGCCAGAGGCCTCGTTCTCTCCGGTGTACCAGCACCTGGGCTCCTTCGCCCTGGACCTGGCGCTGGAGGAAATGATGCGCACCCATGTTTAGCCTGAGCCAGCCCTATTACTGCGCCTACCACGACCGCAACCAAGCCCTAGTGGTGATTTTCAGCCTGGGCAACGCCTACGGCATGCGCCTGTATTCCGATCGCCACCCCGACCAAGCCTTTGCCGGCTTCAAGACCCCTGCCCAAGCCGACGGTAGCATTCGGGCCAATGGCGGCAAGAAGGCCGGCGAGGAGCAAATGCCCATCTTGGAACGCAGGGCACGGGTGCTCTCCTTCGGACGCCTGCGCAAGACCCTGCCCCCTTGAAAAACGAGATGCTAGCCAGCCTGAAGCAGAAGGAGGCCGGCAGCATGAGCCTGGTCTTGAGCAACAACGCGAGGGCAAAAGGCAGCGCCCTGTTAGCCGCCTAAAGGTCATGGAAAGCATACTGGGAGGCCTCGACGAGGTGTGCTTGAGTTATAGCAGGTTCATGCCCCAGAAAAACTGTTGATTCTTGCTTTGTTCTGATCGGGAAATAAGGGAACCTTTCAAATCGGCTTGACCAGGTAGGATTTTTATCCCACTATCCTGGACCTTAGATGTGGGCCCAGGAATCAAAAAGAGGCCGAGGGTGGTGGAACACCCCTGACCCCGAGAAACGGGAATAACTTCCTGCTACCTGGTCGCCATCGTACTTTTCGTTGCAGCCTGCGTTAAGAAGATCATGGAGCTGGGACGGCGTTCCCCCTGGCCCCGGCCGGAGAAGTGCCCCCGATGTGGGAGCGTCCAGTTTTGGGGGCACGGCTTCGTGTCTGCCTATTTTGATGAAGCCCCTACCGCGGTTTGGTTTCAGCGCTTCCGCTACCCTGACTGCTGGGCGGTGGTGATCCGGCTGTAGCCGCGGGGCTACTGAAACCGGTTCCAAGCCCTGGTGGAGACCATTCGTCAAAGCCTTTCCAATAAACTAGCCCAGGGCAGATGGAACCCTGGCCCACCGCGCTTCCGCCAGCGCCACTAGCTCAAGGGCCTGCTGCGGCAGGTGAGCCTATAGCCGGGGTCAAGCTGGCCGGGCGACCTGTTTGGGGCCTTCGATTGGCTCAATGACCGGAACTTGGCCGCGGCCCCCCGGTCTACACCTGGGTGAAATATTCCCATGGAGGACTGACATGAACAAGGATCAGAAAAAACGAGCAGCCATCTTCCGTTTCGGCATCATCAGCGCCTTTTTTGCCAGGGATTACATGGAGTGTGGTGGCCGAGAGAGATTACTGCGGGACAAGTGCGCTCAGCGGTGGCAAAGCCCCTCCTCCAGCCGTACCAAGCTGTCGCGCACCACCATCCTGGGATGGGTCAGGCTCTACCGCCAAGGCGGCGGCAAGTGGGAATCCCTCTACCCCATGGGCAGGAATGACCGGGGCGGCAGCAGGGCCTTGGACGAGGACACCGCTCAGGCCTTGGCCCGCCTGCGCAGGGAAATGCCCACTGCGGTCAGTGACTACCCTCATCAGCGAGATGATGCGCCGACGCTTAACCTTGCTCGACGTGATCCTCAAGGCGCCCACCGTCTACCGCTTCCTGCACCAGCAGGAGCTGATGGGCAAACAGGTCACCCCACCGGTCGACCGCAGGCGCTTCGAGGTCGAGCTGCCTAACGACATTTGGCAGAGTGACGCCATGCATGGGCCGATGTTCCTGGTGGGCGACAAACGGCGCAAGATTTACCTCTTCGCCTTCATCGACGACATGAGCCGCGCCTGATCGTCCATGCCGAGTTCTACCGCTCCTAGGGCCTGGCCACTTATCTACCAGCCTTGCGCCAGGCCCTGCTCAAACGGGGACTACCACGCAAGATCTACCTCGAGAACGGCCCCGCCTTCCGCTCCCATCACCTGTAAGAAATCACCGCCTCCCTGGGCATCGCCCTGATCCACTCATCGCCCTACGTGCCCCAGGGCAGGGGCAAGGTCGAAAGATTTTTCTGCACCGTCAGGTCCCAGTTTTTCCCCGGCTTCAAGAACGACACCCTTCGAGACATCAATGAGGCTTTGGAGTACTGGATTAGGGACGTCTATCACCAGCGTAAGCATCTGGGCACCGGGCAGGCCTCCCTGCATCGCTTCACCAGCAAGATAGAGTGCGTCAGGCCTGTCCACGCCGACCTGGAAGGCTACTTCAGAAAAAGAGCCGCGCGCCATGTGCCCCTGGACCGCACCGTCTTTTTGGCCGGCAGACTATACGAGGCCCCAGCTCCTCTGATCGGCAAGCAAATCATTTTCCTCTACCACGACTATGACCCCGACCACGTAGAGGTCCTACTGGAAGACCGTTTCCACGGCTTGCTCAGAGGCAGCTGGACCTCGCCGTCAATTGCAGGGTCAAGCGCGACCACTATCTGCTGCGCTTGGAATCCAGCTCCACCACAGCCCCCACTGGCCACTCCCTTTTCTCGCAAAACCAGACCCGGAGGTCAGTAACTCATGAAACCAAACTACCGCGTCTTTTTCGCTCTCACCCGGGAGCCCCCTTCGACTCTGACTTGGCGCCCAAGGAAATAATGCAGACCGCTGAGGCCCTCGGCGTGGCTAAGCGCTTCGAATACGCCATCCGCCTCGGCGCACTGGCCCTGGTTACAGGAGATGTGGGCGGCGGGAAAGCCACAGCCTTGCTCTGGGCCCCAGCAGGCTGCACCCATCCGAATATCAGATCATCTGGGTCCCCGCCGCACAGAGCTCCATTCTGGAATTCTACAGGCAAATCTACGTCGAGCTCGAAGTGGACACTGCCAGTTTTTCCAAGGCCGTCTTCACCAAGTTCGTCAGAAAACAGGTTCTGGAGATCGCCCAGGACCTCAAGAAGCAATCCGTCCTCATCATCGATGAAGCCTTCCTCCACAGGCTTCAAGTCCTGGTCTAGTTGCACACCACCACTTAGCTTCAGGGGACTTCAAGCCAATCCTGCCCATCATCCTGGCCGGTCAGAACAACCTCGCCGACCTCCTCATATACAGAACTTCCCTGCCCCTGGCCTCCAGGGTCGTGGCCAGCAATCATCTGGCCGGCGTCTCCCTCCAGGACATGCAGGCTTACCTCCTGCACCATCTCAAAATCGCAGGCGTGGAACAGAACCTTTTTCCTGATCCGGCCGTCACCGCCATACAGCAGGGCTCCGGCGGCCTCCTCCGAAGGGCCAACCACCTGGCCCGAGGCGCGATCATAGCTGCCGTCGAGGAGCAAAATCAGGTCGTCTCCCCGGAGTACGTCCGCATCGTCGCAACAAAATTGATCAGATCAAATAAGCCTCTTCGTCGTCATGAATGGAATTGGTGTTGTTCCGGTGTCATGATGCCGCGATCCACATGGCCGAGTTGAAGCAATAGGCAATCATGGACGCCGGCGAGCTTCTGGCCTTGGCCTGAGGTTGTTGCCACCGCTCTGGCGGCTGGTGGGACAGCGTGTGGACACCGATAAACAGCCCTACCAGGTCAAAATGTCCTAGACCCGCGAAGACAACCGGGTCACCTTACTATTCGAGCAGGCGGCCATGACCCTGGTGCTGGAGATGCCCGTGCTGGCTACGGCCCGCATTATCGGGGTCAGCGATACGCGGCTTTGGCGGGTGGTTCACTTCTACGTGGCTTAGGCCATGTCCAAAATGGCCCTGGGCGGAGTTAAGGCCGTCGCTCTGGACTAAACCGCCTCCAAGCGGGGCCCCAACTACGTCACCGTTTTCATCGACCTAGACCGCAAGCAAAAGCCGGTCATCTTCGCTACCCCCGGTAAGGGCAAGGGCTGTCTGCTCCTGTTCCGCCGCTTCCCGCGTGAGCG
>CBCOTF020000197.1:0-3258 GCA_965112955.2 Desulfarculales bacterium
GTTTCATTTCCTTGAGCAGCTTCTTGGTTTTGAGTATGGGCATGGAGCAGCTCAGGCCCTTGGCGTCCAGCATCTGATTAGGCTTCCATTGCGCCATGTTTAGCCTCCCTGAGGCCCGTTTGGTTTAGGCCCGCTGGAGTTCGCCAGAGCCCTGGCCTGGGTTCCATACCATGCCCTTTTCAATCAGTGTAACCCGCAGGCTCCATGCCCGTCAGTGGCCAGCTCCGGTCCGCCGGGAACCGGGCGTGTTCAGGCCGGGTCCGCCACCATCGGCGTCGGACGCGGTCAGGGGTTAGTGCCCGCGGGGCTTGGGAGGGCGCACTCGTACCCGGGCATCTACGGCCAGGGCGCCGCCCGGACCCACCAGCAGCGGGTTGATGTCCAATTCCTCCAACTGTGGCAAGCGGCTGATGAGGTTGGAAACCTGGGTCACCACGCTGATTAGGGCCGGGCGGTTGACCGCGGGTCGGCCCCGGAAGCCCTTGAGCAGGGCCGCGCCCTTGAGGCCGTCCAGCATAGCCCCGGCATCGCCGTCGGCTAGGGGAGCCAGGCCCAGGCGCACGTCCTTGAGCACCTCGGCGGTGACGCCGCCTAGCCCTAGCAGCACCAGCGGGCCGAAGGAGGGGTCGCGCTTGGCGCCGACGATCACCTCTTGGCCGCCGCTGATCATGCGCATCACCACCAGGCGATTGACCTTCAGGCGCTGCATCATGTCAGTGGCGGCCGTCTCCACGCTGGCAGCGTCCTCAAGGCCCAAGACCACACCGCCCTGGTCGGTTTTGTGGCTTAAATGGCTGCCCACGGCCTTTAGCACCACCGGAAAGTCCAAAGACCGGGCCGCCTCGGTGGCCTCGGCCGCATCGCCGGCCACCAGGAAGGGGGCCACGGGCAGCCCGGCGGCGAGGATCAGGTGTAGGGCCTCCGGCAATTCCAGGTTACCATCGGCGTCGGCGGTGGCCAGCACGCGCTCGACCCGGCTGGTGTCAAAGGTACCGGCGCAGATGGTGGCCCGTTTGGCCGGACGGCCGCCAGCCCTCTGGGCCGCAGACAAGGCCATGACGGCGTCTTCGGTTGCGTCGAACAAAGGCAGGCCGGAGATGCGGCGGGCCTCGACCATCTCCTCGGCCGTGGCTAGAATCACCATGGCCACCGGTTTTTGGTATTGAAGGACCAAGCCGCCGGCCTGGCTGATGAACTGGCGGCTGGACTCGGTTTCGGGCTCGCGGTAGCCAAATACCACCACCACGCCGTCCACGTTGTCCTGCGTTAAAGCTCCGCGCAGGATCTCCACGTAAAGCTCGAAATGAAAGAGGTCACCCAAATCTAGGGGGTTTTGCAGCTTGATGACATAGGCTCGGAAGGCCTCTTGAATAGGATTCAGGTAGGACTCGGGCAGGGACGGCAACTCCATGCCTTCGCGAAAGGCGGTGTCGGCGGCCACTACGGCGTGTCCTCCGGAGCGGGAGATCACCGCCAGGCGCCGTCCCTTGGGCTTGGGCAGGCACAGCCCCTTGAGCATAGCTAGCCCCTGGGCCACGGTGCATGCGCGCACGGCCCCGGCCTGGGCCAGGGCCTCGTCCACCACCAGGTCATCGTTGGCCAGGGCTGCGGTGTGGCTTTGGGCGATGCTGTGGCTCAAGGGCGCGATGTTGGATTTGTGCACCACCACCGGCTTATCCGTGGAGCGGACTAGCTCGCACATGCGCCGGCCGTCGACGATGGACTCCAGATAAAGCATTATCACCCGGGTGTCCGGGTCCTCGATGTAGTAGGCCAGGAGGTCTTCCTCGTTGACGTTGGCCTTGTTGCCCACGGAGGCGAAGTTGCAGATGCCCAACCCCTCCTGGGCCGCGCGGTGCAGGTAGGTCAAACCGATGCCGCCGCTTTGGCAAATGAAGGACAGACCGCCGCGGGGCGCCTTTTGCCCCAGCAGGGGAAAGGGCAGGGCCAGACCGCTATGGGTGCATATGACCCCGATGCAATTGGGGCCGATGAAGCGCAGGCCATGACGTTGGGCGTTGTCCTTAATCCGGTTCTCCAGGTCGGCGTGCTCCGGTAGCTCCGAGAAGCCCCCGGTCTCGATCACCACCCGCTTAATGCCTTTTTGGCCGCAGGACTCCAGGATATCCGGCACCGTGGCCGCGGGGGTGAGGATAACGGCCAGGTCTGGGACCTGGGGCAGTTGCAACACGTCGCTGTAGATGGTCTGGCCACGGTACTCGCCACCCCGAGGCGAGACGTAGTAGACCGGTCCAGGGAAACCGAACTCCTCCAGATTGGCTACGATGTTGCGAGCCAGGTTGCCGGGGCGGGGGGAGACGCCGATTACGGCCACGGACTGGGGATGGAAAAAGCCTCGCATCAGTATCCTCGTTTCTGTTGATTCCAGGGAAGTGGGTCATGCATTCCATTTGAAGAGGGCCACCTAATCCGGTGATGTGGGCCGGGTGGCCGGGGCACAGCGCCGCTGATGTCTGCATTATGTCACATTGGTCTTGTCGCCGGTCAAGCTTGCCAGCTTCTTTCTCATGGGCTCTTCTGCCAGGGTTACCTTGTAAGCGTTATGGATCAGGCGATCGAGGATGGCATCGGTCAGGGCGGGACCGCTGATGGTTTCATGTCACTGGTCCACGGGCACTTGGGTGGTGATGATGGTGGAGCCTCTGCCGTAGCGGTCTTCCAGGACTTCGAGCATATCCAGGCTCTGCTCCCATGACAGTTTTTCCAGCCCCCAGTCGTTCAAGATGAGCAGGTTGGTCTTGGAGCTGGCGACGATCATCTTTCAATAGCTGCCGTCCCCTCCTCGGGCCGCGATCATTTCGCGCAGAAGGGCAGGCACCCTCTTGTAGGAGGTCGAGTAGCCTGCCAGACAAGCCTTGTGGCCCAGGGCGCAGGCGAGAAAGCTTTTGCCTACGCCGGGTGGGTACGCTGATGAGCAGGTTGTGGTGCTCAGCGGTCCATCGGTATGAGGCCAGGGTCATGATGAGTGATTTGTCCATGCCGCGCCTTTGCCGGTAGTTGATATCCTCCGGGCGGGCGTCATGCCGGAGCTTGGCCTTGGCCAGCCTGTTTTTAAGCCGGCGGTTTTCTCTATAGAGGGCTTTCCTGTCCACCATCAGGCCCAGTCTTTCCTCGAAGCCCAGTTCCTGGGCCTCGGTGGTTTTCAGCTGTTCCTCTAAGGCCTTGAGCATGCCCTCCAACCCCAGGGCGCGGAGCTTGTCCAGGATGGGATTAATCAGCATGGCTTCCTCCTTGGGC
>CBCOTF020000198.1:0-1584 GCA_965112955.2 Desulfarculales bacterium
GTGTGACCGACAAGCCGCGCTTGAACCAGGAGCCTTACCATGGCCCCGATCCGGCGTCTGCCCTCAAGGGTAGCCGACAGGCCTTCGTGCCCACCGCCGACCAATTTCGCCAAGTGCCGGTGTACGACGGGGCCAAGCTGCGCCATGGCATGCGCCTGACCGGCCCTGCCATCGTGGAGCAGGAAAACACCTCCACCTTCGTCACCCCAGAGTACCGTTTGGTGGTGGACAGCTTTGGCACCATGACCATCTACCTGCCGGCCATCGAGCAACAAATTCTGGGGAGGATTGTGCCGTGAGCCAGGTGAAGATCGATAAGGTATTAGTTTCCATCCTGCAAAGGCGTTTCAAATCCATCATGAGGAGATGTCCATCGCCTTGGCCCGAACCACGCGCTCGCCCATCCTCTGCGAGGCCAAGGACTTCGTCACCGGCATCTACGACGCCCAGGGGCGTATGTTGGAGCAGTGCGAGAACCTGCCCATTTTGGCTTTCAGCTTGGGGCCTGTCTGCGAGTACATCATCAAGTATTTCGGCGACGACATCCACGAAGGCGACGTGATTTTCCACAACGACGTCTTTTCCATGGGCAACCAGAACAACGACGTTGCCGCCTTCAAGCCTATATTCTGGCAGGGGCAGTTGGTGGCCTGGTCCGCCTGCAAGGGGCACCAAGCCGACATAGGCGGTGCGGTGCGCGGCGGCTACAACCCCGAGGCCACTGAAGTTTGGCAGGAGGGTCTGCGTATTCCGCCGGTGAAGGTCTATGAGAGGGGCAACCTGCGCAAGGACGTCTGGGACCTGATTTTCGCCAACATACGCCTGGACATCGTGGCCGAGGACATGCGGGCTGAGATCGGCTCCTGCGTGGTGGGTGAGCGCGGAATTCTTAAGCTCATCGAACGCTACGGACGGGAGTCCTTCGAGGCCCACAAGGAACACCTCTTTGCCTCCACCGAAAAGATGATGCGCGCGGAAATCAGAAACATCCCCAACGGCGTGTATCACGGCGAGGCCAACTGCTACTACGACGGCAAGAACCCCGGCAGCGTCTACACCATCCGCGTGGATATCACCGTGGTCGACGAGAAGATCACCTTCGATTACTCCCGCACCGACGCGCAGACGCCCGGCTTCGTCAATGGCACCTACACCAGCAGCGCTTCGGCCACCCTGCTCACATTTTTACAGATGATCAATCCCAACATCCCCCACAACGACGGCATGGTGCGGCCCCTGGAAATCATCATCCCCGTGGGCACTATCCTCAACGCGGCCTACCCGGCAGCCACTACCTACGGCAACCACTTGTGCCCCAACAACGCAGACGCCATCATGCGGGCGTTGGCGCCGGTCATTCCCGGGCGGGTCACCGCCGAATGGAACGAGCTCTTGTGCTCGCTGACCACGGGCATCGATCCACGCAAGAAAGCGCCCTATGTTGACATTGGCTTCATGGGGCTGAAAGGTGGCTCCGGCGCCATACAAGGCGAGGACGGCTACGACCACATAGGCATGATCGACGCTAGTGGCGGCTTGCTGGACCAGGACTACGAGATGTTTGAGCAGCAAACGCCGCATCTG
>CBCOTF020000199.1:0-3426 GCA_965112955.2 Desulfarculales bacterium
CCAACGTCACCGTGGACTGGTTCCATGTAGTCCAACTCTTCACCACCGCCGTGGAAAAGGTCTGCAAGGCCGAGGCTAAAGAACGTAAACTGCCCAAGGCCACCCGCTGGGCCATGCTCAACACCGCTGACGGCGGCAAGCTAACCGAAAAGTAGCAGCAGGCCCTGACCGAGCTGGAAGCCGGCGGCTTCACCACCGCCACCACCTGGCGGCTCAAGGAGATGCTGCGCTGGATCAGAAGGGCCACCTCATGTACGGGCCGTCCAGTGACGCATCACCCGCTTCACCCGCCATGTCCTGCAGTGCATAACGCCTGACACCAAAACCATGGTCCCGGTCCTCAAGACGCTCATGACTCTGGAAGAGCATGCCCACCTGTTCCTAAGCCACTGGACCTCCAGCCATTCCAACGCTCGCCTGGAGGGGCTTAACGACATCTTCCTGGCCGCCAGAGCAAGAGCCAGAGGCTATCTTAATGTCTTCACCTTCATGGCCATGATCTATTGCATCGCCGCACCACTGGGGAGCTTATCAAATTCCACAGTGAACGACAAAAAACCAAAAACCCTGTCCTGGGCAGTATTATAAACCGAATGCACCCAGGGGATAAGGAGCTTAAGCCCTCAATAGATATCGGCAACAGTTATTTTATATCCCATAAGCAAGCGGGCCTGTCAAGAGGCCGAGCCGAAGCTCCCGGGGATATATTTTAGAAATAATTAACTGTGTTATTAGTTATATTAAAAGTCCGCCCCCAGCTGGTCGTCTGACGCTTTATTGACAGTCTCAGCGGGGATGCGCGGATTCCAGGGAAGTGGGCCATGCCATTCCATCTAATTCGGTAATGTAGGCCGGATGGCCGGGGCACGGCGCCGCTGATTCTGCATTATGCCACAAGGGTCTTGTCGCCGGTCAAGCTTGCCAGCTTCTTTCTCATGGACTCTCCTTTCAAATTTATATTGTAGGCGTTATGGATCAGGCAGTCGAGGATGGCATCGGCCAGAGTGGTGTTGCTTTTCGGATTAGCTTGACGAAAATTCTCTGATTATCCTGGACTAATCCTTCCTTCCTCATTTGGTCAGATCAATTCTGGTGCGGCAATGCGGATGTCCTCCGGGGAGACGACCTAAGGTTGCTCCTCGGCGGCAGCTATAAACGCGCCTCGGACCAGGTGTTTGGCCCTTCGGAAGAAGCCGCCGGAGCCCTGCTATATGGCGGTGACTGCCGGGTCAAAGAAGAGGTTCTGTTTGACGCCTGCGATTTTGAGAGGTGGTGCAGGAGGTAAGCCTGCATGTCCTGGAGGGAGACGCCGGCCAAATGGCTTCTGGCCACGACCCTGGAGGCCAGAGGCAGAGAGGTTCTTTATATGAGGAGGTCGGCGAGGTTGCTCTGGCCGGCCAGGATGATGAGCAGGATTGGCTTGGATTCTCCCTAAAGCTGAGTTATGGTGTGCAACTCTGCCAAGACTTGAAGCCTGAGAAAGGAGGCTTGATCTATGATGAGGACGGGTTTTTTCTTGCGGTCCTGGGTGACCTCCAGGACCTATTTTCTGGTGAGCTTGGTGAGGACGGCCCTGGAAAAGCTGGCAGTGTCCCCTTCGAGCTCGACGCAGATTTGCCTGTAGAGTTCCAGGGTGGAGCCCTGTGAGGCGGTGACCCAGATGATCTGATACTCGGATGGGTGCAGCCTGCTGGCAGCCCAGCGCAAGACGACGGATTTCCCGCTGCCCATATCTCCGGTGACCATGGCCAGTGCGCCGAGGCGGATGGCGTATTCGAAGCGCTTGGCCACGTCGAGGGCCTCGTCGGTCTGCATTATTTCCTTGGATGCCAGATTCCAGGGCCTCATTGATGTCCCGAAGGATATCGCTCATGAAGCCGGCGGGGGAAAAATGGGACCTGACGGTGCGGAAGAATTTTTCGATCTTGCCCCTGCTCTGGGGCACGTAGGGTGATGAGTGGACCAGGGCGATGCCCCAGGTAGGCGGTGATCTCGTTCAGCAGGTGGTTGGAGCGGAAGGCTGGGCCGCTGTCGAGGTAGAGCTTGCGTGATAGCCCCCGGTTGAGCAGGGCCTGGCGCAAGGCCTTATAAGTGGACAGGCCCTCAGAGCGGTAAAACTCGGCATGGGCGATCCGGCGGCTCATGTCGTCGATGAAGACGAAGAAGGAGATCCCGCGCCGCTTGCCGCCCACCATGAACAGCGGCCCATGCATGGCGTCATTCTGCCAAATGTCGTTGGCAGCTCGGCCTCGAAGTGCCTGCGGTCGACAGGTGGGATGACCTGTTTGCCCATCAGCTCCTGCTGGTGCAGGCAGCGGTAGACGGTGGGCGCCTTAAGGATCACGTCGAGCGAGGTCAAGCGTCGACGCATCCTCTCGCTAATGAGGGTAGTCACTGACGCAGTGGGCCGTTCCCTGCGCAGACGGACCAAGGCCCTGGGCGGTGTCCTCGCCCAAGGCCCTGCTGCCGCACCGGTCCTTCCTGCCCATGGGGTAGAGAGATTCCAGCTTACCGCCGTCTTGGCGGTAAAGCCTGACCCATACCAGGATGGTGGTGCGCGACAGCCTGGTGCGGTTGGAGAAGAGATTTTGCCACCGCTGAGCGCGCTTGTCCTGCAATAACCTCTCCCGTTCACCACACTCCATGTAATCCCTATGTAATCCCTGGCAAAAAAATCGCTGATAACGCCGAAACGGAAGATGGCTATCCGTTTTTTCTGGCCCTCGTCCGTGTCGGTCCTCCATGGGGGTGCTTCGCCCCGGTGTAGACCGGAGGGCCAGGACAACGACACCCCTGGGTAGGTGGTTCAGAGAGGGAAAGGGCTCTCGCTTTGCGCTGACCGGCTGGCCGCGGCCAAACCCCGGCCACTGAGCTAATCGAAGGCCCCAAGCAGATTGCCCGACCAGCTTGACCCCAGGTATAGACTCACCTGCCGCAGCAAGGCCTTAAGCCAGTGGCGCTGGTGGGAGCGTGGTAGGCCAGGGTCCCATCTGCTCCAGGCTAGCTTATTGGAAAGGCGTTGCCGAATGGTCTCCACCAGGGCCTGGAACCAGCTCCTGTAGTCCCACGGCCGCAGCCGGATCACCGCTCGGCAGTCAGGGCAGAGGAAACGCCGAAGCCACACCACTATAGGGGTTTCATCAAAATAGGCAGGCACGAAGCTGTGCCCCCAAAGCCGGACGCTCCCACATCGGGGTCACCTCCCCGGCCGGGGCCAGGGGAAACGTCGCCCCAGCTCCATGATCTTCTTGACGCAGGCTGCAACGAGAAGTATGATGACAACCAGATAGCAGGGCGGTACTTAACGTCTCTCGGGGTCAGGAGCACTCCGCCGCCCTAAGCCACGTCCCCATTCCTGGACCCACATCTATGGTCCAAGATAATGGGGTAAAATTCCTACCTGGTCAAGCCAATTTAAAAAATTCC
>CBCOTF020000200.1:0-12722 GCA_965112955.2 Desulfarculales bacterium
AGGCGTTGCTGGCCGGCTGGCCATCACCTCTCCACTTGCCAAACAGGGCATAGTCCTGGTAGCCTCGGTCCAAAACCAGGATGGAGCCAGAGTTTAGGGCCAGCTTTGACCTCGGTGAGCAGGACAAAGTTGGGCTGTAGTCGTCGTAGCCCAATATGGTGTGAACCTTGATGATCCTGCCCTTAGCGGCTCTCTTGTACTCGACCCAGGGGAACAGGCTCAGGCACAGGGTAATGGTGGAGGAGTCCAGGCGCAGGAGTGTGTTCTTGAATTTGAACTTGCCTTTTTTCCTGCCCCCAGGGAGTCTTGGGCACGGAAGCGCTCCATGGCTTTGAAGAACAGGGCTCGAAACCAGGCCAAGGGCCTATGCTGGTTGGCGTAGGACAGTGTAGACCTTTGGTGGCGAATTCAGTGCGTGTGAAGTGATGTAGCAGTTGACTGAACAGGCTGGCTACTCGTACCATGGCCTTGCCCTCTCTTGGCCGCGATATTTATGAGGCTTGCACCGGCACCGTATGAGGTTTAAATTCTATCTTCCCCTTAACCATTCTGCCTCAGTCTGGAAGCAATGGTGATGAAACAGATCATGGCCATGAAGGTGAAGACATTTGGGTGACGGCCACTGGGCGGACCCGTACAGAGGAGGCCTTTCTAACCCAGCGCAGCATCTCTTTGAGCCGCTAGGCGGTGGCGGTGGCGAAGCCGCCGGTTTCCAATTCGGTCAGAGAGTCTGCTGCTGCTTTTCGCGGTTAGCCTGCCGCCGTCAGCGGCCTTGAGCACGGCCTAGCGGATGGCCTTGGGTCAGTTTACGCGCCTTAAGTTCGGCCTTTTGAACCTCCTTCTCGGTTTCCCGGTCGGCGGCAACTTCCAAGAAGACCTCGTGGGGCTGTTTATCGGTGTCCACAAGCTGTCCTACCAACCGCTAGGGCGGGGTTGCACAACCCCAGGCCAAAAGCCAAAAGTTCGCCGGCGTCCATAATTGCCTCCTGCTTCAACTCGGCCATGCGAATCGCTGCATCATGACACCGGAATTACACCAATGCCACTCATGACGACGGAGAGGCAAAAAACATTACCGAGAAGCCCCCAAGACCGCGGGTCAGAGCGCCGGGGCTAGTAGGCAAGCGGGAGGAAAGTGATGCTGGTAATCAGTTGGATGAGCACTCGACTGGTAAGCGTGGACCCCGAGGAGTCCATGTCTCACGCCATCAAGCTGATCAAGGAGAATCATATAGGCCGGCTGCCGGTGGTCGACAAGTCCGGCAAGCTGCTGGGCATCGTCAGCGACAAGGATTTGAAGAGGGCCGGGGCCTCGGACGCCACCACCTTGGAGGTGCACGAGCTGGCCTACCTGCTTAGCCGGGTCAAGGTTAAGGACATCATGACCCCCCGGCCCAAGACCGCGCACATGCACGACACCATCGAAGAGGCAGCCTTGGTGATGCTGGAGAACAATATCTCCGGCGTACCGGTGGTGGATGACAACGGCGCTGTGCTGGCCATGCTCACCCAGAGCGACATCTTCCGGGCGCTGATCGCGCTCACGGGCGTGACCCGCGGCGGCGTGCAGTTCGCCCTGGACCTGCCCGACGAGGCCGGCTCCATCAAGCAGGCGGTGGACGTGGTGCGCAAGTATGGCGGCCGCATGGTAAGCATCTTGAGCTTCTACGACCGCGTGGCCGAGGGGCGGCGGAGGGTCTACCTCCGAATGAAGAACGTCGACCGCAACAAGCTTTTGCATATAAAGGACGAATTGTCCCAGGTCGGGGTGCTACTATACATCATCGACACTCGGGAGCACACCAAGAAGCTCTTGGCCCTGGGGCGGCTCACCGGCCAAGATCTTAAGGCCTGATAAAATTTTGCCTTCCGGTTCGGCCTTTAAGCGGCGGCTATACGGTCTCCTTGCGGGGAGGACCCAACTGCAGCCTCTGGCCGGCCGAGAGGTTATCCTTCTTTTGCCTTTTCGTCGTCATGAATGGAATTGGTGTAGTTCCGGTGTCATGATGCAGCGATCCGCATGGCTGAGTTGAAGCAGGCGGCAATCAAGGATGCCGGCGAGCTTTTGGGCCTTGGCTTGGAGTTGGCAACCGCCCTAGCGGCTGGTGAGACAGCGTGTGAACACCGATAAACAGCCCCGCGAGATCTTCTTGGAGGTTGCCGCCGACCGGGGAATCGAATACCCCTGCCCGGAGTGTGGAAGGTTGTGCAAGGCTCACGACTTCTACTAATTAACTTGGTATCACCTCAATCTTCTCTAAAGTCATTGCGACGTAACCGCCCGGGGACCCCGGGTGGACTGCCCTGACCACGGAACCAAGCAGGTCAAGAGGCTCTGAACCCGCGAGGGCAATCGGTTCATCTTGCTGTTCGAACAGGCAACCATAATCCTGGTGCGGGAGATGCCAGCGCTGGCTACGGCCCGCATCATCGGGGTCAGTGACACACGATTTTGGCGGATGGTCCAGTTCTACGTGGCCCAGGCCCTGTCCAAAATGGACCTGGGCGGAAGTCAAGGCCGTGGCTCTGGACGAAACCGTCTCCAAGTGGGGCCACAACTATATTACCGTCTCCATCCACCTAAACCGCAAGCAAAAACCGGTCATCTTCGTTACCCCTGGCAAGGGCTGTCTGGTCCTGTTCCGCCGTTTCCTGCGTGGGCATGGCGGCGGTCACAACAATATCGCCAAGGTGGTCTGTGGCATGTCGTCAACCTCCCTGGCCGCTATCGGCGAAAGCTTTTCCGGCGCTAACGTCACCGTGGACTGGCTCCATGTAGTCCAACTTTTAACCACCGCATGTGGACGAGGTCCGAAAGGCCGCGGCTAAGGAGCGTAAATTGCCCGAAGCCACCCGCTGGACCGTGCTCAAGGCCGCGTTAACGGCGGCGATCTAACCAAAAAGCAGCAGCAGGCCCTGATCGAACTGGAAACCGGCGGTTTCGCCACCGCTACCGCCTGGTGGCTCAAGAAGATGCTGCGCTGGATTAGAAAGGCCATCTCTGTACGGGCCCGCCCAGTGGCACATTATTAAACTTTACCCGCCATGCCCTGAAGTGCATAGCGCCTGACACCAAAACCCTGGCTCCGGTCCTCAAAGCGCTCATGGCTTTGGAAGAGCATGCTCACCTGATCCTAAAACGTTGGGCCTCCAACAATTTCAACGCCGCCTGGGGGGTCTTAACGGCATCTGCAAAACCGCCAGAGCAAGGGCCAAAGGCTACCGTAATGTCTTCACCTTCATGACCATAATCTATTTCATCGCCGCACCACTGGGGAATCTCATAAAATTCCACGTTAACCACGAGTAACCAAATTAGTTTAATGGTTTGGGGAGCCTCGGCAATAGTCACAGATAGCTTGAAAAAATCCAGTATTGTCCAAGGCAAGTGTAGCGGCTAAAAATGATTTTATAAAAACGGTTAATTATCTATAAATTTAGCAGTTTTTGAGATAAGGCCGCCGCTTTTGGGCTGATGTTTTTTGTTTCACTGGCGGTTGCCTGTCCAAGTCAGGGCAAGAGCAGTAACTGGACCTGCTCGGGCATGAGGGGGTATGATAGGAGTGTTGGAGCCAGGCACGCAGCTCCCTGTATGTGAAGAGATTTAAGCGTAGCATGGCGGTCAGGTTGGACAGTGACCATGCGGCCAGGGAAAGATGGTGAAGCCATTTGAGCAAGCGCAGGACGATCAAAGCTGTCCAAATTTGGATTTCCAAGGCGTTGCTGCTGGTGCCCACGAAGGTTTTGACCTTAAGGTTTTGCTTAAGCGCCTTGAGGAGCAGCTCGATCTTCCAGCGGTCCTTATAGATGTCAGCCACAATGGAGGCCGTCAGCTTGTGGTGGTTGGTCAAAAACACGACCTGCTTTTGATTTTTCTCGTCCCATACCACCCGACGACGCAGGGGGTAGGGACAGTATGGTTTGATTGGCCAAGACGTTTTGGGCCTTAGGCCCTAGCCGACTGGCCATCATCTCTAAAACGGCGTTAACTTTGAGGCGGGTGGACGAAGGAGACGCCCTGGCCGGTCCACTTGCTAAACAGGGCATAGTACTGGTAGTCCCGGTCCAAAACCAGGATGGAGCCAGGGGTTAGGGCCAGCCCTTAGGCCACGGTGACATCGGCACCTTGGCCTCGGTTAGCAGGACAAAACTGGGCATGTAGTCGTCGTGGTCCAGCATGATGTTGTTGTTTTTCGGATTAATTTGACGAAAGCTCTCTAATTATCCTGGACTGATCCTTCCTTTCTCATTTGATCAGATCAGTTCTGTTGTGGCAATGCGGACGTGCGCTGGGGAGACGACCTGAGTCTGCTCCTCGGCGGCAGCTATGATCACTCCTCGGGCCAGGTGGTTGGCCCTTCGGACAAGGCCGCCGGAGCCCTGCTGTATGGCGGTGACGGCCGGTTCAGAAAAGAGGTTTTGTTTGACGCCTGCGATTTTGAGGTGGTGCAGGAGGTAGGCCTGCATGTCCTAAAGGGAGACGCCAGCCAGATGGCTTCTGGCCACGACCCTGGAGGCCAGGGGCAGGGAGGTTTTGTATATGAGGAGGTCGGCGAGGTTGTTCTGGCCGGCCAGGATGATGGGCAGGATTGGCTTGGAGTTTCCCTGAAACTGAGTGATGGTGTGCAACTCGGCCAGGACTTGACGCCTGAGGAGGGAGGCTTCATCGATGATGAGGGCGGGTTTTTTCTTCTTGCGGTCCTGGGCGATTTCCAGGACCTGTTTTCTGATGAGCTTGGTGAGGACGGCCTTTGAGAAACTGGCGGTGTCCACTTCGAGTTCGACGCAGATTTGCCTGTGGAGCTCCAGGATGGAGCCCTGTGAGGCGGCGACCCAGATGATCTGATACCCGGGTGGTGCAGCCTGCTGGCGGCCCAGCGCAAGGCGATGAATTTTCCGCCGCCCACATTTCCGATGACCAAGGCCAGTGGGCCGAGGCGGATGGCGTATTCGAAGCGTTTGGCCACGCCGAGGACCTCGACGGTCTGCATTATTTCCTTAGGCGCCAGGTCAGAGCCGAAGGGCTCCCTGTTGAGGGCGAAGAAGCTAGGGTCTGGTTTTTGCGAGAAAAGGGAGCCGCCAGTGGGGGCCGTGGTGGAGCGGGATTCCAAGCGCAGCAGATGGTGGTCGCGCTTGACCCTGCAATTGACGGCGAGGCCCCGCGGCCTAGGCAAGCCATGGGAGCAATTTTCCAGTAGAACCTCTACGCGGTCGTGGTGCCGATCAGAGGCACTGGGGCCTCGTATAGCCTGCCGGCCAGGGAGGCGGTGCGGTCCAGGGCCACGCGGCGCGGGGCTCTTTTTCTAAAGTAGTCTTCCAGATCGGCGTGAGCTGGCCTGACGCACTCTATCTTGCTGGTGAAGCGTTATAGGGAGGCCTGTCCGGTGCCCAGATGCTTGCACTGGTGGTAAAACGTCCCTAATCCAGCACCCCAGGGTCTCATTGATGTCCTGAAGGGTACCGCCCTTAAAGCCGGGGAGAAGCTGGGACCTGACGAAGCGGAAGAGTCTTTCGATCTTGCCCCTGCCCTGGGGCACGTCGAGCGAGGAGTGGACCAGGGCGATGCCCAAGGAGGCGGTTATCTCTTCCAGGTGGTGGGAGCGGAAGGTTGTGCCGTGTTGTCGAGGTAGAGCTTGCGTGGTAGCCCCCGTTTAAGCAGGGCCTGGTGCAAAGCCTGTAGATAAATGGCCAGGTCCTAGGAGAGATAAAATTCGGCATGGGCGATCAGGCGGCTCCTGCCGTCGATGACGGCGCAGAGGTAGATTTTACGCCGTTTGTCGCCCACCAGGAGCATCGGCCCATGCACAGCGTCACTCTGCCAAATGTCGTTGGGCAGCTCGGCCTCGAAGCGCCTGCGGTCGAAAGGTCAAGCGTTGGCGCATCGTCCCGCTGATAAGGGTAATCACTGACGCAGTGGGCAGTTCCCTGAGTAGACGGACCAAGGCCTGGGCGGTGTCCTCGTCCAAGGCCCTGCTGCCGCCCCGGTCCTTTCTGCCCATAGGGTTCGGTCCTCTATGGGGGTGCTTCGCCCAAGTGTAGACCGGGGGGTAAGGCCAAGACAACGGCACCCTTGGGCAGGTGGACCAGGGAGGGAAAGGGCTCTCGCTTTGCACCGACCGGCTGGCCTCGGCCACTGAGCCAGTAGAAGGCCCCAAGCAGGTCGCCCGATCAGCTTGACCCCAGGTATAGGCGGTTCACCTGCCGCAGCACAGGCCCTTGAGCCAGTAGCGCTGGCGGAAACGCGGCGGGCCAAGGGTCCCATCTGCCCCAGGCTAGCTTATTGGAAAGGCTTTACCGAATGGTCTCCACCGGAGCCTGGAACTGGCTCCAGTAACCCCGCGGCTGCAGCCGGATCACCGCCCGGCAGTCAGGGCAGAGGAAGCGTTGAAGCCAAATCGCTGTAGATACTTCATCAAAATAGGCAGGCACGAAGCTGTGCCCCCAAAGCCGGACGCTTCCATTCCGTGGACACCTGTCCGTCCGGGGCTATGGGAAACGCCGCCCCAGCTCCATGATTTTCGTTAACGCAAGCTGCAACGAAAAGTACGAAGGCAACCAGTATAGCAGGGAATTATTCCCATCTCTCGGGGGCGGAGGTGCTCCACCACCCTCGGCCCTTCCTCATTCCTGGACCCACATCAAAGGTCCAGGATACTGGGATAAAATCCCTACCTTGTTACAGTGCTATCCAAGACAGGCTTAACGGCTAACAATGATCTTATAAAAACGGTTAGTTATCTATAAGTTTAACAGTTTTTGAGATAAGGCCGCTGTTTTTGGGCTGATGTTTTTTGTTTCACTGGCGGTTGCCTGTCCAAGTCAGGGCAAGAGCAGTAACTGGACCTGCTCGGGCATGAGGGGGTATGATAGGAGTGTTGGAGCCAGGCACGCAGCTCCCTGTATGTGAAGAGATTTAAGCGTAGCATGGCGGTCAGGTTGGACAGTGACCATGCGGCCAGGGAAAGATGGTGAAGCCATTTGAGCAAGCGCAGGACGATCAAAGCTGTCCAAATTTGGATTTCCAAGGCGTTGCTGCTGGTGCCCACGAAGGTTTTGACCTTAAGGTTTTGCTTAAGCGCCTTGAAGGACAGCTCGATCTTCTAGTGGTCCCTATAGATGTCAGCCACAATGGAGACCGTCAGCTTGTGGTGATTGGTCAAGAGCACGACCTGTTTTTGATTTTTTCGTCCCACACCACCAGACGACGCAGGGGGTAGAGACAATCGGTCAGGCTGCCGGCGAGAAGTATGGTTTGATCAGCCAAGGCGTTTTGGGTCTTAGGCTTTGGCCGATTGGCCAGCACCTCGAATATGGCGTTAGCTTTGAGGCGGGTGACGAAGAAGACGCCCTGGCCGGTCCACGTGCAAAACAGGGTATAGTCCTGGTAGCCCCCCGGTCCAAGACCAGGATGGAGCCAGGGTTGAGGGCCAGCCCCTGGGCTACGGTGGCATCGGCCACCTTGGCCTCGATGAGCAGGACAAAGTTGGGCATGTAG
The DNA here is from genome assembly GCA_965112955.2 of Desulfarculales bacterium. Classification (GTDB taxonomy): domain Bacteria; phylum Desulfobacterota; class Desulfarculia; order Desulfarculales; family Desulfarculaceae; genus JACRDC01. The sequence continues at coordinate 7,496 of CBCOTF020000200.1, forward strand.
TCGTCGTAGTCCAGAATGATGTGCGCCTTGACCCCTCCCTTGACCAGCTTATACTCGGCCAGGGGAACAGGCTCAGGCACAGGGTGATGGTGGAGGAGTCCAGGCTCAAGAGCTTACTCTTGAATTTGCCCTTTTCCCTGTCCAGGGAGCCTTGGCACGGAAGCGCTCCATAGCTTTGAAGAACAGGGCTCGAAACAAGATTGAGGGCCTGTGCTGGTTGGCGTAGGGCAGTGTGGACCTTTTGGGGACCGCGCTTACCCCAAGGTGGGACAGCTTGCCCGGGCAGACGGAAAGACCCGGGCAGCTCTCCCCTGGGAAATCGGCCCGGGCCAGATGACAGAAGAGCATGGCCACGAACTGGGTCCAACAGAGAGATCCCTTGGTCTTGACCTCGGCACCATGCTCCTTGATGACCAAGGCGGCAAACTCAGTGCGGGGGAAACGATGCCACCGTTGACTGAACAGGCTGGCTACTAGTACCATGGCCTTGCCCTCTCTTGGTCGCGGTATTGTTGGCTTTTGGCAGAACCACACGACTACGCTGGAATGAAAGCATCTCGCTTCGATCACTTAGCCGGTTTTTGAGAACCTATCTTGGACAACACTGCGGCGACAGCTATAATCGCGTCTCGGGCCAGGTGGTTGGCCCTTCGGAAGAGGCCGTCGGAGCCCTGCTGTATGGCGGTGACGGTCCGGATCAAAAAATTTATTTTACGCCTGCGATTTTAAGGTGGTACAGGAGGTAGTCCTGCAAGTTCTGGAGGGAGACGTCGGCCAAATGGCTTCTGGCCACGACCCTGGAGGCCAGGGGCAGGGAGGTTCTGTATATGAGGAGGTCGGCGAGGTTGTTTTGGCCGGCCAGGATGATGGGCAGCATTGGTCTGGAGTCTCCCAAAAACTGAGTGATGGTGTGCACAACTCGACCAGGACTTGAAACCTGAGGAGGGTGGCTTCATCGATGAAGTGGGCGGATCTTTTTTTAGGGTCTTGGGCGACCTCCAGGGCCTATTTTCTGACGAGCTTGATGAGAACGGCCCTGGAGGAGCTGGCGGTGCACATTTCGAGCTCGACGCAGATTCGCCTATAAAGTTCCAGGATGGAGCCCTGTGAGGCGGTGACCCAGATGATCTGATACTCCGGATGGGTGCTGTCTACTGGCGGCCCAACGCAAGGCGGTGGATTTCCCGCTGCCCACATCTCCGGTGACCAGGGCCAGTACGCCGAGGCGGGTGGCGTATTCGAAGCGTTTGGCCACGCCGAGGACCTCGGCGGTCGGCACTATTTCCTTTGAAGGCGAAGAAGTAGGTCTCGCGCCGCTTGTCACCCACCAGGAGCAACGGCCCATGCATGGCGTCACTCTGCCAAATGTCGTTAGGCAGCTCGACCTCGAAGCGCCTGCGGTCGACCGGTGGGGTGACCTGTTTGCCCATCAGCTCCTGCTGGTGCAGGAAGCGGTAGACGGTGGGCGCCTTGAGGATCACGTCGAGCAAGGTTAAGCGTCGGCGCATCATCTCGCTGATGAGGGTAGTCACTGACCGCAGTGGGCATTTCCCTGCGCAGGCGGGCCAAGGCCTGAGCGGTGTCCTCGTCCAAGGCCCTGCTGCCGCCCCGGTCATTCCTGCCCATGGGGTAGAGGGATTCCCACTTGCCGCCGCCTTGGCGGTAGAGCCTGACCCATCCCAGGATGGTGGTGCGCGACAGCCTGGTACAGCTGAAAAAGGGGCTTTGCCACCGCTGAGCGCACTTGTCCCGCAGTAATCTCTCCCGGTCACCACACTCCATGTAGTTCTGGGCAAAAAAGTCGCTGATGATGCTGAAACGGAAGATGGCTACTCGTTTTTTGGTTCTCGTCCATGTCGGTCATCCGTGGGGGTGTTTCGCCCATGTGTAGACCGGGGGGCCGGGCTATGACAACGGCACCCTTGGGTAGGTGGCTCAGGGAAGGAGAGGGCTCTCCGCTTTACGCCGACCGGCTGGCCGCAGCCACGCCCCGGCCACTGCGCCAGTCGAAGGCCCCAAGCAAGCCGCCCGACCAGCTTGACCCCAGGTATAGGCTCACCTGCCGCAGCAGGCCTTTGAGTCCGTGGCGCTGGCGGGAGCGTGATAGGCCCAGGGTCCTATCTGCCCCGGGATAGCTTATTAGAAAGGCTCTGCCGAACCAGTGCTGTCGAAGACAGGCGTAGCGGCGTCAGGGCAAGAGCGGTAACTGGACCTGTTCGGGCATGAAGGGCGGGGTATAATAGGAGTGTTGAAGCCAGGCGCACCACTCACTGTATGTGAAGAGATGTAGGCGCAGCATGGCGGCCAGGTTGGACAGCGACCATGCGGCCAGGGAAAGATGGTGAAGCCTCTTGAGCAAGGGCAGGGCGATGAAGGCTATCCAAATCTGGATTCCCAAGGCGTTACTGCTGGTGCCCACGAAGATTTTGACCTTAAGGTTTTGCTTAAGCGCCTTGAAAAACAGCTCGATCTTCCAGCGGTCCTTATAGATGTCAGCCACAATGGCGGCCGTCAGTTTGTGGTGGTTGGTCAAGAGCACGACCTGCTTTTGATTCTTCTCGTCTCACACCACCAGGCGACGTGGGGGATAGGAACAATCGGTCAGGCTGCCGGTGAGGAGTATGGTTTGATCGGCCAAGACGTTTTGGGCTTTAGGCCCGGGCTGATTGGCCATCATCTCGAAAACGGCGTTAGATTTGAGGTGAGTGACGAAGGAGACACCCTGGCCGGTCCATTTGCTAAACAGGACATAATCCTCCTGGTAGCCCCGTTCCAAGACCAGGATAGAGCCAAGGTTTAGGGCCCCATCCCCTGAGCCACGGTGACATCGGTCACCTTGGCCTCGGTGAGCGGGACAAAGCTGGGCATGTAGTGGTCGTGGTCCAACATAATGTGAACCTTGACCCCGCTCTTGGTCCGCTTATACTCGGCCTAGGGGAACAGGCTCAGGCGCAGGGTGATGGTGGAGGAATCCAGGCCCAGGAGCTTGTTTTTGAATTTGAACTTGCCCTTTTTCCTGCCCAGGGAGCCTTGGGCACGGAAGCGCTCCATGGCCTTGAAGAAAGGGCTCGGAACAAGGACGAGGGCCTGTGCTGGTTGGCGCAGGGCAGTGTGGACTTTTTTGGGGCCGCGTTCACCTCAAGGTGGGACAGCTTGCCCAGGTAGCAGGAAAGATCCTGGCATATCTCCTTTAAGAAATCAGCCCTGGTCAGAGGTGACAGAAGATCATGGCCACGAACTGGGTCCAACAGGAAAAGTCCTTGATCCTCACCGCGGCACCGTGTTCCTTGACCAAGGCGGAGAACTCAGTGCGGGGGAAGTGATGCAGCAGTTGACTGAACAGGCTGGCTACTCGTACCATGGTCTTGCCCTCTTTTGGTCGCGGTATTGTTGGCTTTTGGTATAACCATACTACTACGCTGGGGGGAGGGCATCTCGCTTAGATTACTTAGTTAATTTTTGAAAATCTACCATTGGACAATATTATTGCCGAATGGTCTCCACCGGAGCCGGTAACCGGCTCCAGTAGCCCCGCGGCCGCAGCCGGATCACCGCCCGGCAGTCAGGACAGCGGAAACGTCGAAGCCAAATCGCTGTAGGGGCTTCATCAAAATAGGCAGGCACGAAGCCGTGCCCCCAAAGCCGGACGCTCCCACACCGGGGGCACCTCTCTGGCCGGGGCCAGGGGAAACGCCGCTCCAGCTCCATGATTTTCTTAACGCAGGTTGCAACGAAAAGTACGATGGCAACCAGATGGCAGGGAGTTATTCCCGTCTCTCGAGGCCAGGGGTGCTCCACCACCCTCGGCCACTTCCTCAAGGGAGACAGGGGGCCTTTTCTGTTGCCTGGGCAAGCTGTCCCACCTTGGGGTGAGCCGCGGCCCCAAAAAAGTCCACACTGTCCTACGCCAACCAGCACAGACCCTCGTCCTTGTTCCGAGCCCTGTTCTTCTCTTCAAAGCCATGGAGCGCTTCCGTGCCCCCGGCTTCCTGGACAGAGAAAAGGGCAAATTCAATTTCAAGAACACGCTCCTGAGCCTGGACTTCTCCACCATCACCCTGTGCCTGTGAGCCTGCTCCCCTGAGCCGAGTACAAGCGGGCCAAGTGCGGTGTCAAGACTCACATATTTCTGGACCATGACGACTATATGCCCAGCTTGATCCTGCTTACCGACGCCAAGGTGGCCGATGTCACCGTGGCCCAGGGGCTGGCCCTAAGCCCTGACTCTATCCTGGTCTTGAACCGTGGCTACCAGGACTATGCCCTGTTTAGTAAGTGGACCGGCCAGGACGTCCTATTCGTCACTCGTCTCAAATCTGACGCCGTTTTTGAGGTGATGGCCAATCGGCTTAACTAGGGCCTAAGGCCCAAAACGTCTTGGTCGACCAAACAATACTCCTCACCGGCAGCCTGATCGATTGTCCCTACCCCCTGTGTCGTCTTGCAGATCGTGCTCTTGACCAACCACCACAAGCTGACGACCTCCATCGTGGCTGACGTCTATAAGGACCGCTGGAAGATCGAGCTGTCCTTCAAGGCGCTTGAGTAAAACCTTAAGGTCAAAACCTTCGTGGGCACCAGCAGCAACGCCTTGGAAATCCAGATTTGTGGGCAGCCTTGATCGCCCTGCTCTTGCTCAAATGGCTTCACCATCTTTCCCTGGCTGCATGGTCATTGTCCAACCTGGCCGCGATGCTACGCCTAAATCTCTTCACATACAGGTAGTTGCGCGCCTGGCTCCAACACCCCTATCACACCCCGCCACTCATGCCCTAACAGGTCCAGTTACCGTTCTTGCCCTGACTTGGACAGACAACCACCAATGAACCAACAAACATCAGCCCAAAAGCGGCGGCTTTGTCTCAAAAACTGCTAAATTTATAGATAAGTAACCGTTTTTATAAGATCATTTTTAACCGCTACGCCTCTCTTCGACAGCACTGACGCTCCATGTAGTCCATGGCAAAAAAATCGCTGATATCGCCGAAACGGAAGATGCTATTCGTTTTTTCTGGTCCTTGTCCATGTCGGTCCTCCATAAGGGTGTTTCGCCGAAGTGTAGACCGGGGGGCCAGACCAGGACAACAGCACCCTTGGGTAAGTGGCTCAGGGAGGGAAGGAGCTCTCACCTTGCGCCGACCGGCTGACCGCGGCCAAGCCCCAGCCATTGAGCCAATCGAAGGCCTCAAGCAGGTCGCCCGACCAGCTTGATCCCAGCCAGGTATAG
>CBCOTF020000201.1:0-25333 GCA_965112955.2 Desulfarculales bacterium
TTCGTCCACGGCGGTGGTGAAGAGTTGGACTACATGGAACCAGTCCACGTTGACGCCGAGGAGGCTTTCGACGATGGCGGCCAGGAAGGCTGGCGACCTGTCACAGGTCACCTCGGCGTTATTGTTGTGATCGCCGCCATGCTCACGCAGGAAGCGGCGGTAGAACCTGACCCATCCCAGGATGGTGGAGCGCGACAGCCTGGTACGGTTGGAGAAGGGGCTTTGCCACCGCTAGGCGTACTTGTCTCGCAGTAACCTCTCCCGTTCACCACACTCCGTGTAGTCCCTGGCAAAAAAATCGCTAATGACGCCGAAACGGAAGATAGTTACTCGTTTTTTCTGGTCCGCACCCATGTCGGTCCTCCATGGGGGTGTTTCGCCAATGTGTAAACCGGGGGACCGGGCCAGGACAACGACACCCTTGGGTAAACGGCTCCAAGGGGGCTCTCGCTTTGCGCCGACCGGCTGGTTGCGGTCAAACCACGGCCACTGAGCCAATCGAAGGCTCCAAGCAAGTCGTCCGACCAGCTTGACCCCAGGTATAGGCTCACCTGCCGCAGCAAGCCCTTGAGCCAGTGGCGCTGGCGGGAGCGCGGCAGGCCAGAACCCCATCTGCCCCGGGCTAGCTTATTGAAAAAGCTTTGCCGAATGGTCTCCACCAAGGTCTGGAGCCGGCTACAGTAGCCCCGCGGCTGCAGCCGGATCACCGCCCGGCAGTCAGGGCAGTGTAACCACCGAAGCCAAATTACCGTAGGAGCTTTATTAAAATAGGCAAGCACGAAGCCGTGCCCCCAAAGCCGACGCTCCAACACCGGAGTCACCTCTCCGGCCGGGGCTAGAGGAAACGCCGCCTCAGCTCCATTATCTTCTTAACGCAGGCTGCAACGAAAAATACGATGCAACCAGATGGCAGAGAGTTCCTCCCGTCTCTCGGGGTCTGGGGTGTTCCACCACCCTCGGCCATTTCCTCAATTCCTGGATCCACACCCACGGTCCAGGATAATGGAATAAAAATCCCTACCAAGTCATGCCAATCTGAAAAATTTCCTTACTTCCCGATCAGAACAAAGCAAGAATCAACACACGGGCATCTCCCGCACTAGGGTCATGGCCGTTTGCTCGAACAGCAAGGTAAACCGGCTGCCCTCGCTGGTCCAGGGCATCTTGACCTGTTTGATCCCGTGGTCGGGGCAGTCTACCCGGGGGGGTATCCTAGCGGTTACGTAACAATGACGCTGGAAAAGATTGAGGTGTCGCCAGGTGAATTAGCGTAAGTCGTGAGCCTTGCACAACCTGCCACACTCCGGGCGGGGGTACTCGGCTCCCCGGTCGGCGACAACCTCCAACAAGACTTAGTAGGGCTATTTATCGGTGTCCACACGCTGTCCCACCAACCGTCAAGGCGGTTACAACCCCAGGGCCAAGGGCCAGAAGCTCGCCGGCGTCCATGATTGCCTCCTGCTTTAACTCGGCCATGCGGATCGCTGCATCATGACACCAGAACCACACCAATTCCATCCATGACGACGAAGAGGCCGATTTCGTCTTTGCCTGTGACTTTCTAGCCCCGCTCAAACGGGAATTCGGTTTTACGGTGGTGGCGGGCGGCATCCACGTCATCCTGCTGCCCGACGAGGTTTTCGCCCACCCGGCGGTGGATTGTTTGTGCGTGGACGAGGATGAGAATGCCCTGCCCCGACTGCGTGAGGCCCTGGAGCAGGGGGCCTCGCCGACTGGCATCCAAGGGCTATGGGACAAATTGACAGAGGCTGAATTCCGCAACTAACCTGCGCCCTTGATCAACCTGGCCGGCCTGCCGGCCCCGGATTTAAGCCTCTACAATTCCATCCACTTTTTTCAGCCCTGTGACGGGCAGCGCTACAAAATGCTCAACTACGAGCTGATCCGAAGCTGCCCCTCCAATTGCTCCTATTGCGTCAGCGGAGTGCTCAAGGCCAAGTACCGGGACCTAAGCTCCTACCACCGGGTCAAGCCCGTGGCCCAGGGCATCGCGGAGCTGAGGCAGCTCATCGGCCGCTACGGCTTCGATTTCATCCGCTTCTGGGACGAGGATTTCACAGCCTTGCGCATCGACTACCTGGCGCAATACGCTGCGGTCTATGTCAAAAAAATCGGCCTGCCCATTTTGAATTATACCCGCGCCGAGAGCATCGGCAAGGAGGAGGTCGAGATCCTCAAAGACATAGGCTACCGCATTGTCGCCCTGGGCACCGAGAGCGGCAACCCGCGCATCCGCCGCGAGGCGATGAACCGGCACATGTCCAACAACACCCTCATCAAAGTCTTCCAATCTGTGGCCAAACACGGCATACGCACCTCAGCCTACAACATCATCTGGCTGCCACGGGAGGACCCGCGCCGCCATCTTCGACGCCGTAGAACTGAACCGCGCCGCAGCGCCTATCTCCTCCTCGATGACTCTGCTGGAGCCCTACAAGGGCACGCCCACCCGCCATATCTGCGAGCAGGGGGGGCTGGACCAGTCCTACGAGGTGAGCGGCGTGCCCCGCGTGCTCGGCACGCCCCGAGGCATAAGCCAGGCCGAGCTTAAGGGGCTCTTTAGAACCTCCCCCCTTTATGTCAAAATGCCTTCAGTGCGCTGGTCGGAGATCGAGCGCGCCGAGAGCGGCGACCAGGGTTTAGTGACTGAATGCAGCCACCTGAAATAGGCTAAGGGCGAGAATGCCAGAGCCCTGGCTGTCAACACGGGTCGTGTGGTAACTTGATACTGGCCCACATCGTCTGCGCCCGTTGAAGCTTGTTGGATCACACTAGGGGTGGACGCATGAAAGCCATCCGCAATGTGGCCAGCTATCTTTTCGGGGCGGGCGCCCTGGGCCGATTGAAGGAGGTGCTGCGCAGCGCCCTCCGGGTGCCAGCCGGACCGGTGGTCTTTCTCGTAAACCATTTCTTCGCCGATCACACCGCTCCCTTGGAAAAGCTGCCCCGGCGGGACCAGGACCGGCTGGTCTTCATCGACACCATCCACGAACCCAGCATCGGTCAGGTGGACGAGGCTGCCGCCGACCTGCGCGCCGACCTCTCCGAGTGGAGCGGACTACCAGGGTGTATCGTGGGCATGGGCGGAGGGAGCACCCTGGACATGGCCAAGGCAATGAGCAATCTGTTGACCAATGACGGAAAGGCCGCCGCCTACCAGGGCTGAGACCTGGTTAGAGTGCCGGGGGTACAAAATCGGCATGCCCACGCTCTCGAGCACCGGCTCCGAGACCAGCCGCATCTGCGTGCTGACCAACTACGAAACCGGGGTCAAGTTGGGCATGAACAGCGACTATAGCGTCTTCGATCAGCTCATCCTGGACATCCATCTGACCGCTACCGTGCCCCGCGACCAATATTTTTATACCAACCTGTACACCTACTTCCACCGCATGGAGACGCTAAACAAGCGCACTCGCAACGGCATCGGGGACGTCTACTCCGAGAAGACCATCGATCTATGTCGCCAGATTTTCCTGCAAGACGACATGCAAGACGAGCCTAGCCGCGAACACATCATGATCGCCAGCCTGATGGGCGGAGCGGCTGGCGGCAACACCGGCCTGGTGCATCCGCTCTCCGCGGGCCTGAGCGTGGTGCTGGGCATTCATCGCAGCCTGGCTAACTGCCTGGCCATGGGACCCCTGGCCGAGTATCACCCAGCCGAGCACGCCGAGTTTACGGCCATGGTTCAGGCCCAGGACATCGCGCTACCCAATAGACTGGAAGCCGATCTGGGCGAGGAGCAGATACAGCGACGCCTCCTGCATCGTGCACGAGAAGCCTTTGAGCAACCACTTGGGCGACGATTTCAAAGCCATCCTCACGCCGCAGAAGATAACCCAACTTTTCAGGGTCATGGAGCCATGCGCCCCGAGCCCGCCTACTACCGCATACCCTTCAGCGGCTACGCCCACCGCTACACCAGCGAAGAAATGAAATTAGTGGCTCGGGTGATGCAGGAGGCCGACCCGCTGACCCAGGGGCGCCATCTCAAAGAATTCGATCGGCGCGCCCCATTGTTTCGCCACCATGAACGCCACCTGCGTTCTCTAATTGGCCGCCCAGCTCTGCGATCTCAAGCCCGACGACGAGGTGATCATGCCGGCGCACATCTTCACCTCTAGCGCCTACCCCTTCTCCAAAAAGGACGGGTCTCTGGTCTGAGCCAACTGCGACCCGGGCACCAGGATGGTCACCGCCCAGAGGGCCGCCGGCAACCTTTCGCCCCAAACCAAGGTAGTCGTTGTGGTGCACCTCTACGGTTATATCGCTGAGATGCCCCAAATCATGGATCTGGCCCACAAGCGCGATCTGATGGTGCTGGAGGACGTGCCCCAAGCCTTGGGGGCCGAGGTGGCGGGGCAAAAGGCCGGCACCTTCGGGGAACTGGAGATCTTTCCCTTCTACTCCCATAAGAACGTCACCACCCTGGACAAAAGCGGTATACTGGTGGCCAAGGACCCACCCAAGGCTGCGCTGGTGCCTTTACTCAGGCACAACGGCCACTGCGCCGTCACAGGCGAACGCCAACATTACTGTAAGCCGGCCATGGGCGACGTGGACCTACCGCGGCCGGGGATGTGGTCCAGCAGCTACTGCCTGGACGAAGCGGAGAGCGCCCTGAGTGTGGCCTTGCTCACGCGCATCGACCGCATGAACGCCGAAAAACGCGCCCGCGCCTGCCGCTTCATTGATGCGCTCAGCGATTATCACGAACTCTGCTTCCACAGCGTGGAGACTACCGTCACACCTATTACCTGCTGGCCGCCTACGTGAACGAGCAAAGCCAACCGGGTTTGCGCGACCGTTGTATGAAACGCAAGGCCTACGACAAACTGATCAAGTACGTGGTACAATATTATTCTCTGTACCGTTTACCCGCTTTACGTCAAGAACGGCTTCGTCCAAGCCCACACCCCCTAGGCCGACGACTTTTTCGACCACATGGTGTCGTTTTCCTCCCAGCACTGGCTGAGCGAGGACGATCTGGGCTACATGCTTGAGAGCACTCGCCAGGTGCTGGAGGACCTCCGCTCATGAGCCCCGCCACTACCGGCTCTGGCGCGCCCTCGGCTGCGGAAGAGTTCTGCTTCATCATCCCGGTGGTGAAGAAAGAGGGCAGCACCCCCTACCAGCTGGTGAAGAAATTGGACGGCGTGATCTTGGTCCAACGCGCCCTGAACAAAGACAAGCGGCTCACCGCGCCGGAGCACATCCTGTTGGTCACCGACAGCCAGGAGATCAACCTTATCGCCCAACGCAACGGCGTACCCTTCGTGCGCGTCGTCGACGCTTCGCCTGAACCACAATTGGATACTCAAGGACATAGTTCAGCACATTGAGGAGACGGCGCAGTGCCATCCCGATACCGTCATCTACCGGCCCACGGACCCCCTGGTCTATGACCAGGACATCCACCGGGGCCTGGAGTTGCTGACCGCCCAGGACGGAGACATTCTTATGACCCTGCGCCCCGAGGACCACCACAATTGGCGCCTGGTGCAGGAGGCCGAGCTGGCCTGGCGGGGCGACCGCGACAAGGAGCGGCTGTACGCCGGGTGCAAGGCCTTCATGATCCTGCGCTGGAGCGCACCGACCGAGGGCCCCCAAAGCCGGCGGGTGGTTCCCTTCGTATTGGGCGGCCAGACAGTGGAGATCAACTTCTACCAAGACTGGTGGATCTGCGAGAAGCTTCTCACAAGCAAGCGTGTGCTCTTCGTCACCCAGGGCAAGGCCAGGCTGAGGCTGGGGCACGTATACCGCTACCTGCGTTTGGCCCACGAGATCAGCACGTATTATGAGGTGCTGTTTTTGTGTATCAGCCAAAGCGAGATCGACGCCAGCCGCATCGCCAGCTTCGATTACCAGACCATCCTGCAAGGTGGGGCGCTAGCCCGGCAGGTCATCGCCCTAGATTCGGACCTGGTGACCAACGACATCCTGGATACCAGCGCCGAGTACGTGGACGCCTGCCGCCAGACCGGCATCAAGGTGGTGAACTTCAAGGACTCCGGTCCCGGCGCCCAAGAAGCGGATCTGGTTTTCAACGCCCTCTACGAGGATAGCCCTTCCACCCGGCCCAACCTGCGCACCGGGCATCAGTTCTTTTGCCTACGCGACGAGTTCGAGAACGCCCGCCGCCAGCCGCCGGCCTCGGCGGTGCGCGAAATTCTGATCACCTTCGGCGGAACTAACCCCAACTACTTCACCAGCCAAACCCTGGATACCCTGCTGGCGCCAGCGCGCTCCCGGGGCATCCGCCTGAGTAGGGTGGCCGGGCCGGGCTACCAGCACAAGTCCGCCTTGCTGGCCCAACTGGAACGCCTAGATGACCCAGGCATCGGCGTCCACGACGGCATCCACATCATCTCCAGCATGATAAAATGCACTGCCCTGGTCATAAGCTCCGCCGAGCGCACGGTGCTGGAGCTGATGCACCTGCAGAAGCTCTGCATCATGATAAGCCACCACGCCCGCGAGCACACGCACTCTTTCGCCCGGCCCAAGAACAACGTGGTCTACCTGGGGGCGATGGAGCTATTCAAGGCCGCCAAATTGAGAAGGATCTTTCTGGCCCTCTTGGACCAGAGTCTGCGGCAAAAATTTTTTGAGCGCATGCAGCGCTTCGACTTCAGCAAGAATAAAAAACAGATCTTAAGCGAAATATGGTCGCTGATTTCAGCCCCGACCGCCCCCGCGGCGAAAAGCGAGAAGGCATGAGCAAGTTCATCCTGGACGACAAGGCCCTAAGGCCGGCTAGCCCCCCTTATGTCATCGCCGAGATCAGCATCAACCACGGGAACGACTTGGATCTGGCCAAATGGCTGGTGAACCTGGCGCGGGAGGGAGGAAGGGCAAAGGCCGATACGGTCAAATTCCAGATCTACAAGGCAGGGACTTTGGCCTCATGCCACAGCCTAGCCTACTGGGATTTGGAGGCCGAGCCCTCCACCAACCAGTCCGAGGTTTTCAAAAAATACGACCGGTTCGGACCGGTGGAATACACGGCCCTGGCGGAGCATTACGGGCGGCAAAGCAGTACCTTTTTCTCCACGCCCTTTGATAAGGCTACCGTGCATTTCCTAGACACGCTAATACCCCTGTTCAAGGGAACATCCGCCGACATCACCTGCGTACCACTTTTGAAGAAGAGGACCCAGAAAGGCAAGCCGGTGCTTTTGCCCACCGGCGCGGCTACCGCCACCGAGGTGAAGGACGCCCTGGCCATCCTGCATGGGGCCGGCGCGCCGAATGTGCGCCTATTACACTATGTGCTCAACTATCCCTACCAGGACCACAATGCCAATCTAGGGCAGATCAGCGACCTGGCCCGGCTCTTCCCGGGCAGGCTCATCGGCTACTCGGATCACACCCTGCCCGAGGCCAACACGGATGCCCTGATCTGAGCCTATATTCTGGAGGCGCGCATCATCAAGAAATACTTCACCCACGATAACTCCCTGCCCGGCACAAACTGCTACCACACCATGGACTCAGGCAACCTACAGCGCTTCTTGGAGCGCGTGGAACGCTACCACCTGCTGGCGGACGACGGCGGCAAGCACTACCTACTCAGTGAGGAGCCGACGCGGCGCTTCGCACTTCGGCCCATCGTGGCCCGACGAAACATCGCCGCCAGCCAAATGCTCACCCCGGAGCTGGTGACCTGCAAGCGTCTGGGCACCGGCATACCGGCAGCCCGCTGGCACAAGGTGCTGGAGCAAAGGGTGCCCCGCGATCTCGACGAGGACCAAGTGCTGGCTTAGAGCAACCTGGCCCCGGTGGAGAACTAGCCGTATTGGAGGGAGAGGGCATGATTAGCGACCGCCCGGCCTTGGGAACTCTGACAGAGGGGCTGTTGCGGGAAATATTCCCTATCTGCCGCAGCATCACTGGCGAGAGCGTGCGGCAAGGCTTGGGCGTCCTGGCCTGCCACGCCCCTTTGACCATCCAAGAACACCCCAACGGCATCCCCTACTTCGACTGGACCATTCCCCGCAAGTGGAACGTCAAGGAAGCCTGGATCAAGAACGCTAGCGGCCTCAAGGTGGTGGACTTCGCCCAAAACAATCTGTATCTGGTGAGCTACAGCACGCCGGTGCAAACCCGTCTGGCCTGGAAGGAGCTGGAGCCCCACCTGCATGCCCTACCGCGGGTGCCCCGTGCCGTTTCCTACCGCACTTCCTACTACCGCGAGGACTGGGGCTTCTGCCTGAGTCATGAGCAGCAAGACGCCCTGGACCGCCAGGGACGCTACGAGGTGCTGGTCGACAACGAGCTAAAGCAGGGCAGCCTAACCCTGGCCGAGGCTCGTCTGGTCGGGACCTCGGGGCGGGAGTATCTTTTCAGCTTCTACTGCTGCCATCCCTCCATGGCCAACGACAACCTCTCGGGCATTGTGCTGATCACCCTGTTTTGCAGGGAGTTGGCCGGCCGCGCCTTGCGCCACTCCTACCGCTTAATCATCGCTCCGAGACCATCGGGATCATCGCCTACCTGGCCAGTCATCAAGGCGAGATACGCGTGCTGACCGGCGGCTTCGTGGTCACCTGCGTGGGCGGCCCCGGCCCCCTGGGCTATCAGGAAACCTTTCTGGGCGATCACCACATTGACCGCGCAGCCCGCCAGACCTTCCGCGAGCTGGGCATCGAGCCTATGACCTATGCCTTCGCGCTCAACGGCAACGACGAGCGCCAGCACTCCTCGCCGGGGTTCCGCATCTCCGTGGCCACTATCTGCAAAGACAAGTACTTCACCTACGATTATTACCACACCTCCCTGGACGACCTGAGCTTCGTCACGACCGGACAGATCGTTCATACCCTAAAAATTTACCTAAAGGCCGTGGAAATCCTGAAACAGGACGAGGTGCCCGTCAGCACCAACCCCCACTGCGAGCCCCGGCTGGGTGGCAAGCTGCTGCCTAGCTCGGCCCAGCCCGGCGCCCACCCAGGGCGGACCGCAGGTCAAGCCCCCGCCGGAGTTAGATACGGTAGACGCCTCCCTTGTGAATTCTCTGCTTGGCCGACGGCAGCCACAGCGTCCTGGTGGACCTGGCATGCCGCTCGAGTGCGCCCTTTGGCCAGCTGCGCCGCGCCCAGGAGAGCGACCGCCATGTCTAGGCCGCGCACCGTAATTCTGGTGCGGGCACGCATCGGCTCGACCCACCTACCGGGCAAAATGCTAAAAACCCTGGCCAGGCGCCCGCCCCTAGCCTGGATACTGGAGGGCGCTCGCGCCGCACGCCTGGCCGACCAGGTGGTGCTCTGCACCTCGGTCGGCCCCGAGAACGACGCCTTGGCCGAGATGGCCGACGGGCTGGGCGTGGTCGTGTTCCGGGGCAGCGAAGACGACATGCTGGGACGCTTCATCGCCGCCGGGCGCTTGCACCAGGCGGTGTAGGTGTGCGGGTCTACGGGGACAACCCCTTTGCCAACGGTGCTGAGATAGACCGGCTCATAGCCTACTTCGGCGAGCAAACCTACGAATACGCCTTCAACCATGTGCCCTGGGACGGTAATAACTATCCAGACGATTTGGGCACCGAGATCACCACCCTGGCCCTGCTGGAGCAGGCCGCCACCCAGAGCAATGATCCTTCAGACCGCTAGCACATCACCAGCTTCCTGGTCAGGCAGCCGGAGCGTTTCCGCCAGGGGCGTTTCCCGGCCCCGCCCGAGATCGCCCCCCCCAGGTCAAACTGGACATCGACACCGCCGAAGGCTACCAGCGCATGGACCGCCTGGCTTTAGCCCTCAAGAAACGCGGCCAGAACTCCCAAGACGCCGTAGCCGTCTGCCACCTGTGGCTGGAATGTTTCACTAGGCAGGGTGGCGCGAGTCAGTCCCGGAACCAACCCCTAAACAATTGGAGGCCGACAAGTGAATTTCCCCGACGATCTGCGCTACAGCCCCGACCACCTCTGGGTACGCCTTGAGGGCAATCTAGCCATCGTGGGCATCAGCGATTTTGCCCAGGACCAGCTTGGGGGCGTGGTCTACGTGGACCTGCCCAACATCGGCCAGACCGTAACCGCCGGTCAGGAGATGGGCGCCGTGGAAAGCGCCAAGAGCGTCAGCGACCTGATCGCCCCAGTGAGCGGCAGCGTGGTGGAGATCAACGAGGCCCTGGTCGATAGCCCCACGCCCTTGAACGATGACGCTTACGCCACCGGCTGGTTGGCCAAAATAGAGCTGAACGCGCCCTTGCCCGCCGAGTTGCTGGACGCGTTTACCTACGCCAAACTGGTGGGCAAATAGACCAAGGCCGCAATTTGGCAAGCTATTCGTCTTTGGATAGCAGCTCTTCCTGATTTTCGTCGTTAACTGTAAAAATTGATGAGTTCTCCCAGTGGTGCGGCGATGAAATATAGATCATGGTCATGAAGATGAAGACATTACGGTAGCCTCTGGCTTTTGCCCTGGTGGCCTGGAGGATGCCGTTAAGCCCCTCCCAAGCGGGCGTTGGAATGGTGGAGGTCCAACGGTTTAGGATCAAGGTAGGTATGCTCTTCCAGAGTCATAAGCGCCTTGAGGACCTGTGCCAGGGTTTTGGTATCAAGCGCTATACACGTTCAGAGCATCGCGGGTGAAGTGGGGGTTGCGCCATTGGACAGCCCGTACAGAGATAGCCTCTCTGACCCAGCGCAGCATCTCCTTGAGCCGCCAGGCGGTGGCAAGGCCGCCGGCTCCCAGTTCGGTCAGGGCCTGCTGCTGTTTTTCGGTTAGCCTGCCGCCGTCAGCGGTCTTAAGCACGGCCCAGCGGGTGGCCGTGGGCAGTTTACGTTCCTTAGCCTCGGCCTTTCGGACCTCGTCCACGGCGATGGTGAAAAGTTGGACTACATAGAACCAGTCCACGGTGACGCTGACGCCGGAAAAGCTTTCGCTGATGGCAGTCAGGAAGGCTGGCGACATGTCGCGAACCACCTCGACGAATATTGTTGGGATCGCCGCTATACTCACGCAAGAAGCGGCGGAACAGGGCCAGACAGCCCTCACCCTTGCCGGGGGTAACGAAGATGACAGCTTTTGCTTGCGGTTTAGGTCGATGAAGACGGTGACGTAGCTATGGCTCCACTTGGAGACGGGTTCGTCCAAAGCCACGGCTTTGCCCCCCCTCAAGTCCATTTTGGACAGGGCCTGGGCCACGTAGAACTGGACGCCCGCCAAAGTCGCGTGTCGCTGACCCCGATGATGTGAGCCGCAGCTAGCACGGGCATCTCCCGCACTAGGGTCATAGCTGCCCGCTCGAACAGCAAGGTGAATCAGGCTGCCCTCGCGGGTCCAGGGCATCTTGACCTATTTGGTCCCGTGGTCGGGGCAGCCCACCCAGGACACCCGGTCGGCTACGTAGCAATGACGCTGGAAAAAATCGAGGTGACGCCAGATGAATCCGTGAAAGTCGTGCGCCGTGCACAACCTGCCACGCTCAAGAAGACCTCGTGGGGCTGCCTATCGGTGTCCACACACTGTCCCACCAGCCGCCGGGGCGGTTGCAACCCCAGGCCAAGGATCAAAAGCTCGTCGGCGTCCATGATTGCCGCCTGCTTCAACTCGGCCATGCGAATCGCGGCATCATGACACCGTAATTACACCAATTCCACTCATGACGACGAAGAGGCAAAAAAGTGTGGGGACCGGCGTTGCGCGCCAATCCTTCCTATAATATAGGACCAGAGGGGTGGCTATGCCAGCTGCAAAAGAGTGAATTGAGCTAACTTACTGAATTCGCTGGCTATTTGGTTAAGGAGCTCCAACCGGTTACGGCGCACGGCCTCATCGTCCACCATGACCATCACATCATCGAAAAACTTGTCGATGGGCATCTTGAGGGTCGAAAGCCCCTGCAAGAAGGCCAGATACTCGCCAGCTGCGAAGCGGGCCTGAGCCTCGACGCTTAAGGCCTGGAAGGCCTCGAAGAGTTGACGCTCGGCCTCCTCCTGGAACAGCGTAGGGTCGGGTGGGGCCTTGGGCATTTGGCCCGCCTCCTTGCGCAAAATGTTCATGACACGCTTTAAGCCTGCCGCCAAGGCAGCGAAATCTTCCGACTTTTTCATTTCGGATAGGGCCAGCGCCCGAGCCTGGGTGGCGCCCAAGTCGTCCAGGCCGGCAGCTAGCACCGCCTCGGCCACGTCGGTGGGCACACCTTGGTCGGCCAGCATGCCTGCCAGGCGGGTGGCGAAAAAATCCGTGACCTCCGCCTTGACCTCCGCCGCTGGCCGCGTGAGCCAGGCACCCAAGCCCGTAAGGGCCTGGTCCAGGCAGGAGCTTAAGGAGAGCTTCAGCCCCTTCTCCAGCACCAGGCGGATTATGGCGATGACCGCTCGGCGCAGGGCAAAGGGGTCCGTCGCGCCGGTGGAGGTCTGACCCACGCCGAAGAGCCCGCAGATGGTGTCCAGGCGGTCGGCGATGCCCACCACGGTGCCTATCATGCCCGTAGGAAACTTACCGCCGGCCCCGGCGGGCAGGTACTGTTCAAGGATGGCGATAGCCACCGACTGGTCTTCACCGTTGCGCTGGGCATAATCTCGGCCCACCTGGCCTTGCAGGTCCGGAAATTCACCCACCATCTGAGTGACCAGGTCGCACTTGGCCAGCCGCGCTGCCTGCTGCACCTTGTCCACCTCTGCGGGCAGAAGCTGATTCGCCAGCCAACCGGCCAAGGCCGTGAAACGTTCCACCTTATCCAGGCTGGTGCCCAGCTTGGCATGGTAAGTGACCTGCTTCAAGTCCTCCAGGCGGCTAATCAGCGAGCGCTTGCTGTCCTCTTTGAAAAAAAAGCGGGCATCCGAAAGCCGGGCGCGCAGCACCCGCTGATGCCCCTGGGTCACCACCGCCGAGTCCTTAGCCAGGGTGTTGTTCACCGCCACGAAGGCCGGCAGCAGATTGCCTTGGGCATCTTCCAAGGCGAAGTAGCGCTGGTGGGAGTGCATGGCGTTGACGATTACTGCCCGCGGCACCTCCAGAAACTCGGGATCAAAGGAGCCGCAACAGGCCACGGGCATCTCCACCAGGTCGGTGACCTCCTCGATTAACTCCGGATCAGGCACCAGGCGGCCGCCGGCCAAAGCCGCCGCGGCCTCCACCTCGCGGGCCGCCAGGGCCTTGCGCTTGTCACGGTCGACCATGACCCGGCCTGCCTCTAACTTTTGCAGGTAATCGGCGGCGTCCTTGATCGCAAAAGCCTGGGGCGAGTGGAAGCGGTGGCCATAGGTGAGGTTGCCGCTCTTGATGTCCGCCAGCTCAAAGGGCACCACCTGCCCGTCTAGCAGGGCCAAGAACCAGTGGATGGGCCGGGCAAAACGCACCTTGTAGCTGCCCCAGCGCATGGTCTTGGGAAAGGGTATGGCCGTGGTCAGGCGCGGCAGCCGCTCGCTAAGAACCTCCGCCGCTGGGCGGCCGGGGATGTGCCGGGTGAAGCCCAGGCGTGGACCCTTATCCGTCTCCACGTGTTCCAACTGCCCCACTTCGATGCCCTGGCTCTTGGCAAAGCCCAGGGCCGCCTTGCTGGCCTGGCCCGAGGCGTCGTAGGCGGCTTTGACCGGCGGCCCCAGGGCCACCTCCTGGCGGTCGGCCTGGTAGCCCGCCAGCTCCGTCACCACTAGGGCCAAACGCCGGGGGGTGCCGTAGGTGACCAGGCTGGCAAAACCCAAGCCTTGACGGGTCAGCTCCTGGCTGGCCAGGTCCTGCAAGGCGATCATGGCCGGCGCCACGAAGCGGGCTGGCATCTCCTCGCAGCCGATCTCAAAAAGTAGCTCCGCCATCAGGCCACCTCCTTGCCGCGCAACAGTGGGTAACCCATCTCGGCGCGCTGGTTCACATAAGCCTCGGCCGAGCGGCGGGCTAAGTCGCGGATGCGGCCGATGTAGGCCGTGCGCTGGGTGACGCTGATAGCCCCACGCGCCTCCAGGAGGTTAAAGGTGTGCGAGCATTTCAGGCAGAAGTCATAGCCCGGCAGCACCAGCCCTTGGATCAGCAGGCGCTTGGCCTCGACCTCGTACAGCTCGAACAGCTTCCAGAGCATGGACACGTCGGCCTGCTCGAAGTTGTAGGTGGAGTGCTCCCACTCGCCCTTGTGGTGCACATCGCCATACTTGATGCCCTCGGTCCACACTAGGTCGTAGACGTTGTTCACCTGCTGAAGATACATGGCGATGCGCTCCAGGCCGTAGGTTAGCTCCACGCTAATGGGGTCCAGATCAATTGACCCGGCCTGCTGGAAATAGGTGAACTGGGTGATCTCCATGCCGTCCAGCCAGACCTCCCAGCCCAGCCCCCAGGCCCCCACCGTGGGCGACTCCCAGTCGTCCTCCACGAAGCGGATGTCATGCTCCAGGTGGTCGATACCAAAGGCCCGCAGAGAGTCCAGGTACAGCTCCTGCACGTTCAACGGCGAGGGTTTCAAGATCACCTGGTACTGATAGTAGTGCTGAAGGCGGTTGGGGTTCTCACCGTAGCGGCCGTCGGTGGGACGCCGGCTGGGCTCCACGTAGGCCACCTTCCAGGGCTCCGGTCCCAATACCCGTAGCAGCGTGTGGGGATTGAAAGTGCCCGCGCCCACCTCCAGATCGTAGGGCTGACCGATGACGCAACCCCTGTCGGCCCAGAAGCGGGTCAGGGTCATGATGAGTTCCTGAAAGCTCAGTCCTGCCTTCGGGGCCATGGTCCTCTCCCGTGGATTAGCTAGCGAATCATGCCGCTTGTGCGGTGGCCTCAAGGATTAGACATGCTAACATCAGGCGGCTGGGCGCGCAAGAGGAGGCCGCGAACCGCGGCGAGCGATAACGGGTCGAGAGCGGTGCGGCTTGAACGGAGGCTGGCGGCTCCCGTTGGAGGGATTTGCTGGAAGAATAATGAAAGTGAGGTGGCGGCGGGGGTTGGATAGGCTGGAGTAAGGTTATCGTCCAAATCGCGGGAGGGGAAGAGGTTTTGGGCAAGATGTCAGAAGGCCACAAAACCTCTTATGCCATCGAAACCCGAACAACAAAGTAGAAGCCTCTTCGTCGTCATGAGTGGAATTGATGTAGTTCCGGTGTCGTGATACAGCGCTCCGCATGGCCGAGTTGAATCAGGAGGTAAATCATGGACGCCGGCGAGCTTTTGGCCCTTGGCCTGGGGTTGTGCAACCACCCTGACGGTTGGTGGGACAGCGTGTGGATACCGACAAATAGCCACACGAGGTCTTTTTGGAGGTTGCCGCCGACCGGGGAGCCGAGTACCCCTTGCCCGGAGTGTGGCAGGTTGTGCACGGCTCACGACTTCCACGAATTAACCTGACGTCACCTCAATCTTTTTCAACATCATTGCTACGTAATCGCCCGGGTGCCCCGGATGGGCTGCCCCGACCACGGGACCAAATTAGGTCAAGATGCTCTGGACCCGCGAGAGCAACCGGATCATCTTATCTTGCTGTTCGAGCAGGCAGCCATGACTCTGGTGCGGAGATGCCCGTGCTAGCTACAGCCCGCATCGTTGGGGTCAACGACACGCAATTTTGGCGGATGGTTTAGTTCAACGTGGTCTAGGTCTTATCCAAAATGGACTTGGAAGGGGGCAAGGCCGTGGCTCTGGACGAAACCGCCTCCAAGCGGAGCCACAACTACGTCACCATCTTCATCGACCTAGACCGCAGGCAAAAGCCGGTCATTTTCGTTACCCCCGGCAAGGGCAAGGGCTGTCTGGGTCGTGCTCCGCCGCTTCCTGCGTGAGCATGACGGCGATCACAACACTATCGCCAAGGTGATCTGCACCATGTCATCAATCTTCCTAGCCGCCATCGGCGAAAACTTCCCCGGCGCCAACGTCACCGTGGATTGGTTCTATGTAGTCCAACTCTTCACCACCGCCGTGGACGAGGTCTGAAAGGCCGAGGCTAAGGAGCGTAAACTGCACAAAGCCACCCGCTGGGCCGTACTCAAGGCCGCTGACGGCGGCAGGCTAACCGACAAACAGCAGCAGACCCTGACCGAACTGGAAACCGGCGGCTTAGCCAGCGCCACCGCCTGGCGCCTCTAAGGAGATGCTACGCTGGATCAGAAAGGCCACCTCTATACGAGTTGCCCAGTGGCGCGTCATCCACTTTACCCGCAATGCCCTCAAGTGCATAGTGCCTGACGCCAAAACTCTGACCCCGGTCTTCAAGGCGCTCATAACTCTGGAAGAGCATGCCCACCTGTATCCTAAGCCGCTGGACATCCAATCATTCCAACGCCCGCTTGGAGGGGTTTAACGGCATCTTACAGGCCGCCAGGGCAAGAGCCAGAGGCTACCGCAAAGGCTTCACCTTCATGACCATGATCTACTTCATCGCCGCACCACTGGGGGAACTCATCAAATTCCACAGCTAAGGAAGGATCCGTCCAGGATAATCAGGAAATTTTCGTCAAATTAATCCGAAAAACAACAACCCTGCTCTTGCTCAAGGGGCAGCACCACCTTTCCCTGACCGCATGGTCACTGTCCAACCTGACCGTCATGCTGTGCCTAAATTTCTTCACATGCAGGGAGTTGCGCGTCTGGTTCCGACACCCCTATAACACCCCGCCTTTCATGCCCGAGCAGGTCCAGTTACCGTTCTTGCCCTGACTTGGACAGGCAACCGCCAGTGAAACAAAAAACATCAGCCCAAAAACAGCGGCCTTATCTCAAAAACTGTTAAACTTATAGATAACTAACCGTTTTTATAAGATCATTGTTAGCCGTTAAGCCTGTCTTGGATAGCACTGTAACAAGGTAGGGATTTTATCCCAGTATCCTGGACCTTTGATGTGGGTCCAGGAATGAGGAAGGGCCGAGGGTGGTGGAGCACCTCCGCCCCCGAGAGATGGGAATAATTCCCTGCTATACTGGTTGCCTTCGTACTTTTCGTTGCAGCTTGCGTTAACGAAAATCATGGAGCTGGGGCGGCGTTTCCCATAGCCCCGGACGGACAGGTGTCCACGGAATGGAAGCGTCCGGCTTTGGGGGCACAGCTTCGTGCCTGCCTATTTTGATGAAGTATCTACAGCGATTTGGCTTCAACGCTTCCTCTGCCCTGACTGCCGGGCGGTGATCCGGCTGCAGCCGCGGGGTTACTGGAGCCAGTTCCAGGCTCCGGTGGAGACCATTCGGTAAAGCCTTTCCAATAAGCTAGCCT
Source organism: Desulfarculales bacterium (assembly GCA_965112955.2). GTDB lineage: Bacteria > Desulfobacterota > Desulfarculia > Desulfarculales > Desulfarculaceae > JACRDC01. The sequence continues at coordinate 17,158 of CBCOTF020000201.1, forward strand.
GGGGCAGATGGGACCCTTGGCCCGCCGCGTTTCCGCCAGCGCTACTGGCTCAAGGGCCTGTGCTGCGGCAGGTGAACCGCCTATACCTGGGGTCAAGCTGATCGGGCGACCTGCTTGGGGCCTTCTACTGGCTCAGTGGCCGAGGCCAGCCGGTCGGTGCAAAGCGAGAGCCCTTTCCCTCCCTGAGCCACCTACCCAAAGGTGCCGTTGTCCTGGCCTTGCCCCCCGATCTACACCTGAGCGAAGCACCCCCATAGAGGACCGAACCCTGTGGGCAGAAAGGACCGGGGTGGCAGCAGGGCCTTGGACGAGGACACCGCCCAGGCCTTGGTCCGCCTGCGCAGGGGACTGCTCACTGCGTCAGTGACTACCCTCATCAGCGAGATGATGCGCCGACGCTTGACCTCGCTCGACGTGATCATCAAGGCACCCACCGACTACCGCTTCCTGCACCAGCAGGAGCTGATGGGTAAACAGGTCCGCCCCACCCCTGTGGACCGCAGGCGCTGCGAGGCCAAGCTGCCCAACGACATTTGGCAGAGTGACGCCATGCATGGGCCGCTGCTCCTGGTGAGCGACAAACGGCACAAGACCTACTTTTTAGCCTTAATCGACGACATGAGCTTCCTGATCGCCCATGCCTAGGTTACCTCTCCGAGGGCCTGGTCACTTAATCAATAGACTTTGCGCCAGGCCCTGCTCAAACGGGGGCTACCACGTAAACTCTACCTCGACAACGGCCCAGCTCTCCGCTCTCACCACTTGGAAGAGATCACCGCCTCCCTAGGCATTGGCCCGGTCCACTCACCGCCCTACGTGCCCCCATGAAATCAAACTATCACGCTTCTTTCGCCCTCCCAGGGAGCCCTTCGGCTCTGACCTGGCACTCAAGGAAATAATGCAGACCGCCGAGGTCCTCGGCGTGGCCAAACGCTTCGAATACGCCATCCGCCTCGGCGCACTGGCCCTGATCACCGGAGATGTGGGCGGCGGGAAAGACACCGCCTTATGCTGGGCTGCCAGCAGACTGCACCCATCCGAGTATCAGATCATCTGGGTCACCGCAGAGCTCTACTGGCAAATCTGCGTCGAGTGCGAAGTGGCCACCGTCAGCTTTTCCAGGGCCGTCCGCACTAAGCTCATTAGAAAACATGTCCTGGAGGTCGCCTAGGAACGAAAGGAGAAACCTGTCCTCATCATCGATGAGGCCTCCCTCCTCAGGTTTTAAATTCTAGCCGAGCTGTTGCACACCGTCACTCAATTTCAGGGAGACTCCAAACCAATCCTGCCCATCATCTTGGCTGGCCAGAACAACCTCGCCGACTTCCTCATATATAGAATCTCCATACCCCTGGCCTCTAGGGTGGTGGCCATAAGCCATCTGGCCGGCGTCTCCCTCCAGGACATGCAGGCCTACCTCCTGTACCACCTCAAAGTCGTAGGCGTCAAACAGAACTTATTTATCTGATCAGGTCGTCACCGCCATATAGCAGGGCTCCGGCGGCCTCTTCCGAAGGGCCAACTATACGGCCGAGGCGTGATCATAGCTGCCGCCCAGGAGCAGGCTCAGGTCGTCTCCCCGGAGCACGTTCGCAGCGCCGTAACATAATTAATCTGGTCAAATGAAACAGGAAGGGCCAGTCCAGGATAATCAGAAAACTTTCGTCAAATTAATCCGAAAAACAACACCAAGGTGCTGGAAAGGGCGCGGGAGTCGCTGGCCGGATGCCCCCGGCGTGGCGTATACGGGTCGGGGAACGCTATCGACTAAAGCCAAAGCCGGAGCCGCCGGTCCCCGTTGGGGGCCTAATCACCATAATTAGCTGGCATTGCTAGAAAACCATCGGGGCGACGAAGCAATCTCCCACCTTGCCTGTCTTCTACGCCCCAAGTCCCATGAAAAGAGCGAAGCGGGAGATTGCTTCACTTCGTTAACAATGACAGCTATTGCTGCATGTTAGCAGCCGGGCAAAGGCCAGCAGGAGTTGCGCTTAGCCAATGCTTGTCTTCCCATTTAAAAAAAAGTAAACGGACCGCCGGATCAACCGGCGGCCCGCGCATATTTTCAGGCATGGGGGCGAAGGGCTAGTTGATGATGCCCTTCATGCGCACGTAGTAGATCTTTTCGCCGGACTGGATGCCTATCTTCTCCTCGAAGGGGCCGGGGGGCAGGTTCTCGGGGCGGGGGCTGACCACTAAGAGGAGCTGCTTATCATGCTCCACCCAGCGCTCCTCCACTTTGAAATGGTCCTGGTCGTAAAGCAGCTGATCCACCTTGAGCTTGTCCACGCAGGTCTTGCTCACGGCGATGGAGCGGACCACCTCGGCCTGCTGCCTCTTCTTGATGCCGCCGAAGTAGACCTCCTGGGGCTGCACGATGAAGGGCCCGCGGATGTCGGCCACCACGTAGATGCTCGTCTTGGGAGCCCCCGCTACCAGCAGGTAGATGGGGCCAGCGAACTCCATGGGCTCTTTAGCCTTTGAGCGTACGGTGAGATTGTAGGAGTGGTTGCCCGGGGAGTGGCTCAGCTCGGTGATGAGGTACTCCTGCATGGGGTTCTCTACCCCGGCGATGATCAACGGCTGGCCGTCGATGCTGTTGATGGCCGTGGAGATGCTGGGGTTTTGGTTTAGGCAGCCCACCAAGTCCAGGCGTCGGCCCTTGTCCACTTTGACCTTGCTGGCGGTCTCGCCGGTCATGATTAGGGTTATGAAGGGGTTGGTGGGGTCGTTGGTGTTGACCACCGCGGTCTTGCGGAAGGAGCCGCTGATGCCGCTGGTGTCCAGGTTCATGTTGATCACGCCCTTGCCGCCCGGAAGGGTCACCCGTTCGAAATCGGCCACGGTGCACCCGCAGGAGGGGGTGACGCTGTTAATGATGAGGTTCTGCTTGCCCTGATTGCTGAAGGGGAACTGGGCGATGAGCGTATCGCCCTCCTGCACGTTGTTGTAGACGATTTCCATTTTGTCGAAGAGGGCCTTGGGACCATTGTTTTTGGTGCCCGGCATCTCGGCCAGGGCCGAATCGGCAAAAACAGCGCCAGCCAGCGCCGCGGTGAGTAGAACAAGGCGAAGCAGCCTGGACATGATTACCTCCGTTGAGGCATATTAGGTTTGGGATTTAGTGCCCATGCCCTGAGAGAATATCATAGGCCTCAGCTAGCGTCCACCAGAGCCGAGCCTCACCGGGGGCATGGAAGGCCCTGCTGCCCCTTGATTACCGGCTAGGGATGGGGTTTTATCAGTAAAAGACTTTTCGCCCCCCAGACCCCGCCAAGCAGGAAGGACCGCCCATGGATGCCCCTCTGAAATATACGCGAATTTTTCTCTGGCGGCATCCCGAGGTGCAAGGCGCCAAGGATGGACGCTACTACGGCCACACCGACGTGCCGCTCACCCGCCAGGGCAAGGCCCAGCTGCAGGGAGTGCTCAAACGCATGTCCCACGAAAAAATCGGCGCCGTCTTCAGTAGCGATCTGCAACGGGCGCGCGTGATGGCCGATGCGATCGCCCTCAACAACTCCCCTCGCCGTAAGGTGGAGGTGTTGGAGTCGCTGCGCGAGCTGAACCTGGGGCAATGGGAAGGTTTGCCATTCCAGGATATCGCCCGGCGCTATCCCCAGGAACTGGCCGCCCGCCAGGCCGACTTGGCCAACTTCCGCATCCCCGGCGGCGAATCCCTGGACGACCTAGCCGGGCGCCTGGTGCCGGCCTTCCAGCAGATTGTGGCCGATAACCAGAACAACCTTATCTGCGTGGTGGCCCACGCCGGCGTCAATCGGGTCATCCTGACCAAGATGCTGGGCGCACCCCTGAGCCGCATTTTCTGCTTGGAACAGGATTACAGCTGCCTGAATATCATCGACGTCTATGAGGACGGCATCCCGGTGATTAAACGCATCAACGAACCACCGGCAATCGACGACGAAGGCTAACGAAATGCCCCCGCGGGGCGATAATGTGTCGAGGGAGGGTGCGGCAGGGGACCAGCGCCGGCGGCTTCCGTTGAAGGTGCGCTCCGAAAAAACGCAGGCGGGGATAACCCACGCTCTGCATGAATAAAGAAGCCCTACAGGTTTGCTCGTGATGAAAGGGGCGGGGTTTATCCCCGCCCTTCTTCTTTCCGCTCTCCGCCACTACCCTGCTACGGTAGTCGCCGGCTTGGGTTCAGTGATAAGCGCCTCCCGACCTGTGGGCGCCCTGTGGCGGGCACGCCGCGACCAGAGTCTAGAGCCGCCAGGCCTGGGCTTGCAGGCTTAGGGCGCGGGGGGCGCGGAAGGGCCGGACCAGGAGCAGGGGCCAGCCGCTCAAGGTTTTGTGGAAGCCCACCAGAGCGTCGCAGCCCTGATCGCTGAAGGTGTAGCGCTAGCTGGTGGTTATGCCCCAGGCCCGTCCCCGTCAGGCCACCGCCTGACCTCCACCACCTCGATTCGCACCATGAGCGGTAGCCCTAGGGGCTTGAGTCACAGGTCCAGGCGGGCACACCGTCCCGGGGGCTCGGGCCGGGGCACTGGTGGGGGTCCCATAAGGGCCAGGCCATTAGGCCGCTGAAGACCTGCTAGACCCTTGAGCGGGGCGCGCGCACCAGGCGTAAGGCCTCCAGGGTCCGGCGCAAACTCATAAAATATAGCCTTGGGGCAGACGCCGCGATAGGGGCTGCACGTTCAGGCGTAGGCCCTGGCCGACCTGCACCGTCACCTCCTGTCCGGGCGGGGCCTGGCCGTAGCCGGCCACCAGAGCCGCGGCCAACTCCAGGTCGGCCCCCTCGGTTGGGCCAAAATAGAGCCCCAGGGGACCGGGCACGCCCATGGCGACGAGCCGCTGGGCGCTGGCTGTGGCTAGACCTTCCAAAATCTGGTTTTCGGCTTGGTTGCGTCCCACGATCAGCTTGGCTGTCGACGACAGGCGCAGGTGCCGGCCATGCTTCAATAGCTCCACCAGCTCCACGCCGGCGGCGGGGTCGTGGCCAAGGAGATCCTTGAGGCGGCGGCTAAAGCCCGGCTCGGTAAGCAAGCAACCCCCCGCCGGGGCGGGATAGTCCCGCACCCCTAGTTCCACGGCCAGGGCCATCTGAGGCTTGCGGCTGCGCCCCGAGAGGCCCAGGAGCAGCGAGCGGTCCACCAGGCCCGATTCCTCCATGGCCGTGGGGGCCAGCACCAGGGCCGACAGGGGGCGCAGGATGCGCGGGCCCTGACCGCTGTGCTTGGCCACCGTCGCCAGGGCTTGCTTGTTTTGGCTCATGGGGCGTTGGCCCAGCACCTCGCCGCTGAACAGGAAGGCAAAACCCTCTCGCTCCATGATGGCCCCCGCCTGGCGGAACATATAGGCGTGGCAGTCGATGCAGGGGTTCATGTTGGAGCCGTAGCCGTAGCGGGGGTTTTTGACCACCTGCTCCAGATGCGCCGGTCCCACCTCCAACACCGTGAGGGGGATGCCGTAGGCCGCAGCGGCGGCGTGGGCCTTGTCAGCGTTAAAAAAGGGTGAGGCGAAGGAGATGGCGCTCACCTCCACCCCTGCCCGGCGCAACGCCAGACAGGCCAGGATGGAATCCAGGCCGCCGGAAAGAAGCCCCAAGGCCCTAGGCACGCCAGGCCATCCTCGATGCTAACTTAGCTTGTTTTTTCACGATAACCTCTGCAAGCGCTCTGGGTAGCGCAGCTCTTGAGATGATGATGCCGGCCAGGTCTAGAGGCTGGGTCACGGCATCCAATAGGGCCGAGTCACTGCTGGCCACCAGCCCGTTGTGGGCCGGCAAACGTCGCTCGGGCACGGACACCGCCTGGGCCTCGTCCGCCAAGCCGGCCTGCATAAGCATATCCCGCAGGTGCTGGGCCGGCTCACTGCTTCGGGAGAGCGGGGCATCCAGGTAGATCAGCATCTGTGCCACCTGGGCCAGGGCATTCAGCAAAAGTCCGGTGGCGGCCTCGGTGTGGGGGCCGAGGGCGTAGCCACGGCCCCGGCCGACGATATCGCGCACCACGCCGTCGTCGGCCAGCAGGAGCGCCCCGCCGGCCAGGGCCGTCTCCAGGGTGATCAGCTGGTTGTGCCCGTCCAGGGGCACCGGCCGGTCGGCGATGGTCTTCAGGGGCAGGACCCTTTGCCGCCGGAACGCGGTCGCCTCCGGAGCGAATACCTCCAGCAGCAGCAGGTGACGCTGAGTGGCGTCCAGGGCATGGTGATCGCCCACCAGAGTCAGGCAGCGCTCCCGCGGATAGCCCCGGCCCAGGAGATGGCGCAGATCCTCCGCCGTATTCTTAAGCGCTGACGAGGCCTGCCTTCCTCGGTTACGTTGCTGAAATTCTAGACCGGCGCGCACCAGGTGACAAGTGCCAGATTTGGTATGCTATTTTTACAATTGAAGCTAAGCCTCCTCAGCTTGCCAAAGAGTTGACCGCGGAGTTTGTATTAGTCAAGGCCAGCATGGAATGGCAGCCGGGCTGGGGCTACCGCCATCCTCAAAGCGGCTAATGGGTGGCCCGCCCATGGAAGCCTCGAAAGGCTGAATTGTGCCCGAGGCCAGCGAGCGCCTACAATGGGCGCAGCTGGTTTTCGTCATTGAGGAATTCGGGAAGCACAACGAATCCAGCCAAGTGGACGCCGACTCCATCGTAGTCTTTACCTAGGCGGCGTGCCCGCCGCTGGGCGTATTTGGGTCAGCCGAGTGCCACCGGTGTTGATTCTTGTTTTGTTCTGATCGGGAAGTAAGAAATTTTTTCAAATTAGCTTAACCAGGTCAGTGTTGTCCAATATATATTTTCAAAAATCGGTTAAGTGATCGAAGCGAGATGCCCTCATTCCGGTGTAATAGTGTGATTCTGCCAAAAGCCAACAATACTGCGACCAAGAGAGGGCAAGGCCGTGGTACGAGTAGCCAGCCTGTTCAGTCAACTGAGGCATCACTTCCCCCGCACTGAGTTCGCCGCCTTGATCAAGGAGCATGATGCCGAGGTCAGGACCAAGGGCTTTCCCTGTTGGACTCAGTTCGTGGCCATGCTCTTTTGTCATCTGGTCAGGGCTGACTTCCTATAGGGATATCTGCCAAGATTTTTCCTGCTGCCTGGGCAAGCTGTCCCACCTTGGGGTCAGCGCGGCTCCCAAAAGGTCTATACTGTCCTACGCCAACTAGCACAGGCCTTCGGCCTTGTTCCGAGTCCTGCTCTTCAAAGCTATGGAGCGCTTCCGTGCCCAAGGCTCTCTGGGCAGGAAAAAGGGCACGTTCAACTTCAAGAGCAAGCTCCTGGGCGAGGTCAAGGCTCACATCATGCTAGACCACGACGACTACATGCCCAGCTTTATCTGCTCACCAAAGCCAAGGTGGCCGATGTCCCCGCGCCCCAGGGGCTGGCCCTAAACCCTGGCTCCATCCTGGCTTTGGACTGGGGCTACCAGGACTATGCCCTGTTTGGCAAGTGGACTGGCCAGGGCGTCTTCTTCGTCACCCGCCTCAAATTTAACGCCATTTTCGAGGTGATGGCCAATCGGCCAGGGCCTAAGGCCTAAAACGTCTTGGCCGATCAGACCATACTCCTCACTGGCAGCCTGGCTGACTGTCCCTACCCCCTGCGTCGTCTGGTGGTGTTGGACGAGAAGAATCAAAAGCAGGTCGTGTTCTTGACCAACCACCACAAGCTGCCTCCATCGTGGCTGACATCTATAAAGATCGCTGGAAGATCGAGTTGTTCTTCAAGACGCTTAAGCAAAACTTTAAGGTCAAAACTTTCGTGTGCACCAGCAGCAACGCTTTGGAAGCCCAGAGTTGGACAGCCTTGCTCGCACTGCTCTTGCTCAAGTGGCTTCGCCATCTTGCCCTGGTCGCATGGTCACTGTCGAATTTGGCCGCCATGCTGCGCTTAAATCTCTTCACATATAGGGAGTTGCGCGCTTGGCTCCAACACCCCTATCATATCTCGCCCCTCATGCCCGAACAGGTTCAGTTACCACTCTTGCCCTGACTTGGACAGGCAACCGCCAGTGAAACAAAAACACCCGCCCAAAAACGGTGGCCTTATTTCAAAAACTGCTAAATTTATAGATAATTAACCGTTTTTATAAGATCAATTTTAGCCGCTACGCCTGTTTTGGACAGCACTGTAAAAGCGGGCTCTTCGCCGATAACTGTGGAAGTTGATTAGCTCTCCCAGTGGTGCGGTGATGAAATAGATTATAGTCATGGAGG
>CBCOTF020000202.1:0-2154 GCA_965112955.2 Desulfarculales bacterium
AAAAACAACAACAGGGGGGTGTGGGAAGCCACCCCTGCCAGCCGCCGGCGGGCATCCAGAATATCACTCATATGCAGCAAGGCTTTGCTCCTACCAGGGATTCTCGGGCCTGTCCGCCGGGTTAGCACAGGCCCCACGGCTTTGGCCGTCGGCACGCCACCAAAGGGGCGTCGGTGGTTTTAGCTGGATAATGCGGCGTACTTCCAGTAAATTAGCTTGTCGAAGTGGTCACTAAAGAGGCCGTCATCCACCTTTTGTCCCCCAGCCCGCCGGGCGGGGCATGGTACGCCAATGGAAGTCGTCGCCTTTGTCATCGACTTGCTTCTGCACCTGGACAAGCATCTGGGCGAGCTTATTCGAAGCTACGGCCTGGTCACCTATGCTATACTTTTCGCCATCATCTTTTGCGAGACCGGCCTGGTGGTCACGCCCTTCCTGCCCGGCGACTCCCTGCTCTTCGCTGCCGGTTCCTTCGCGGCCCTGGGGGTGCTCAATCCCTGGTTGTTGTTCATTTTGCTCAGCGTGGCGGCTATCGCGGGCGACTCATTGAACTACGTCATCGGCCACAAGCTAGGGGTGCGCATCCTGGCCCGTAATAGCCGCCTGGTCAAGAAGGAGCATCTGGACCACACCCACCAATTCTACGAGAAATACGGTGGCAAAACCATCATCATCGCCCGCTTCGTGCCCATCGTGCGCACCCTGGCCCCCTTCGTGGGCGGCCTGGGCTCCATGACCTACGGCCGCTTCCTGTTCTACAACGTCAGTGGCGGCCTGCTGTGGATTTCATCCCTTACGGCGGCCGGCTATTTTTTTGGCCAGATGCCACTGATCAAACGCAACTTCAGCCTGGTGATCATCGTGATCATCGTTCTGTCCATCCTACCCGGGGTGATCGAAGTCATCAGTCAAAGGGCCGCATCAAAGCGTTGGCAGCTTTAGCTTAGGCCAGGCGGCGCTTTGCGGTCATCCCGAGGAGCCGTGGGGAATAGCCTTTCATCCCGGAGCGGTAATGCTTGCCTGGCTGGACCGGGGTGGTTACATTGACTCCAGTTTTCGCCACTAGCTAGCCAAGGAGCGCCGGTGAACAACCCTGCCGCCAGCCTATGGCTCAGCGCGCCCTTGGACCCAGATTTCCTGCTGGTGGCAACGTTCTTTGCCGAGCAGGCGGCCATGTCCCTGGGGTTGGGACGGGCTGAGGCCCTAGAGCTGACCCTGGCCAGCGAGGAGGCATTCAGCTATCTCTGCCGCGTGGTTCGCCCCGGCGACAACGCCCGCCTGGAGAGGCCCAGGGCTTTCTCTACTGCGTGCGCATAGTCTTCACCTTCCCAGGCCCGCCAGCTGGATTTGCGCCTGTTCAGCATCACAGCCAGCCGCTCCCTGGATAATTAGGAAAGCTTAGACGACCTGAGCCTGCTCCTGGCCTCGCGCAGAGTGGAGCGCTTCGCCATAGAGGACCAGTGCGAACAGGGTTTAAGCCTTCTGCTTGTCAAGGGAGAGGCCTGCCGAGCCTCGCTGGTGCCTGAGCTCAAGCAGTTTGCGGTGCGGTCCGCCGGCCAGGAGGAGCTACTGACCCTAGTCCAGTAGCTCCAGTCCCTGGCAATGATGATAGACATGGTGGCCAGCGGGGAATACGGGGCCATGGCCGCCCTGGATTGCTAGGGCAGCCTGGGCGAGGTCCTTGTCTGGCGAAACCTGGGGCAATCGGCTTTGGGCAGCCAGCAAGGGACCTTCACGGCCATTTGCTTCAGCCACTATGTCTTCGACCAGCCGGCCCATTTCGACCTGTCCGCCGCCTTGGTGGAGGGTGCCTGGAGGTGTTGGCAGGGCGAGGCCCTGGGCCTGATCTGCACCCGTCCCACGTCCTGGTTGCCTTAGGAGTATTTCGGGAAGTTGGGCTCCCTGGTATAGATGCACTCCCCAGGGCCAATGCCAGGAACAGGCCGTGTATTACCACGGCCTCAAGGAAGACCCTCGGCCAGCCCCCTGGTGCAGCCCTTCCTGGAGGAGCAATACCGGCGCCTGGCCTTTGCCCGTCATCTTCGTCAGGTCAGCGATCTGGGTCAGCGCCGGCCCGAGCACTCGGTGCTGGGCAGCTGCTTCAACGTGGAGGGGGACCGCCACTACTACTCGGTCCCCCACCAAGTGGTGGGC
>CBCOTF020000203.1:0-1455 GCA_965112955.2 Desulfarculales bacterium
TGCAGGCGTTTGCGCTCCATCTGCTCCTCGCTGGTCAGGTACTTGCGCTGATTCATGTTCTCCAACTGGGCCTCCAGCTCCAGGTGCCGGCTCCATAGCTGGGCCAAATCCTGGTTTTTGTCGACGAGATCGCGGATAAGGTCCAGATCCTTGTCTTCCATGCCTGCTTCACTCGCTTTTTGGTTTTCTGAATAATTACATCTAACCAGCCGCCCTGTCAAATCGGCGCCTGGCCCTTCATTCTATAAGGCGATATTGATCCAGGGGCAGGCCGAAGCGCATCTCGGCGTCCGAGGACCGGCAATAGAGTGGCTGCAACCCCTCCGGGGCTAGCCCCCGGCCCTGGGCCAGGCGTTCAGCGCCCAATAGCGCCAAAAGACCCGGCCGCAGCAGATCGGCCCAGGCTGGGGCCAGCTTCAGGCCCGGTCGCAAGAGCAGGTCGGCGTGGAGTCGGGCGCCGGTTCCCACCAGGGTGGCCGGTGGGTTGAGCAACGGGGCCAAGCGGGCGGGGCTGTAAGCCGCGTCTGTGTCCAGGCGCTCCAAGCCCCCAGCGCTGGCGCTAAAGGGCGCGGCATATACCAATCCCCGCCGGGCGTCGGTGACGGCCCAGACCGTCCCGCCAGCCCCGGCCAGGCCAGTGGCCAACAGGTGCAGGCAGGAGAAGCCGGCCAAGGGGAGGTCCAAGGCCAGGGCTAGGCCTTGGGCGCTGGCCAGGCCGATACGCAGGCCGGTGAAGAAGCCTGGCCCCAGAGTCACGGCCAGGCCGCTGAGATCGCCGCGGCCCAGCCCGCATTGCCCCAACAGAAACTCCAATCCCTTGAGCAAGCGGCGGGAATGGGTGGCCGGGGTGTCGATAACCAGCTCGCCCAACACCCGCCCCTGGCTGGCCAGGGCCAGGCCGCCAAAGCTGCTGGCGGTGTCTATGGCCAGAGTGGCCAAACGCCGCTTACTGCCCCCCGCCGGCCACCAGGCGGGCGATGTCGTTGTAGATGATGAAAGCCATCAACGTGATCAGAAACGCCACCCCCACCTGCTGAGCCTTCTCGCGCACCGAGATAGAGACCGGCCGGCGGGTGATGGCCTCTACCAGGAAGAAAAACAGATGTCCTCCATCCAGGGCCGGTATGGGCAGCAGGTTAAAGATGGCCAAATTGACCGACAACAGAGCTGCTAGGTCCATCAGGGGGGCCACGCCCTTGCGAGCGGCCTCGCCGGCCACCTGGGCAATAAGAATGGGGCTGCCCAGGGTGTCGGCAGGTACTTTGCGATGGATCAGCTTCACCACGCTGATCATGATGATCTTGCCGGCCAGGTAGGTCCGATTGAGGGCCATTCCCATGGCCTGGAAGGTGCCCACCGACTTTATGATAGTCTCGCCGCTGGCTTTGATGCCCACCCGAAAGACTTCGCGCTCCTCGCCGAAGATGTCCTTGACCTGGTGGGCCTGGGGCCGCA
>CBCOTF020000204.1:0-3791 GCA_965112955.2 Desulfarculales bacterium
CTTTAGTGCAATCAAAGCTACCCCTGGTTTTGATTGCCTATCGGCCGGGCATAAAGAGTGTTTTTGTCCGGCCTTCCTGGCGCTTGCGCGCCCGGCGGGCCATCCATGGCCCGTATATCAAGTTACGGTTTAATACCGTGTTGATCCTAACTCGATATTGCTGTTTGTCTGCGGCCACCCGGGGTCACAAAAAAATGGGGAGGGCTCCGCTGGGCCCTCCCCGTACGCACGCCCTGAGGAGGCGATTAACGCTTGGAGTACTGGAACGGGCCCGAGCGCCGCGCTGGCCGGCTTTTTGCGCTCCTTCTTGCGAGAGTCGCGAGTGAGCAAGCCAGCGCGCTTCAAGGTCTGGCGCAGCTCGGAGTTAAAGACCAACAGCGCGCGGGCTATGCCGTGACGGATGGCGCCGGCCTGTCCAGTAGTGCCGCCGCCAGCCACCGTAACCATTACGTCGAACTGGTCCTGGGTATCGGTGAGAGCCAGGGGCTGACGCAGGACCATGGTGTCGGTCTCGCGGCTGAAGTACTGCTCCACGGAACGCTTGTTGATGACCACCTTGCCGTTGCCCGGGGTTAACCAGCAGCGGGCTACGGCGTTCTTTCTATTACCGGTGGCGTAGTAGCTCGACTCAGGCATGGGTAAGCACCTTCTCTACAGGGCCAATGGCTGGGGCTGCTGGGCCTGGTGGGGATGCGTGGGCCCCGCGTAGACCTTCATCTTCTTGAGGAGTTGACGCCCCAGGCGGTTTTTGGGCAGCATGCCGCGCACCGCCGTGCGCAAAAGCTCCTCTGGCTTGAGTTGCAACTGGCGCTTGCCACCGTGGCGGTGATGCCGCCGGTGCCGCTGTGCCGATAGTGGTCTTCTGATCCACTTGCGCCCGGTGAGCTTCACCTTTTCGGCGTTAACCACCACGATGAAATCACCGGCGTCCATGTGGGGGGTAAAAATGGCTTATGTTGCCCCAGCCGCATGGCCACTTGGGTGGCCAGACGCTCCTGGATCAGGTCCGTGGCGTCGACCACGAACCAGTCATGGGAGAAGTCTTCCAGTTGGCAACATAGCTCTTCATGATACCCGCCTATAGCGTATCGGAGTAAGAAGCGCGTCTGCGCCCCAGTGGAAGTCGAAGTTGTATTTATAAGGTACAGTTGCCCGTCTGTCAAGACCCAGACCACGATGCAATCAAACGAATTGCTTGATCGAAGTCTGGTATGCGGGCCAAGGGCTCACCCCAAGCAAAACTTCGTTTGCTTGGGGGCCCCGGGGACATGGTCCGCCGGAGCGCTAGCGCCCGAGAAATCGGGCTAACCCGTGGTTCCCACAAAGCAAAAACTTTGCGGGGTGGAATCAAGCCTTTGCCCAACCGATAGGCCAACAAAGCCATGGACTCACTCCAGCCAACAGGTCGACTAGGGATCCCCAAGAATAATTTTGTTGACACCTTGGAATTAGTAGGTGGTAGTCGAGACGCTCCTTATCTGGCCCCAGCCCAGCAACTCGCCAAAACCACCGAGGGAAAAGGCCAGATAATAGCCGTGGTTGACCGTATCGTCCGCGTAGTAGGTGCGGATGCCCCAGCACTGGCCATCGAAGGCCAATTCGTAGATGGACTGAAAATTTGTGTAATCGTTCAAGTCCCGATGATTGATGTAACTCACAGACCACTGCTTGGTGATGGCCATGGTCAGTTTGCCGCGCACCTGCTTGACGTTGTCAGCGGTGAAACGATAGTCCACGGTGATGGCGTCTCCGCGGCGGTTCCTGGTCTTCAAGAGGCCGTTGATCTGGTCCCAACGGAACTTATATAGGTTCCAGGAGGCGTCGCCCTCCATGTAGAGGTATTTGCTGGGATAGATGACCAAGCGCTGATCCACGTTGCCCCAGTACTGGGGGTCGGGGTCGCCACTGGTGGGGCCTTTGCGGAACTCGCTTAGGTTGAAGGCGTGCGCCAACTGGTAGGTGAAGAATTCCTGATAAACGGGGCGCACCTCGCCGGTATGGTCGTCCTTGGTGATGCGCTTGCTGGTCAGGGTGTTCTGCACGCCGTAGGCAGCCTGGTTGACCCCCTGCTGGTTTTGGCCCTGGCGAATCAGCCAGGGCAGGTCGTCGTCGAGTATGTTGGGCTGGTAGGAGTAGTTCACGTAGGGGCAGAAGGCGTGCTTGAGCTTCAAGGGATCCTCGGACGTGTCGAACTCGAAGACCCGGTACATAGGTGGAGGTCTGGGCAGTAAAATTCCACAACGCTGGTGCCGGTGGAACCAGCGACGTCGGGGATGAGGTTGTCGCGGGTGACGTTGTAGAAACGCTGCTTATAGGTGAACCTAGGTTCATCGATAGATAGTCGTTGAAGTTCAAAGGCAGCGCGAAGGTGGGTGAGATGTCGCTGATATGCCCGGTGGCCCCTTCCTGCTGATAGTAGTAGTTGTAGGACGACCCCATCTGGAAGTACCAGCCCGTCTCGCCCACCGGCTGGCGCGTGGCGTCGAAGGACAGGTAGGGCAGCTGTTGCTGGATGCGCTTGTTGTCCGATGCCAGATCGTCGTTGTAGATCAGGCTGCCATTGAAGGTGGCGTTGGACCAGTAGCGCTGCAGGTTGACCTTGTTCTGCCGCCAGGTGGAGGTGCGGGGGTCCAGTTCGCGGCCGACAGCCTCTACGAAGCGCTGTTTGGTGGCCTCGAAGCCGGTGTACCCGAAGGTAAATTCTTTAAGATAATTCTGGTCGCTGACCAGGTCAATGTCCATTTTGAGATTCATGTTATCGCTGGACAGCCGCTGGTCGCTCTTCATGCGGAACCAGTAGCGGCTCTCGTAGGCTTCGGCGTTCTTGAGCTCCTGGCCCATGGCATCCTCGGGCATGCAGTCCAGGGCCATCATGCCCTTGGAGCCCGGGGCTAGGGAATAGCGGTATTCCAGGCCGTAATCCAGGCCGCGATAGGACATGTAGTTGAGGATCAAGGTGACGTCCTGGTCCTCGCCCAGCGTCTGGTACCAGGGCTGACTCCAGATGACGCCATCGCAGTCGGACATGCCCACCATGGGCGGCAACAGTCCCGACTGGCGCCGGAATTTGGCTGGGAAGGTGGCCCAAGGTGAATACAGCACCGGCACGTCCTGGATGCGGAATGCGGCACCGCTGATGGTGCCGAACCCGTCCAGGTCCACGTCGATGTCCCGGCCGGAGATATTCCAAGACGGGCTAGGGCCGTAGCAGGAGGTGAGAGAACCGCTTTGTAGGTGGTAGGATTCCTTACCCACCTTGTCGATCTCTTGACCCCGCATATAGAAATTGTTGGATTTGATGAATATCTGGCCGTCGTACACCTTGCCGGTGCCACCTTGCAGATCGATGAGCAGGCGTTGACCGGTGAGCACCTCGCTGTCGTTCTCCATCCGCGTGCGTCCCTCGGCCTCGGCCACCAGCTTTTCGGAATGCAGGCGCACGCGATCGGCGAATATCTTGGTGCTTCCCCGCACGACCTCCACTTCGCCCTCGGCTACGTAAGTCTTGGTGGCCTCCTCGAAGACCACGCGGTCAGCGCGTACGTCCACCGGCCCCTGGGCGTCCACCCTCACTAGCTGGCCGGGGGAATTGGAGGGCGCTGCGGCGACCTGGGAGGCACCCGCCACCAGCAGCACTGCCGACAACAGCCCGCTGAAAATCATGCTTGCCCAACGCCTACTTACCACCACATTCTCCTCCTAAAGGGCGTGCCTTTGGCCAAGACACTATTGCATGCGGATTCCATGGAGGTGGGCCATGCATTCCATTTGAAGAGGGCCACCTAATCCGG
>CBCOTF020000205.1:0-6794 GCA_965112955.2 Desulfarculales bacterium
TCAAGACCGCCTGGCAAGACAACGCCCGCCAGGTGCTGGCGGTGCTGGATTCGGGGCGCGACGCGGCTTTTGTGACCATCGGCGATCCCCTGACCTACAGCACCTATGCCTACCTCTTGCGCACCCTCAAGGAGATGGCCCCGAAAGCCAAGGTGGAGACCGTACCCGGCATCACCGCCTATCACGCCGCCGCCGCCCGCTTGAACCTGCCCCTAGTGGAGAGCAAGCAGTCGCTCTTGGTGGTCTCTGGAGTGAGCTACCCGGCAGATATTCCCCGCCTGGCCGCTTGTGGCGACACCGTGGTCATCATGAAAACCTACCGCAACTTCGACCGCATCCTGGACGCCTTGGAGGAGCTGCCTGGCACGCGCAGCACCTATTCGGTGAGCCAATGCGGCCTCGCCGGCGAACATATCCAGGAGGACGCCACCTGCCTGCGGGGCCAGAAGATGCCCTATCTTTCTCTGATGATCGTCAAGGGATCGACCCAGGGTTGGACGACCAAGATGAGGCCCGCAGTCAGAGCACCCCGACCACCTCCTTTGCGGATCAGCCGCCTCAAACAGCCGGCCACGGCAGGGGGGGCATCCGGGCCGCCGGGGCGAGGCTTGTGGATCGCCCTGGGGGCGCTGGTACTGGCCGGTAGTGTATATCTGGCGCTAGCACCGGCCCTGTCACCGGACCTGGCGCAGCCCGGTCTGTGGTGGGACAAGTTGCTCAGACCCTGCTAGGGACCCTGGCCTTCATCGCCGGCGGCCTCTGGTGGGACAGATCATCGAGGTTGGGCTGGACCGCCCGGCTGGGCGTGTTGGTCTGGCCCCTGGTGAAGAGAGCACGCCTGCCCCAAGAGGCGGGGGCGGCTTTCGGCGGCTTTCGCCTCAGGAGTGGCGGCCAACACCCTGCTTTTTCTCTGGCAAGAAGGCAAGCTGACCAAGCGCCAGTTGATGCTAGCCAACCTTCTAAACGCCAGCCTACCGGCCTACTTCCTGCACCTGCACCACCTTCTTCGTGGTCTACGCCCTCATGAGCCAGGTGGCGCTAATGTATTTCGGCATGACCCTACTGGCCGCTGCTGCGTTGCCTTGGGGTAATCGCCTTGAGCCGGGTCATCCTACCGCCGACCTGCCCCTGCTTGACCAAGCCACCGCAGCGCCCAAGCCTGGCGCCAGGTACTGTGGAGACATGGCAAATTCCTGAGCCGCCTCAAGCGCCTGCTGTTGATAATCCTGCCGGTATACCTGATCATTTTCGTGCTAGCCCAGGAAGGATTCTTTGTCTGGCTGGGCAGGCCTTAGCCCGCTGGGTCTCCAGCGAGACGATCTCCGTGGAGGCTATGAGCGTGGTCTTCTTCGGCGTGATGGCCGATTTACCGCGGCTTCGCAGCCGCCGGGGCGCTGCTGCACTCCGGCAGCCTGGGGGTAAAAGAGATCGTCATCGCGCTTTTGATCGGCAACGTGGTGGCCACGCCAGTGCGCGCCCTGAGCCACCAGCTGCCCCATTACATGGGCATCTTCTCGCCGGGGCTGGGCACCCAACTCTTGATCATGGGCCAGGGCGCACGAGTGCTAAGCGTGGTGGCGGTGACCCTCCTATTTACTTGGTGGTACTGAATGGCCAGGCGTCGCTCAGGACCGGCTTTTCCACAGCAGCGCGGCGACCGCCGCCGCCAAAGCGGCCTTGATGCTCCTGCTGACCGGCGAGGCGCCGACCCAGGTGAGAATCCCCCTGCCCTCGGGCAGCGCCTCCATCGCCGTGAGCCAAACCCTGATTCTGACCCCGGGGCAGGCCCAAGCCACAGTGGTCAAGGACGCCGGCGATGACCCCGACGTGACTAACGGCGCGGCCATCCAAACCCAGGTCAGGCTAGACAGGATGCCCGCCGACGACCCGCCGGGCATCCTGCTCAGCGGCGGCCCCGGCGTGGGACTGGTAACACGCCCCGGGCTGCCGGTAACCGTGGGCCAGCCGGCCATCAACCCCGTGCCCAGAGCCATGATAGAACGGTCCCTGATGGAAACCTGGCATGAAATGAGGCCAGCCGGATCAACCCTAGCCGCCCGGGTGGAGATCAGCGTACCCGAGGGCGAGCGCCTGGCCCGGCGCACCCTCAACCCCCGCCTTGGCATAGAAGGCGGCATCTCCATATTGGGCACCACCGGGCTGGTCAAACCCTTCAGCCACGAGGCCTACACCGCCACCATCGACAGCGCCCTGTTGGTGGCTCGAGCCGCCGGCCAGCTGGAGGTAGTCCTCACCACCGGGGGCCGCAGCGAAAAATACGCCCAAGCCCTGCGCCCCGACCTGCCGGATCTATGCTTCGTACAGATCGCCGACTTCTTCGGCCACGCCCTGCAACAAGCCCGGAAGCAGGGCTATCGGCGCCTGGGGTGGTATGCTATTTCGGTAAGGCCATTAAGCAGGCCCAGGGGTTGAACTGCACCCACGCCCACCGCGCCCCCCTGGAGCTGATGCGCCTGGCCAGCTGGCTGGAGGAGGCCGGGGCGGAGTCTGGCTTGTGCCGGGAGGTGTGTGAGGCTAACACCGCCCGCCAGGCCCTAAAAATTCTGGCCCAGGCCAGCCGCCTGGATTTGGTCGGAGTCGTGGGGAAGCGGCTGTTGCAGTCCATGACCCAACTGGCACATCCAGTCCCCGGGCTATGGACCATGATCCTGGATTACGAGGGCCGGGTGCTCTTTCAGGGGAACCGCGAGGAGAAGACAGCATGATACCCATCCAAGTTGTCGGCGTGGGCATGGGCCTAGATGATCTGCCGGCCAATAGCCTGCGCTTGGTGGAGCAGGCCCAGGTGCTGGCCGGCGGTCGGCGCCTGCTGGAGCTGTTTCCCCGGCACCTGGGGCAACGCTTGCTACTGGAGGGGCGCCTGGAATCCTGGCTTAACCAGCTGGAACGCTTGGCCCAGAAGCGGCGGGTGGCGGTGCTTGCCTCCGGCGACCCCGGATTCTTCGGCATCGCCCAGCGCCTGGCCGAGAAGCTGGGACCCGAGACCCTGGTGATCCACCCCAACGTCACCACCGTGCAGGTCGCCTTCGCCCGCCTGAAGGAGCCCTGGCAGGAAGCCGGCGTGGTGAGCCTGCATGGCCGGGGCCTGGAGGATCTGCTGCCAGCCCTGGCCGGCCGGAAACGGCTGGCGGTCTTCACCGACCCCCGCAACAATCCCGCAGCTCTGGCCAACCTGCTCTTGCAACGCGGGCAGGAAGATTGGCGACTCTGCGTCCTGGAAGACTTGGGCGGCCCCGACGAACGCCTGGGAGAATACTCCCTGGCCCAGGCGGCGGCGACACATTTCTCGCCACTTAACCTGGTGGTGCTAAAACGCCATACCTGGCCCCAACGCTTGAGCCTGGGGCTGGCCGAGGAGGCCTACGAGCACCAGGCCGGCCTGATCACCAAGGCCGAGGTGCGGGTGATGGCCCTGGCCAAGCTGGACCTGACTGAGAACCTGACCCTGTGGGACCTGGGGGCCGGCTGCGGCTCCCTGGGGCTAGAGGCCAGCCTGCTTCTGCCTGGCGGGCGCATCGTGGCCGTAGAGCGCGAGCCCCGGCGGGTGGAAATGATCGCGGCCAACCGCCGGCGCTTTGGGGTCGCTAACCTGGAGATCGTGCAGGCCCAGCTGCCCCGGGGCCTGGAGGACCTGCCCGCCCCTGACCGCGTTTTCATCGGCGGCGGCGGCGCGGAGCTGGGAAGCATCATCAGTATGGCGCGAGGGCGGCTTCCTCCCGGCGGGGTCATGGTGGTGGCGGCGGTGCGTTTGGAGGCCCTGGAGACGGCCCGCCGCGTTATAAGCCAGGAGGGACTGGACCTGGAGGCGACCCAAATTCAGGTGAGCCGAGGTGCGCCCCTGGGCGGCGGTACCTTCCTCAAGGCCCTGAACCCAGTGTGGCTGATCAAGGGCGCGTGCACGGCGCCGGGAGCATAGACATGAGCCAGCCTGATCTACATCCCGTGCTCTTCGTGGGCGCCGGCCCCGGCGACCCCGAGCTGATCACCGTGGCTGGCCGAAGGGCCTTGGAGCAGGCCGACCTGGTGGTGTACGCCGGCTCCCTGGTCAGTCGGGAGATGCTAGGCTGGTGCCGCACCCAGGTTCGGGCCGTGGGCTCGGCCGGCCTGGTCCTGGAAGAGATCGTGATCCATCTCGCCGAGGGGCACCGCCAAGGCTTGCGGGTGGTACGCCTACATACCGGCGACCCCAGCCTCTACGGAGCCTTACGCGAGCAGCTCAATGCCCTGGCGGGGCAAGGCGTGCCTTTTCGCATCATCCCTGGAATCACCGCCGCCTTTGCCGCCGCCGCCAGCCTGGGCCTGGAGTACACCCTGCCCGAGGTCTGCCAAAGCCTGATCATCACCCGCGCCCCCGGGCGCACTCCCGTGCCCGCTGGCGAAGACCTGGCATCCCTGGCCGCCCACGGCGCCAGCCTAGCCATCTATCTCTCGGCCGGGCAAGGGCAGACCGTCTCCGCAGCGCTCTGCGCCTCCCTGGGACCGGAGGCGCCGGTGGCGGTGGTATACCGCGCTAGCTGGCCCGACGAACAGGTGCTGTGGACCACAGCCCAAGCCCTGCCCCAGGACTTGGAGCGCGTCGGTCTGAAACGCCAGGCCCTGATCCTGACCGGACCGGCGGTGGCCGCTCTGGCCAGCGGCCAGAGCACGCCGGCCTCGCGCCTATATGACGCGGGCTTCAGCCATGGTTATCGTCAGGGCGGGCGCGGACCCGGAGGCACGCCATGAACGCCCTGCCTCAACCCTGGCGGTCTACGCCATCACCCCAACCGGTGCCGAAGTGGCGCGCACCCTGGCCCCTTCCCTATCCGGGGCGACGCTGTTCCTGCCCCGGTCTCTGGCCTATCTGCCTGATGGCGAGGAGCTCTTTGACCGCTTAGCCCTGGCCCTGGCCGCCAATTTTCTGGAATACGGCGGGCACGTGATCTTGGCCGCAGCCGGCATCGTGGTGCGCGCCCTAGCCCCCTTGCTGCATCACAAGGCTCAGGACCCGGCCGTGGTAGTGGTGGACCAGGCCGGGCGCTACGCCGTGAGCCTGTTGTCCGGGCACTTGGGCGGGTCCAACGCCCTGGCCCGCCGCGTGGCCGAGATACTGGGTGGCCAGGCGGTGATCACTACGGCCACCGACACAGCCAACCTGCCCAGCCTGGAGATGCTGGCGGGCGAGTTGGGCTTCCGCGTGGAGAACCTGATGGCCCTAGCCAGGGCAGCATGGCCCTCTTGGAGGGCGCCGACCCGGGGTGCACGACCCCGAAGGCTGGCTATGGCCCATCCTGGAGCGGCGCTGGCCGGGGCTCTTCGCCTTGGTCAGCCAGGAGCAAGTCAAGGGCTGGCCGCGACAGCCCCTGATATGGGTGGGCTGGCACCGCCTGGAGCCCCCGCCTTCCTGGCTGGTGCTGCGCCCGCCGGCCCTGGCCCTGGGCATGGGCTGCAACCGCGGCACCGGCGTCGACGAGATGAAAGCCCTGGTACGCGATGTTTTGCAAGACCAAGGCCTGTCCCCGGCCTGCCTAGCATGCCTGGCCAGCGTGCAGTCCAAAAGCGACGAGGTTGGATTATTGGAACTGGCGGCACACCTGGGTCTGCCGCTCAATTTTTTTAGCCCTGAGGAGCTGGCCGTGGTGGAGGTGCCACACCCCTCCACCACGGTGGCCAGGCACATGGGAGTGGCAAGCGTATGCGAGGCAGCGGCCCTGCTGGCGGCAAACAGCCGCCGGCTGTTGGTAAGCAAGCACAAGAGCCTGAACGCTACCCTGGCCCTGGGCCTGGCCAGTGCGCCGGCATGCTCTACGTCATAGGCCTCGGACCCGGCGGGCCTAAGGGCATAACCGAGCAGGCGCGCCAAGCCCTGGCCGGCTGTCAGGTGGTGCTGGGCTACAAGGCCTACGTAGAGCAGGCCGCGCCCTGGCTGACCGGCCAGGAGGTGCTGACCAGCGGCATGACCAAGGAGCTGAGACGCGCCGCCTTGGCCGTTGAAAAGGCCCAGGCCGGCCAGAGCGTGGCGCTCATATCCGGCGGCGATCCGGGCATCTACGCTATGGCCGCTGTGGTCTTCGAGTTGGCCCGCGCCCGAGGCCTGGACCTGGGGCCGAACGGCTTGGAGGTGGAGGTGATCCCCGGGGTGCCGGCGATGGCGGCGGCCGCGGCACTATTGGGCGCGCCCCTGTCCCACGACTTCGCCTGCATCAGCCTGAGCGACCGCCTCACGCCCTGGGAGCTGATAGAGCGCCGCCTGGACTTGGCCGCCCAAGCCGACCTGGTCATCGCCTTGTACAATCCCAAAAGCAAGGGCCGCGCCTGGCAATTCGGCCGGGCCTTGGAAATCATCGGCCGCCACCGCGCCGCCGCCACGCCCGTGGGGGTGGTGACCCAGGCCCAGCGGCCGGGGCAAGCGGTGTTGCTCAACAACCTGGGGCAGACCAGGGAAGCGGCGGTGGACATGCAAACCATCGTCATCATCGGCAATAGCCAGAGCTACGCCTATCAGAAACGCATGATCACGCCACGCGGCTACGTGGCCAAATACGGGGAGCAATAGACGCCGGAGGGTGGATTATGACCGGGGGTAACGATACCAACCGCAGCCTGATGTGAATGCTGGCCGCCTTCCTGGCGGTGCCGGCCTGACCTGGCTCAAAAAAATGTTCAGCCCGTCGCGCAACCACTACGATCGCCTGAGGCACTTCTTTCAGGGCTTCCCGCCGGCCTTGCTAGTGTGCGAGGTCTTTGTCAGAAACCGCGTCGTGGCCAGACCGGGCTGGCTGCCCTTCATCGTG
>CBCOTF020000206.1:0-5141 GCA_965112955.2 Desulfarculales bacterium
GAGGCGCGATCATAGCTGCCGCCGAGGAGCAGACTCAGATCGTCTCCCCGGAGCATGTCCGCATCGCCGCAACAGAATTGATCTGACCAAACAGCAAGGAAGAATCAGCCCAGGATAATCAGAGAACTTTTGTCAAATTAATCCGAAAAACAGCAGGGTGCAAGTTTAACAAGGCTCTACGGGAACCGGTAACGCCAGCCCGGGGAGGGCGCCACTCAACCCGTATTGGGCGCCGAGGCACTCGGCAGCACCCGCCCCCTTGGCCTGGCGAGCGATTTGCGGTAATAGATATATATTTGTTATTTGTGTTGGCATCCACCCTCACGAGCGAGGCGCATGAGCCCCACGCCCCTGGAGAGTCAGGGCTTAAAGCCCCTGGAAATGGCTGACAAAGAAGCCGTTAGCGCCTTTTTGCGCACGCACCCGCACCAGACCTCAGAGTTGACCTTCACCAACTTATTCATGTGGCGGGGACACTACCGGCCTCTGTGGCGGGCCTGGGGGGAGCATCTGCTTATCCTGATGCAGTCCCACGGCCCAGAGCCTTTCGCGCTGCCGCCCATCGGCCCCGGTGATCTTACCTCGGCCTGCCTGGAGCTGTGCCGGGCGATCGGCCAGGCCGAAGCCGCGCCCAGCATCCAACGCCTGGGCGACGATTTCTTGTCGCACATCGACCGGGGGTGCTTCTCGGCCGTGCTGGCGCGTGGCCAAAGCGACTACGTTTACCTGGTTTACCTGGACGCGGAGCTAATCGCGCTTAGCGGCAACTGCTTCCACAAGAAAAAGGACCACCTGAACAAGTTCCGCAAGGCATTCCCCGGCTATGAGGATTGCCCCCTGGACGCCGGGCTGATGACCCAGGTCTTGGCTATGCAGCAGGGTTGGTGCACTTTGCGCGACTGCGCCAGCGATCTGAGCCTGACTAACGAGGACCAGGCCATCTACGAGGCTTTGAGCAACTTCGACAGCTTGGACTTAGTGGGCGGGGCTATGTTGTATTGAGGGCAAGGTGAAGGCCTTCCGCCTGAACGAGGCGCTAAACCCCGACACGGCGGTTACCCACATCGAGAAGGCCACCCCGGCCTTGCCCGGGCTCTACGCGGCCATGAACCAGCGCTTCACGAGTGAGGCCTGGGGTGGCTACGCCTACATCTTGGTGGACAAATACATACTACCCCCTGACAGGAACAGCTGATGCAACCATATCAAGAAAATCTGGCCCGGCTCTTGGCCCAGAGCGGGGCACTGTTATTCCGCTCGGGCCTGCACCTTAAAGACGGCCGCCCCACCCCCTATTTCGCTAATCTGGGGGTGATGCGCAGCGGCCGCCAGACCCTGGAGCTGGGGCATTGTTTTGCCCAATGGCTGATGCAATCCGGCCAGGCCAAGCAGGTGGACGTGCTCCTGGGACCTTCCTATAAGGGCAGCGCCATCGCCCAGGCCACGGCCATCGCCCTGTGGCAGGACCACGATCAGGAAGTGCTCTTCGAGTACGACCGCAAAGAGGCTAAAACCCACGGCGAGGCCAGCGGCAAGGGCAGCATGTTCGTCACCGGGGCCTTGACCGACGGCGCCAGGGTCTTGATCCTGGACGACGTGGGCACCTCCATGGCCACCAAAGTGGAGCTCCTGGACAAGCTCGCCGCCCATGAGCAGGCCCAGGGCATCACCCTCAGGCTCTTGGGCGTAGCCCTGGCCGTGGACCGCGAGCAAGTGCAGGCGGTGTACGATGATCAAGGCCGGGTAGTGGAAGGCGCCCGCGGCGCCGATGCCCTGGAGGCCTTCACTCAGCGCACCGGCCTGCCGGTGTGGCCGCTTTTGGGCATCCGCCAGTGCGTTGAGTACCTGCACGCCGCGAGCGAGCCAGTGCTGGTGGAGGGCGTTCGCCGTCTTCTGGACGAAGGCCTCCTGCAACAAGTGCGCGACTATCTGGCCGTGTACGGTCGGTAGGGGGCTAAAGCATGCGCAGATCCATAGTCTCACCGCTGTTGTCCCTATTGGTACCGGGCATAGGGCAGATACTCAACCGCGAGCTGTTTAAAGGCTCCATCATGGTGGCGGCCATGAGTCTCTTGTTTATCATCATGCTGGGTTTCGGACTGCACCAGCTCAGCCGGGCGGTGGTGGCCATTCAGGAGGCCGAGGCCCAGCCTGGCGACTTCGCCGCCTTGAGCGCCCAGTTGCGCGCCCAGGGCTCCGTCTGGTTCTTGGTGCTGGGGGGGCTCCTGGCCTGCCTGTGGGCCTACGCCGTTATCGATGCCTTTCGTGGCGGCTGCCGCTGCGATGCCCAAACGTCGGAGGGATCTTGATGCGCTCGCTGGTGTTGGATGAAATGCGCCGTCCGGACATGGAAAAGCTGGCCCAGCACTTGGCGAATACCCTGCCCCCCGCGGCCATGGATGGCGTATACTGGTTAGACGTGCCCCCGGATCTCTTGAGCCCCGAGCAGGCTGCCCACAAGGACTGCGGTCCCCACCGTATGGCCCTGGTGCTGGAGGAAGAGTCCTTGCGCCTGGAGTTGTTGGTGCGCGCCCACAACTCTCTGCGCTGCAAATGCACCGGCTACGCCAGACCGGCCCAGCGCCAATTTCTACTGGGATATATGGACCGGCTCATCGCCGAACTGGGGCTTACGACCTAACCACGCGGGCGTGTGATATAACCACCGATAAATCCGGTGGGAGGATTGCGGAGATGGACCCCAGCCCCCGGTCCGGCCCGGGTCGCGCGCTAGCTTCAGAGGCCTGGAGGCCAGCGGCCTGTATTGCCGACTGTTGATTCTTGCTTTGTTCTGGTCGGGAAGTAAGGGAACTTTTCAGATTGGCTTGACCAAGTAGGGACTTTATCCTATTATTCTGGACCTTAGATGTGGGTTCAGGAATTAGGAAGTGGCCGAGGGTGGTGGAACACCCCTGACCCCGAGAGACGGGAATAATTACCTGCTATCTGATTGCCATCGTACTTCTCATTGCAGCCTGCGTTAAAAAATCATGGAGCTGGGACGGCTGTTTTCCTGGCCCGACCGGAGAGGTGCCCCGGTGTGGAAGCATCCGGCTTTGGGGGCACGGCTTCGTGCCTGTCTATTTTGATGAAGCCTTTACTGACTTTGGCGTTTCCGCTGCCCTAACACTGCCGGGCGGTGTGATTCGGTTGCGGCCGTGGGGCTGTTGGAACCGGTTCCAGCTTCCGATGGAGACCATTCGGCAACACCTTTACAATAAGCTGGCTCGAGGCAGATGAGGCCCTGGCCTGCCGAGCTCCCACCAGCGCCACTAGCTCAAGGGCCTGCTGCGGCAGGTGAACCTATACCTTGGGTCAAGCTGGTCGGACGATCTGCTTAGGACCTTCGATTGGCTATGTGGCCGGAGTTTGGCCGTGGCCAGCCGGTCGACGCAAAGCGAGAGCCCTTTCCCTCCCTGAGCCACCTAATCGAGAGTGCCGTTGTCCTGGCCCGGCCCCCCGATCTACGCCTGGGCGAAACACCCCCGTGGAGGACCAACAGGGACGAGGACCAGAAAAAAAGAGGAGCCATCTTTCGCTTCGGCGTCATCAGTGACTTTCTTGCCAAGGACTACATGGAGCGAGGTGAACGGGAGAGGTTACTGCGGGATAAGTGCGCTCAGCGGTGGCAAATTCCTTCCTCCAACCGCATTAGGCTATCGCACTCCACCATCCTGGGATGGGTCAGGCTCTACCGCCAAGGCGGCGGCAGGCTGGAATCCCTCTACCCCATGAGCAGGAATGAGCGGGGCGGCAGCAGGGCCTTGGACGAGGACACCGCCCAGACCCTGGTCCGCCTGCGCAGGGCACTGCCCACTGCGTCAGTGACTACCCTCTTCAGCGAGATGATGCGCCAACGTTTGACCTTGCTCGACGTGATCCTCAAGGCGCCCACCGTCTACCGCTTCCTGTACCAGCAGGGGGCTGATGGGCAAGCAGGTCGCTCCACCTGTTGGCTGCAGGCGCTTCGAGGCCGAGATGCCCAACGATATTTGGCAGAAAGACGCCATGCATGGGCCGATGTTCCTGGTGAGCGACAAACGGCGCAAGACCTACCTCTTCGCTTTCATCAACGACATGAGCCGCCTGATCGCCCATGCCGAAGTTTACTTCTCCGAGGGCCTGGCCACTTATCTACAGGCCTTGCGCCAGGCCCTGCTCAAACGGGGCCGCCACGCAAGCTCTACCTCGACAACGGCCCAGCCTTCCACTCATACCACCTGGAAGAGATCATCGCCTCCCTAGGCATCGCCCTGGTCCACTCACCGCAACGCCTCCCTGGCCGATAGACTATACAAGGCCCCAGTGCCTCTGATCGGCAAACAAATCATCCTTCTTTACCACAATCATGACCCCAACCGCGTAGAGATCCTACTGGAAAATCGCTTCCACGGCTTGGTCAGGCCGCTGGACCTCGCCGTCAATTGCAGGGTCAAGCTCGACCACCATCTACTGCGCTTGGAATCCAGCTCCACCACGGCCCCCACTGGCGGCTCCCTTTTCTCGCAAAAATCAAACCCTGAGGTCAGCAACTCATGAAACCAAATTACCGCACCTTCTTTGCCCTCACCAGGGAGTCCTTCGACTTTGACCTGGCGCCCGAGGAAAGAATGCAGACTGCCGAGGTCCTCGGCGTGGCCAAACGCTTCGAATACGCCATCCACCTCGGCGCACTGGCCTTGGTCACCGGAGATATGGGCAGCGGTAAAGCCACCGCCTTGCGCTGGGCCGCCAGCAGGCTGCACCCATCCGAGTATCAGATCATCTGGATTACCGCCTCACAGAACTCCATCCTGGAACTCTACAGGCAAATTTGCGTCGAGCTCGAAGTGGACACCACCAGCTTCTCCAGGGCGATCCTCACCAAGCTCATAAGAAAACAGGTCCTGAAGGTCGCCCAGGATCGCAAGAAGACACCCGTCCTCATCATCGATGAAGCCTCCCTCCTCAGGCTTCAAGTCTCGGCCGAGTTGCACAACATCACTCAGTTTCAGGGAGGCTCCAAGCCATTCCTGCCCATCATCCTGGCCGGCCGGAACAACCTCGCCGACCTCCTCATATACAGAACCTCCCTGCCCCTGGCCTTCAGGGTCGTGGCCAGAAGCCATCTGGCCGGCGTCTCCCTCCAGGACATGCAGGCC
>CBCOTF020000207.1:0-23537 GCA_965112955.2 Desulfarculales bacterium
GGAAGATGCCGTTAAGCCCCTCCAGGCGGGCGTTGGAATGGTTGGAGGTCCAGCGACTTAGGATCACATCAGGTGGGCATGCTCTTCCAGAGTCATGAGCGCCTTGAGGACCGAGGCTAAGATTTTGGTGTCAGGCGCTATGCACTTCAGGGCATGGCGGATGAAAGGGATAATGCCCCATTGGGTGACCCGCACAGAGGTGGCCTTTCTAGGTCCAGTGCAGCATCTCCTTGAGCCGCCAGTCGGTGGCGATGGCGAAGCCGCCGGCTTCAAGTTTGGTCAGGGCCTGTTGTTGTTTTTCGGTTAGACTGCCGTCGTCAGCGGCCTTGAGCACGGCCCAACGGGTGGCGTGGGGTCGTTTATGCTCTTTCGCCTTGGCCTTTCGGACCTCGTCTACGGCTATGGTAAAGAGTTGGAATACATGGAACCAGTCTACGTTGACGTTGGAGAAGCTTTCGCCGATGGCGGCTAGGGAGGCTGGCCACATGTCGTAGACCCCCTCGGCGATATTGTTGTGGTCGCCGTCATGCTAACGCAGGAAGCGACGGGACAGGACCAGATAGCCCCTGTCCTTGCCGGTGGTAACGAAGATGACCGGTTTTTGCTTGCGGTCTAGGTCGATTGTTGATTTTTGTTTTGTTTTTATCGGGAAGTAAGGGGATTTTTCAGATTGGTTTGGTCAGGTAGGGATCTTTATCCCACTATCTTGGACCTTGGGTGTGAGTCCAGAAATGAGGAAGGGGTTGAGAACGATGGAGCACCCCTGACCCCGAGAGACGGGAATAACTCCCTGCCATCTGGTTGCCATCGTACTTTCGTTGCAGCCTGCGTTAAGAAGATCATGGGGCTGGGGCGGCGTTTCCCCTGGCCCCGGTCGGAGAAGTGCCCCGTGGTGTGGGAGCGTCCTGCCAACGCCACTGGCTCAAGGATCTGCTGCGGCAGGTGAGCTTATACCTGGGGTCCAGCTGGTCGGGCGACCTGCTTGGGCCGTCAATTGGCTCAGTGGCCGGGGCCAGCCGGTCGGCGCAACGCGAGAGCCCTTTCCTTCCCAGAGCCCCCGACCCAAGGGTGCCGTTGTCCTAGCCCAACCCCCCGGTCTACACCTGGGCGAAACACCCTCATGGAGGACCGACTCAGCAAAAACGGGTAGCCATCTTCCGTTTCAAGGTCATCAGCGACTTTTTTGCCAGGGACTACACGGAGTATGGTGAAAGGGAGAGGTTCCTGCGGGACAAGTGCACCCAGCGGTGGCAAATCCCCTTCTCCAACCGCACCAGGCGGTCGCGTTCCACCTTTTTGGGATGGGTTCAGGCTCTACCGTCAGGGTGGTGGCAAGCGGGAATCCCGCTACCCCATGAGCAGGAATGACCGGGGCGGCAGCAGGGCCTTGGACGAGGGAGGACACCGCCCAGGCCCTGTCCGCCTGCGCAGGGAGCTGCCCACTGCGTCAGTGACTACCCTCATCAGCGAGATTATGCACCGACGCTTGACCTTGCTCGACGTGATTCTCAAGGCGCCCACCGTCTTACCGCTTACTGCGCCAGCAGAGGCTGATGGGCAAACAGGTCGCCCACACCTGTCGACCGCAGGCGCTTCTAGACCGAGCTGCCCAACGACATTTGGTAGGGTGACGCCATGCATGGGCCAATGCTCCTGGTGGGCGGCAAACGGCGCAAGACCTATCTCTTCGCCTTCATCCTTACATCGACGACAAGAGCCGCCTGATCGCCCATGCCGAGTCTTACCTCTCCGAGGGCCTAGCCATTTATCTACAGGTCTTGCGCCAGACCCTGCTCAAGCGGGGGCTACCACGCAAGATCTACCTCGACCACGGCCCAGCCGTCCGCTCCCACCACCTGGAAAAGATCACCGCCTCCCTGGGCATCGCCCTGGTCCACTCACTGCACTACGTGCCCCAGAGCAGGGGCAAGGTCGAAAGATTCTTCCGCACTGTCAGGTCCCAATTTCTCCCCGGCTTCAAGGGTGACACCCTTCGGGGCATCAATGAGGCCCTGGAATGCTGGATTAGGGACATTTACTACCAGCGCAAGCATCTGGGCACCGGGCAGGCCCCCCTATAACGCTTTACCAGCAAGAGGGAATGCGTAAGACCAGCCCACACCGACTTGAGAGACTACTTCAGAAAAAAAGCCACGCGCCGTGTGGTCCTGGTGGGCCGCACCATCTCCCTGGCCGGCAGGCTATATGAGGCCCCAGCGCCTCGGATCGGCAAGCAAAACATCCTCCTTATACCACGACCATCACCACCGACCGCGTAGAAGTCCTACTGGAAAATCGCTCCCACGGCTTGCCCAGATCGCTGAACTTAGCCGTCAATTGCAGGGTCAAACGCTATCACCTGCAGGGTCAAACGCTATCACCATCTGCTGCGCTTGGAATCCAGCTCCACCACGGCCACCACTGGCGGACCCCGTGTCTCGCAAAAACCAGATCCAGAGGTCAGCAACTCATGCGACCAAACTACCGCGTCTTCTTTGCCCTCACCATGGAGCCCTTCAGCTCTGATCTGGCGCCCAAAGATAATAATGCAGACCGCCGAGGTCCTCGCCGTGGCCAAACGCTCCGAATACGCCATCCGCCTCGGCGCACTGGCCCTGGTCACCGGAGATGTGGGCAGCGGGAAATCCACCGCCTTGCGCTGAGCCGCCAGCAGAAGGCACCCATCCGAGTATCAGATCATCTGGGTCACCACCTCACAGGGCTCCATCTTGGAACGCTACAGGCAAATCTGTGTCGAGCTCGAAGTGGACACGCCAGCTTCTCCAAGGCCGTCCTCACCAAGCTCATAAGAAAACAGGCCCTGGAGATCACCCAGGACCGCAGGAAGCAACCCGGCCTCATCATCGATGCAGCCTCCTTCCTCAGGCCTCAAATCCTGGCCGCGTTGCACACCATCACTCAGTTTCAGGGAGACTCCAAGCCAATCCTGCCCGTCATCCTAGCCGGCCAAAACAACCTTGCCGGCCTCCTCCTATACAGAATTTCCCTGCCCCTGGCCTCCAGGGTCGTGGCCAGAAGCCATCTGGCCGGCGTCTCCCTCCAGGATATGCAGGCCTACCTCCTGCACCACCTGCACCACCTGAAAATCGTGGCGTCAAGCAGAACCTTTTCTCTGATCAGGCCGTCACCGCCATACAGCAAGGGCTCCGGAGGCCTCTTCCGAAAGGCCAACCACCGGGACCGAGGCGCGCTTATAGCTGCCGCCGAGGAGCAGGCTCAGGTCGTCTCCCCGGAGCACGTCCGCATCGCCGCAACAAAATTCATCTGATCAAATAAAAAAGGAAGGATCAGTCCAAAATAATCAGAAAATTTCGTCAAATTAATCCGAAAAACAACAGTTGGACCTCCAACCATTCCAACGCCCACTTGGAGGGGCTTAACGGCATCTTCCAGGCCGCCAGGGCAAAAGCCAGAGGCTACCTTAATGTCTTCACCTTCATGACCATGATCTATTTCATCACCGCACCATTGGGGGAACTCATCAAATCCCACAGGTAACGACTAAGAACCAGGATTATAGATGAAGTGGATGAAGGCATGGTCGATGGGCTCGCTGACCCAGAAGCCGGTAGCCTCCAGGCGGGTCTTAAGCTCTCACAGATCATCTTCGTCGGCTACGTCGATGGCCAGGTGGTCGAAGGCGAAGGGCTCCTGGGTGGGATAGCCGTGGTCTTACTCCGGCACTGGCTCTACCCCCAGCCACTCGAAGAAGCCCAGCAGGGAGCCCGGGGCGATTTCGAAGAAATACTGCCGGTCTATGGGTTTGCCCAGGCCGGCCACCAAGGGCAGCCCGATAAGGTCGCGCCAGAAGCGTATGGTTTGGTCCATCGCCGGTGGCCAGGGTCAGGTGGTGGAACCAGGTGTAGGTGGCCATGTTGGTGCCTTCTCTCGATTGGGGCCGCCGCGGCCCGCGGTCTTAGGCGTCGCCATGCATTGTAGATTTTCCCGGCCTCGGGAACCAAGCCGAGCTGGCCTAGGGGTAGTTTTGGTTTTATCCTATCATGCAATTTGGTATTATTTCAGCTAATTAGGTCTGGGAAGTCGCCGATGCGCAAGATGCTTGACGTCCTCAGGAGGGTGTGTTAACAATTTATATCTAGGGTTTGAGGCACTAACTACTTAATTGCATTAGACAAAATCCCCAAGGCCCCGGCCAGGCCCCGCGACTCTCTCCTGGAGCCTCGGCGGGCCCCTTCGGCCGGGAATATGGCGGACGTGGAAATTATTATTTTGGCCCTGACAGAAATTTTAAGCCGTAAACGGGAAGCCCTGGTGGACCAGTGGTTCAGCCAGGTGGTGGCCACCTACCCCGACGAGTCGGCCAGCTTCCTCAAGCGTAAAAAGGATCAGTTCCAAAACCCGGTGGGGCACACCCTAGCGAAGGAGACCGACATCCTCTTCGGCGAGTTGGTGGGGGATATGGATCGCGAGAAGATACTGGCCAGCCTGAACCGCATCGTGCGCATCCGGGCCATCCAGGACTTCAGCCCCACCCAGGCCTTGGGCTTCATCCCCAGCCTCAAGACCCTTATTTGGCATGAGCTGGGTCAGCAAATCGCCCAAAAGGGTCTGGCTGAGGAAATGTGCGCTCTGGAGGGGCGCTTGGACCAGGTGCTCCTTATGGCCTTCGATGTGTTTATAGAGGTGCGCCAGCGCATCTACGAGATGAAGGCCGAGGAAGTTAAAAGGCTTTATTATCAGGTGATAAGGAGGGCAGACATCCTTTGCCCCATACCCCAGCAGGAAGAGCCGGATTTGCCGCCGACGAAATAGCCGCCAGACTCCCGCACGGGGCTGGCAGCGGTGGTTGAACATTAATATAATTAAGGGAATAAACCATGACAGCCAAACCTGAAACGAGGTAGTGTTCGATGAACTTCATTTTTTCCATCGTTGCCGCAACGGCACTCGTTCTGATTGCGTTCGCAGGGGTGGCTTTGGATTTGTGCTACCTCATGGGGGTGGTGTTCCCTTATGCGGCCCTGGCCATTTTTCTTTTGGGCGTGGCCTATCGAGTGCTGAAATGGTCTAGCTCGCCGGTGCCTTTCAGAATTCCCACCACCTGCGGTCAAGCCAAAGGCCTTGACTGGGTCAAAACTAACAAAATCGACAACCCTTGCTCCACCGGGGCGGTTATCGTGCGGATGCTCCTGGAGGTGTTCCTCTTCCGCTCGCTTTTCCGCAACACTAAGATGGAATACCGCGAAGGGGGCAAGGTACGTTACGGCTCCGCCAAATGGCTGTGGCTCTTCGGCCTACTCTTCCACTGGTCCTTCCTGATCGTGGTTTTAAGGCATATGCGTTTCTTCTTCGAGCCGGTGCCGGCCCTGATCCAGGCCATCGAGGCTGCCGACACCTTCTTCGAGATGGGCCTGCCCCTGCCCAGCCCCAACGGACTGGAAGTAAGCCTACCCCTGTTGGCCCAGAGCGGCGTGATCCTCTTGG
Source organism: Desulfarculales bacterium (assembly GCA_965112955.2). Lineage (GTDB taxonomy): Bacteria > Desulfobacterota > Desulfarculia > Desulfarculales > Desulfarculaceae > JACRDC01. Next base: position 5,467 of record CBCOTF020000207.1, read on the forward strand.
CGGCGATCACCTTCCTGCTCCTACGGCGGTTGGTGCTTCCCCAGGTGCGCTACATCTCCCTGGCTTCCGACTGGTTTCCGTTGTTGCTTATCATTCTCATCGCCAAAACCGGCATCATCATGCGCTACGTGCTCAAAGTGGACGTGGTGGCTGTCAAGAAGCTGGCCATCGGCCTGGCCACCTTCCACCCGGTTCTACCCGCCGAGCCCATCAGCGCTTGGTTTTTCGTGCATCTGTTTCTGGTCTGCACTCTCTTGATCTACTTCCCCTTCAGCAAGCTGATGCATTTGGGCGGCGTGTGGCTCAGCCCCACCCGTAACATGGTCAACAACAGCCGCGAGGTCAGGCACATCAACCCCTGGAACCCCGAGGTCCACTTCCATACCTACGCCGAGTACGAGGACGACTTCCGGGAGCAGATGATCGAGGCGGGACTCCCAGTGGAGAAGGAAGCATAATATGGCTACGCAAACACCCAAGCCTCAAGAGATCGCCAAAGCCCTGGGGCACCAGCCCCCCAGCGAGAACTGGATGGACACTAAGCCCGAGTTTCGCCCGGGCATGTACTGCCACCCAGTCAAGCTCTCCAGCCTGAAGGGCATGGGCGGCCAACACGGCCGGATCTGGGCACCGGCTGATGCCGATTGGAAGCTACCCGCAGACTGGAAGGGCATCGTCAAGGAGGGCCTCAAGGACCGCCTGAACCGCTTCCGCTCCTTCCAGGTATTCATGGACATCTGCGTGCGCTGCGGCGCCTGCGCCGACAAATGCCACTTCTTCATCGGCACCGGCGACCCTAAGAACATGCCGGTCCTGCGCGCCGAATTGATCCGCAGCGTCTACCGCGGCGAGTTCAAGACGGCGGGCAAAATACTGGGCAAGCTGGCCGGGGGGCGTAAACTCACCGAGGAAGTCATCAAGGAGTGGTTTTACTATTTCTTTCAGTGCACCGAGTGCCGTCGCTGCTCGGTCTTTTGTCCCTACGGCATCGACACCGCCGAGGTCACCATCATCGCCCGCGAGATACTTAACCTATTGGGCCTGCAGATCGACTGGATCGGCACCCCGGTGAACGCCTGCTACCACGTTGGCAACCACCTGGGCCTGAAGCCTCACACCTTCAAGGAAAACATTGAGTATCTTCTGAGCGATATCGAGGAGAACGTGGGCATCGCCATCGAGCCCACCTTCAATCGCAAGGGCGCCGAGATACTCTTCGTGACCCCCTCGGGCGACGTCTTCGCCGACCCCGGTATCTTCACCTGCATGGGCTATCTGATCCTCTTCGAGCATCTGGGCCTGGACTATACCTGGTCCACCTACGCCTCGGAGGGCGGCAACTTCGGCTTCTTCACCAACAACGAGACTATGAAGAGGCTGAACTACAAGATGTACGCCGAGTCCAAACGTCTGGGCGTCAAGTGGATTCTGGGCGGCGAGTGCGGGCACATGTGGCGGGTGGTGCACCAGTACATGGACACCATGAACGGCCCGGCCGACCACCTGGAGGTGCCCAAAAACCCGCTCACCGGCACGGCGTTCAACAACGCTAAGTCCACCAAGATGGTGCATATCAGCGAGTTCACCGCCGACTGCATCCAGCACAATAAGCTGAAAATTGACAAAAGCCGCAACGATCACTACAACGTCACCTGGCACGACTCCTGTAACACTAGCCGCGGTATGGGTTTTCTGGAAGAGCCCCGCTACGTGCTAAACAGTGTGGTGAACAACTTCTTCGAGATGCCCGATAGCACCATCCGCGAGCAGACCTTCTGCTGCGGCTCGGGCTCGGGTTTGAACGCCGGTGAGAACATGGAGCAGCGCTTGCGCGGCGGTCTGCCCCGAGCCAACGCCGTGCGTTATGTGCACGAGAAACACGGTGTCAACATGCTGGCCAACATATGCGCCATCGACCGCGCCTCATTGAAGCCCCTGATGGACTACTGGGTGCCCGGGGTGGCGGTGGCCGGACTCACCGAGCTGGTGGCCAACGCGCTGATCATGGAGGGAGAAAACTCCCGCCAGACCAACCTGCGCGGCGAGGAGATCAACGACTTGCGCGAGGAAGCGGGCCTGCCGCCCATAGACTTCCCCGAAGATGACGGGGAAGGCGGCGGAGAGGAAGGTGACGAGTAATGCAAATCAAAGACAAACCCATCATCATCGTCGGGTTGCTGATTTTCCTGGCCATCTTCACCTTCCCCTTGTGGAGTGCCATGGGCAAGACGGCGCCCGAGCCCAAGATCGAGCTGCCCAAAGACGTCAAGGAGTGTGTGGCTCCTAAGGAGTACATGCGCGCTTCCCACATGCAGCTTCTTAACGAATGGCGCGATTCGGTGGTGCGCGACGGTAATCGTATCTTCGTGGCAGCTAACGGCAAGCAGCACAACATGAGCCTGACCAACGAGTGCCTACGCTGCCACACTGACAAGGCCAAGTTCTGTGACCAGTGCCATAACTACGTGGGCGTTAACCCCTTCTGCTGGGATTGCCACACCTACCCGAAGGAGAGCAGATAATGGCCCTCAACAGGAGAGACTTCTTGAAGATAGCCGGGCTTTCCGCAGCATTCGGGCTGGGAGGCAAAACGGCTTTCGAGCTCTTGTGGCCCGGGCAGCTTGATGCGGCGGAAATGCCCGCCGCCTCGGGGCTGACGGCCAAGCGTTGGGGTCTGGCCATGGACATCCGCAAAATGACCCCAGCGGTGCGCCAGGCCTGTATGGAGGCCTGCGTCACCAATCACAACATCCCCAAGATTGACTCCAAGCAAAACATCAAGTGGATCTGGGAGGCTCACTACGAAGCCGCCTTCCCGGAACTGGAGCAGGAATACGTCGAGGAAGAGGTCAAGGAGAAGTCCTTCCTGGTGATGTGCAATCACTGCGACAATCCGCCCTGCGTGCGGGTGTGTCCCACCAAGGCCACCTTCCGCCGCGAGGACGGTATCATAATGATGGACATGCACCGCTGTATCGGTTGCCGCTTCTGCATGGCCGCCTGCCCCTACGGCTCGCGCAGCTTCAATTTCCACGCCCCCCGCAAATTCCTGCCCGCAACCCCGGCCAACAAGGACTACCCCACCCGCACCAAGGGCGTGGTGGAAAAATGCACCTTCTGCACCGAGCGGCTGGCAGTGGGCCAGATTCCCTACTGCGTGGAAGCCAGCAAGGGCGCCATGCTTTTCGGAGACATGAGCGACGCAGGCTCGGCCCCCCGCAAGGTCTTGCGCAGCCGGTACTCCATCCGCCGCAACGCGGGCCTGGGCACCAATCCCCAGGTCTACTACTTGATTTGAGGTAGCCATGCTCGACAAAGCATTCCAAGGTGAACCGAGATACTGGGGCTGGCTTGTACTCCTGTTGGTGGGCATCGGCGCGGGCTTCGGGGCCTACTCCGTGCAATTCCAGCAGGGCCTGTCCATCACGGGCATGAGCCGCGATGTTTCCTGGGGATTCTACATTGCCAATTTCACCTTCCTGGTCGGCGTTGCCGCCTCGGCGGTGATGTTGGTGCTGCCCTACTACCTGCATCACTACAAAATCTTCGGCCGCATCACCCTCCTGGGCGAGTTCCTAGCCGTAGCCGCCGTGACCATGTGCGTGCTCTTTATCGTGGCCGATCTGGGCAAGCCTCAGCGCGTCAACAACGTGCTTTTGCACCCCACGCCCAATTCGGTTCTGTTTTGGGACATGATCGTCCTGAACGGCTACTTGATGCTCAACATCGTTATCGGCTGGACCTGCCTGGGAGCCGAGCGCAAGGAAATGCCGCCGCCCAAGTGGGTTAAGCCTCTGATCTATCTGTCCATACCCTGGGCGGTCTCCATCCATACTGTGACGGCCTTCCTCTACGCCGGCCTGCCCGGCCGCGGCTTCTGGCTCACGGCCATCCTGGCCCCGCGCTTTCTAGCTTCGGCCTTCGCGGCTGGCCCGGCGGTGCTCATCCTCTTGGCCATGCTGGTGCGCAAGCTGACAAAGTTCGATGCCGGCAAGGAGGCCATCCAGACGCTGGCCAAGATCGTCACCTACGCCATCATCCTGCACATATTCTTCTTCTTCCTCGAGGTTTTCACGGTGGCCTACAGCAAAATTCCAAGTCATCTGACCCACCTGGAATACCTCTACTTCGGCTTGCACGGGCATACCGGCTTGGTACCATTCATGTGGACGGCTATGGTCTGCGGCTTCACGGCCATCACCCTCTTGGTGGTGCCCAAGTTCCGCAAGAATGAGAAGTTGCTGGCTTTGGCTGCGGTGCTGACATTCGTCTGCACCTGGATCGACAAGGGCATGGGCATGATCTCCGGCGGCTTTGTGCCCAACCCCCTGCACGAGGTTACCGAGTACGCTCCCACCGGCCTGGAGATGCTGGTCACCCTGGGCGTGTACTGCGTGGGCGCCCTGATCCTGACCGTACTCTACAAGGTGCTCGTCACCGTGAAGGAATACGAGGAGCTGGGCAGCTAGCACTAGTCTGGATAATTAATAGCTCCGGGGGAGGTCTTCCACAGGGAGGGCTCCCCCCGGTTTTTTGTGGGCGGTGCACCTCCTGGACCGACGGGGACGGGAAGATTATACTGTCGCCAGACGAAAGCCCAACTCCCGGGGGGTATGGCAAAAGCGACAAGCGGCGTCATCTGGGTCAGGTCCTGATCACTCTGGCCTTGCTCACCGCCGGCAGCATCCCATGGGCGGTGGCGGTCAGCGGAGTTCTCATCCCCCACGGCTTTGTCAGCGGCGGCTCCACCGGCCTGGCCCTCTTGGCGTACAACCAGGCTTCCTGGCTGCCGGTAGTCGGCCCCTGTACCTGTTTCTAAGCCTAGCCTCTCTACGTGCTAGCCTGGCGCTTCGTGGGGAGACGCTTCTTCATCTTTTCGTTGCTGGGCCTGATTATCTTCCCGGTAGCCGTGGCCTGGGTGCGAGTCCCCCCCCCTACTGCAGGACCGCACGTTGGCGGCACTGTTTGTTGGCTGACATCCTAGGGGGCGTGGGCACCGGGCTAATCCTGCGCTCCTGGGGGTCGACCAGCGGCACCGACATCCTTTCGGTGATAATGCTCAAGCGTTTTTCCCTGAGCCGGAGCTCCACGGTGCTGATTTTTAATAGCGTGGTGTTGGCAGCGGCTGCCTGACCATATCCCTGAAAGGCGCCCTCTACAACCTGGTGCACCTGGCGGCGGCAGCCCGAATCATGGACCTGGTGGTGCTGGGCCTGAGCCAACGTGAGGCCGTCTTTATCATCTCCCAGCACTGGAAGGAGATAGCCGAAGGCATCCTCAACGGCCTGCACCGGGGCGCGACTATTCTGCAAGGCTATGGCGGCTTCACCAACTGTTGTTTTTCGGATTAATTTGACGAAATTTTCTGATTATTTTGGACTGATCCTTCCTTTTTTATTTGATCAGATGAATTTTGTTGCGGCGATGCGGACGTGCTCCGGGGAGACGACCTGAGCCTGCTCCTCGGCGGCAGCTATAAGCGCGCCTCGGTCCCGGTGGTTGGCCTTTCGGAAGAGGCCTCCGGAGCCCTTGCTGTATGGCGGTGACGGCCTGATCAGAGAAAAGGTTCTGCTTGACGCCACGATTTTCAGGTGGTGCAGGTGGTGCAGGAGGTAGGCCTGCATATCCTGGAGGGAGACGCCGGCCAGATGGCTTCTGGCCACGACCCTGGAGGCCAGGGGCAGGGAAATTCTGTATAGGAGGAGGCCGGCAAGGTTGTTTTGGCCGGCTAGGATGACGGGCAGGATTGGCTTGGAGTCTCCCTGAAACTGAGTGATGGTGTGCAACGCGGCCAGGATTTGAGGCCTGAGGAAGGAGGCTGCATCGATGATGAGGCCGGGTTGCTTCCTGCGGTCCTGGGTGATCTCCAGGGCCTGTTTTCTTATGAGCTTGGTGAGGACGGCCTTGGAGAAGCTGGCGTGTCCACTTCGAGCTCGACACAGATTTGCCTGTAGCGTTCCAAGATGGAGCCCTGTGAGGTGGTGACCCAGATGATCTGATACTCGGATGGGTGCCTTCTGCTGGCGGCTCAGCGCAAGGCGGTGGATTTCCCGCTGCCCACATCTCCGGTGACCAGGGCCAGTGCGCCGAGGCGGATGGCGTATTCGGAGCGTTTGGCCACGGCGAGGACCTCGGCGGTCTGCATTATTATCTTTGGGCGCCAGATCAGAGCTGAAGGGCTCCATGGTGAGGGCAAAGAAGACGCGGTAGTTTGGTCGCATGAGTTGCTGACCTCTGGATCTGGTTTTTGCGAGACACGGGGTCCGCCAGTGGTGGCCGTGGTGGAGCTGGATTCCAAGCGCAGCAGATGGTGATAGCGTTTGACCCTGCAGGTGATAGCGTTTGACCCTGCAATTGACGGCTAAGTTCAGCGATCTGGGCAAGCCGTGGGAGCGATTTTCCAGTAGGACTTCTACGCGGTCGGTGGTGATGGTCGTGGTATAAGGAGGATGTTTTGCTTGCCGATCCGAGGCGCTGGGGCCTCATATAGCCTGCCGGCCAGGGAGATGGTGCGGCCCACCAGGACCACACGGCGCGTGGCTTTTTTTCTGAAGTAGTCTCTCAAGTCGGTGTGGGCTGGTCTTACGCATTCCCTCTTGCTGGTAAAGCGTTATAGGGGGGCCTGCCCGGTGCCCAGATGCTTGCGCTGGTAGTAAATGTCCCTAATCCAGCATTCCAGGGCCTCATTGATGCCCCGAAGGGTGTCACCCTTGAAGCCGGGGAGAAATTGGGACCTGACAGTGCGGAAGAATCTTTCGACCTTGCCCCTGCTCTGGGGCACGTAGTGCAGTGAGTGGACCAGGGCGATGCCCAGGGAGGCGGTGATCTTTTCCAGGTGGTGGGAGCGGACGGCTGGGCCGTGGTCGAGGTAGATCTTGCGTGGTAGCCCCCGCTTGAGCAGGGTCTGGCGCAAGACCTGTAGATAAATGGCTAGGCCCTCGGAGAGGTAAGACTCGGCATGGGCGATCAGGCGGCTCTTGTCGTCGATGTAAGGATGAAGGCGAAGAGATAGGTCTTGCGCCGTTTGCCGCCCACCAGGAGCATTGGCCCATGCATGGCGTCACCCTACCAAATGTCGTTGGGCAGCTCGGTCTAGAAGCGCCTGCGGTCGACAGGTGTGGGCGACCTGTTTGCCCATCAGCCTCTGCTGGCGCAGTAAGCGGTAAGACGGTGGGCGCCTTGAGAATCACGTCGAGCAAGGTCAAGCGTCGGTGCATAATCTCGCTGATGAGGGTAGTCACTGACGCAGTGGGCAGCTCCCTGCGCAGGCGGACAGGGCCTGGGCGGTGTCCTCCCTCGTCCAAGGCCCTGCTGCCGCCCCGGTCATTCCTGCTCATGGGGTAGCGGGATTCCCGCTTGCCACCACCCTGACGGTAGAGCCTGAACCCATCCCAAAAAGGTGGAACGCGACCGCCTGGTGCGGTTGGAGAAGGGGATTTGCCACCGCTGGGTGCACTTGTCCCGCAGGAACCTCTCCCTTTCACCATACTCCGTGTAGTCCCTGGCAAAAAAGTCGCTGATGACCTTGAAACGGAAGATGGCTACCCGTTTTTGCTGAGTCGGTCCTCCATGAGGGTGTTTCGCCCAGGTGTAGACCGGGGGGTTGGGCTAGGACAACGGCACCCTTGGGTCGGGGGCTCTGGGAAGGAAAGGGCTCTCGCGTTGCGCCGACCGGCTGGCCCCGGCCACTGAGCCAATTGACGGCCCAAGCAGGTCGCCCGACCAGCTGGACCCCAGGTATAGGCTCACCTGCCGCAGCAGGCCCTTGAGCTAGTGGCGCTGGCGGGAGCGCGGCCGGCTAGGGTTCCATCTGCCCCGGGCCAGCTTATTGGGAAGGCTTTGCCGAATGATCTCCACCGAAGCCTGGAACCGGCTCCAGTAGCCCCGCAGCCGCAGCCTAATCACCGCCCGGCAGGCAGGGCAGAGGCAACGCCGAAGCCAAATCGCTATGGGGGCTTCATCAAAATAGGCAGGCACGAAGCCGTGCCCCCAAAGCCGGACGCTCCCACACCGATTCGAAGTGGATACGCCAGCTTCCCCGGGGTCGTCCTCACTAAGCTCATCAGAAAACAGGTCCTGGAGGTCGCCCAGGACCGCAAAAAGCAACCCGTCCTCATCATCGATGCAGCCTCCCTCCTTAGGCTTCAAGTCCCGGCCGAGTTGCATACCATTACTCAATTTCAGGGAGATTTCAAGCCAATCCTGCCCATTACCTGGCTGGCCAGAGCAACTTTGCCGATCTCTTCATATACAAAACCTCCCTGTCCCTAGCCTCTAGGGTCGTAGCCAGAAGCCATCTGGTCGGTGTCTTCCTCCAGGATATGCAGGCCTACCTCCTGCACCACCTCAAAATCGCAGGCGTCAAACGGAACCTCTTCTCTGATCCGGTCGTCACCGCCATACAGCATGGCTCCGGCGGCTTCTTCTGAAGGGCCAATCATTTAACCCGAGGCGCGATCATAGCTGCCGCCGAGGAACAGGCGCAGGTCGTCTCCCTGGAGCACGCCCGCATCGCCGCAGCAGAATTGATCTGATCAAATGAGCAAAGAAAAATCAGTCCAGGATAATCAGAGAGCTTTCGTCAAATTAATCCGAAAAACAACACTGCTATCTGGCTCTGCCCAGCCTAACCCTGGAGGGATTCAATCTGAAGCGCTGCCTGACAAAACCCCCTTGGCTCCAGAGGGGGGCGCTGAGATGGGTCGGGGCCATGGCCTTAACCGGCCCGGCCCGGAGACTGCGCCCCAGGGGTCCGATCATTTCAGCAACCACCATCACGAAGTCTGACATGAATCAGGTGATAGAAGGCATTTATCTGGAGACTAAGCAACCCCAGATGGGCACCGGCCACACCGCTGCGCGAGTCACCTTCGAGAACCACTACGCCCTGCGCCTGGATGGCGATGAGGCGGTCCTGTTCCTGCTGGATGATAATTTAGGGTTGACCGGGCTGCGGGAGAAGGTGCTCCTGGTTCAGGTTGCCGGGCGTTTGGAGTATCAGCCCCAGCTCCAGGAGTCCTTCGAGGCCTTGCAGCCCAAGCTGGGCGCTCGTCCCCAACCGGCAACCCGGTCGGCGCCGGATACGGTTGTGCAGACCCGCACCCCGACGGCGCTGTCCCAGGAGCGGATCCAGGCCCAGCCTCCCCTAGACGCGCGCCTCGCGGTCCAGCCGCCCCAGACTCGTCCCACGCCTCCGCTGCCGGCCAACCCCGCTGAGCAGCAGAAAAACCCCTGATGGAAATTGATCTAGAAGAGTGCCTCCAATCTGCTCAAGAAGGACTGAGATCGAGTTAAGTCCGGTTGCGGACCGGCTCTAGGCTGGGCCGCATTTATTTCAGGCGGCGGTCTGGTCGTGGCTTAGCAGGGCCAACAGGGCCTTGACCAGGGGCAGTCCCGCCAGGCGGGGGGGCAGGTTCTCCAATCCTGTGAGGTCAGGCGGTGTGGGGCGGTAGCGCAGGACGTCCTCGGAGGTGACCACCAGGGAAGCCTCCAGGTCCCAGGGATCGCGGGGCAATTTCGGCACTATCTGCTCCGGGCTGGCCAGCACCGCCACCGGAGTCTGGGCGGACAATGTCCCGGCGCGCCAGAGCAAGGCGTACAGCAAATCAACCAGGCCCCGGCCATCGCCCAGCACCACGCCCTGGCGGTCCACGGCCACCACCGGCGCCACCACCAGATCGATGCGCCCCAGGCGGGATTGGGGCAGGCGCAGCATCTGGCCGGCCTGATTCAGAGAGCCTCCGCGTAACAGGCGGCTGCGCGTCTGCAGTGGCACGTCTCCGGGGTTGACCCGCACCAGCCCTTGCTTCAGTCCCGGGGTGGCCGCCAGCAGGGTCTTGCCGTCCTGCAGGGCGTTGATGCGCACCTGCAATAGCACCGGGTCGGGCAGCACTAGGATAGCGCGGGCGCGCAGATATTCCGGCTGGCGGCGCAGCCGCTCGGCGGCGCGGTTGTGCCCCTCGAAGATCGGCGGCCGTGGTGGCTCTGCTTCCTGGGGCCACAGCTCTTGATAACGCGCTAGCTGTACCTGGCGGATGTTTTCCTTTGGGTTCATTTTTAGTTGCCTCTTCGTCGTTGTGAATGGAATTGGTGTAACTCCGGTGTGATGATGTAGCGACCCACATGGCCGAGTTGAAGCAGGAGGCAATCATGGACGCCGGCGAGCTTCTCTGCCCCTTGGCCTGGGGTTGCAATCGCCCTGGCGACTGGTGGGACAGCGTGTGGACACCGATAAACAGCCCCATGAGATCTTCTTGGAGGTTGCCGCCGACCGGGGAGCGAGTACCCCTGCCCGGAGTGCGGCAGGCGGTGCAAGGCTCACGACTTCCACGAAGTCACCTAGCGTCACCTGAATCTTTTCCAGCATCGTTGTTTCGTAACCGACCGAGTGCCCCGGGGAGACTGCCCTGACCACTGAGCCAAACAGGTCAAGATGCCCTGGGCCCGCGAGGGCAGTCGGTTCACCTTGCTGTCCGAGCAGGCGGCCATAACCCTGGTGCGGGAGATGCTCGTGCTGGCTGCGGCCCGCGTCATCGGGGTCAAGCGGCACGCGACTTTGGCGGATGGCTTAATTCTACGTGCCCAGGCCCTGTCCAAAATGGATCTGGGCGAGATCAAGGCTGTGGCTCTGGACGGAACCGCCTCCAAGCGGGGCTACACCTACATCATCGTCTTCATCGACCTGGACCGCAAGCAAAAGCCGGCCATCTTCGTTACCCTCGGCAAGGGCAAGGGCAAGGGCAAGGGCTACCTGGTCCTGTTCAGCCGCTTCCTGCGTAGGCATGGCGGCGATCATAACAATATCGCCGAGGTGGTCTGCGACATGTCGTCAGCCTTCCTGGCCGCGATCGGCGAAAGCTTCCCCAGCGCCAACGTCACCGTGGATTGGTTCCATGTAGTCTAACTCTTCACCACTGCCGTGGACGAGGTCCGAAAGGCTGAGGTTAAGGAGTGTAACCTGCCCAAGGCCATCCGCCGGGCCGTGCTCAAGGCCGCTGACGACGACAGGCTACTCGAAAAATAGCAGCAGGCCCTGACCGAACTGGAAACCGACGGCTTCGCCACCACCACCGTCTGGCGGTTCAAGGAGATGCTGCGCTGGATCAGAGAGGCCCTCTCTGTACGGGCCGTCCAGTGGCGCATCACCCACTTCCTTCGCCATGCCCTTAAGTGCATAGCGCCTGACACCAAAACCCTGCCCACGGTCCCTAAGGCGTTCATGACTTTGGAAGAGCATGCCCACCTGGTGAATCCTAGGTCGCTGGCTCCAACCATTCCAACGCCCGCTTGGAGGGGCTTAGCGGCATCTTCCAGGCCGCCAGGATAAGAGCCAGAGGCTGCCGTAATGTCTTCACCTTCATGACGATGATCTATTTCATCGCTGCACCACTGGGGGCCCTCATCAAATTCTACAGTTAACGACGAACAATATTTTATTTTTTGGGCCGGGGGGGGGCGGCGGCTAGCGCTCCAGCAGTCGCCTCGGGTGTCTGGCTTGTTCCAAGGCGGCCTGCCATTGGGCCTGGGGGTCGCTGGCCGGATCGGTGACTAAGCGCTCCAGCATGGCCGCCTTATCGGGCGGCATCGTGGGGCCGATTTTGGACGGCAGGCTCTCGCGGAGCTGGGGGTTCAGGAAGCTGACCAGGCGCTTGTCGTCCAGGGGGGGGCGGCCGGCGGCCAAGATTTCTAGCGCAGGCGCAGCCCCTGGGGAAACTGAAGGTCAGAGGTCAGCTCCAGGCGATCGTAGGTGGCCGTGGGGCCTGGTTGGCCTACGGACAGGCCCGTAGCCTGGCGGCCATCGGGGCCTAGCCTCAGGCTGCCGAAAAAATGAGGGCCGTCGGATTGGCCGTAATATCAGAACAGATGCAGGTCGTCTCTCTGGTGCAACAGGGAGAAGTACCCCTAACTATCGTCGGCCCAGGCCCTCTGCCAGGTGTAGGCCAACGGGGCCTTGTGGGTGGCTCAGGCTCCGGGGATAGGTGGCAGAGCAGACGCTCGCCGGCATAGCCCAGTTGTTCCAGCCGGGGCAGCTGGCCGGTTCGGTTGGTGTAGAGCATGTCCCTGGGCCGGCCTTCATTCAGGGTGTAGTCGAAGTTTCCCTCCAGCTGATACAGGGGCTGGCTGGGCGTGTGGATTTACCCGAAGACATATCTCAAGCGCCCCAAGGGCTCGGCACCCGCCGGGGGTTTGTCAGAGGTTTGCAGCAGGGTGTAGCCGTGCTCCGGGTGGCGATAGGACCACAGCTCCAGGCTTCCCGGCTGGAGGGCGGACCACAGCCGGTCCACGGAGCCTTGCAAGAAATAACCTTGCTGTTTGAGCGCTGGAGTCTGCTTCTTGCCTATGGCGTAGGCGTGGCGCAGCAGGCGAGGGTTGTACAGGCGCAGCAGGGGCGCGTTGGGCGGGGCGGCCTCCGCCGTCGGCTCGGCCTGGGTCTCGGGGAGATTCAGGGTTAGGGCCGGCGGGCTGGGATGGGCATGGGTCCAGGGCATGGCCCCACAGCTCCACGTCTTCGATGGAGCCCTCGAAATTCCGCACGTGAAAGACCGGGGAGTCCCTGCCAGGCGCCCTGGGCGGTGCCTTTCTGGGGCGTATAAGCAGTAGGAGCCCCTCCTAATGGTCGGCCACCTCGGCATGTGCCAGTAGGTCGCTGTACCATCTTGACAGCCGCTAGCCCCCGGTCAGGGCCTGAGCGGCCGGGCGCTGGGGCAGCTCGGCCATCCGCCGAAAACCCTGCGTATCGGTCGCTGGCTAAGGTGGTTGGTCCAGGGCGGGGGCGAACAGGGCGAAGCGGAAGGAATCAGCCGCCGACGGCTCGATCTCCAGACGTCCCTGACCGGGGTAGCGGGAGGCAGGTAGAGATTGCCAGGAGCCGGCCAGCCGGTGACTGCCAGATTCGGTCAGCAGGCGGGTCGCTAGGATCAAGTCGTTGGGGGTGGCTTCCTGTTCGGGATCATCTTGCCACAGAGTTAGCTGCCAGAAGCCCTCGCTCAGGGGGCGCAGTTCGCAAAACACCGGCTGGCTCAGGGCCACCAGGTCCAGGATAATTAGGGCGACTAACAGGGCTCCGATTTGCGGGGCACAGCTCCTTACAATATAATTTGTCAGCGCCCGGCTGGCTGGCATTTCATGGCCGGCATGACTCCGGTTGAAGGTGGTCGTACCGCCTGGGGGGATACAGGTGGTGGTATTGTCCCCGGCGATAGCCGGGTTGTCAACTTGCACCCAGAGCCGAAAAAAACGCGTCGCAGCCTTGCGGGTGACGGAGTACAGGATTATATTTAAATTGATTAGGATGGGGATTTATGACCATGGCAATACGCTGGCGCTTCGCAAATAGAGAGAAGGCCATCTTGAATCAGGCCATGGAGGTGGCCGAGGAGCGGGTGAGCGATTATTTTCACCTCTCCGGGGCCTCCTGGCTGCGGCACCCCTATCAAGTGCACATCCGCGCTCAGTTGATGCCCGTGGAGGTGAGTTCCCAAGCACTGGCTCAGGTGCTGAAGTTGCGCCGGCCGCCTCTGGGACGCGAATACCGGGGCAAGGATTTTTTTCGCATCTGCCTGCAGGACCACAACTTGCTGGGTGTGGTGCGGCGGGAAGGGACGGCCGAGCTGCTCCTTCCCCTATTGGTCTACGTGCTGGCCCATGAGCTGGTGCACGTGGTGCGTTTTGGCTGCTTTCAGCATCTGTTCGAGGCTTGCGAGCCTGAGCGCGCCCGCGAGGAGGCGGTGGTGCACGGCCTGTCGCGGGAGATTCTGAGTCCGGTGCGTCTGCCCCATCTGGGATGGGTGCTGGAATTATACGAGGCCCAGACTACTCTAGAGTATAGCCAGTCTTGGTGCTGATTCGCTTTAGGAGGATGAACCATGCCGATCTACGAGTACGAATGCAAAAAATGCTATAGCGTGTGCGAGGCTCTGCAGAAATTCTCCGACCCACCGCTCATCAAATGCCCCCATTGCGGCGGCAAGGTGCATAAGATGATGAGTCTCAACGCCTTCCAACTCAAGGGCTCGGGCTGGTATACCACCGACTACGCCAGCAATAGGTCCTCAATCTTGAAAAATTGTGCGAACGGCGGGACCCAGGCCCCCGACGACAGCAAAGAAAAGGTTAAAACCGAGACCAAGGCCGAGACCAAGGCCGAGTGCAAACCCTGCAAGACCGACTGCTCCGCCAACTAGCCTGCTTCACCCCGACTCGGCGAAGGCGTCCGCCCACGGGCGTCTTCCCTATTTTTGGGGAACAGCCAGTCCTGGGACTGTTCACAAGGAAGGCCTCTATGCAACGCCGCCATGTTCTAGGGGTCGATCAGTGAGAGAGGATCAAGGATGCTCTGCCTGGGAAGGAGAGCGATCCGGGTAGAACTGGAAAGGATAATCAACGATTCGTTGAAGCCGTGATGTGGATTGGCTGAGCAGGTGCACCCCGGCGGGACTTATCGCCAAAATATGGCCGATGGTGAGGCGCACACAAGCGATTTACACGATGGCCTCAACATGGCGTGTGGCGAGTCAGTGTTGTCCAAGATAGATTTTCAAGAACCGGCTAAGTGGTCGAAGCGAGATGTCCTCACCCCAGCGTAGTAGTATAGTTCTACCAAAAGCCAACAGTACTACGATCAAGAGAGAGCAAGGCCATGGTACAAGTAGCCAGCTTTTTCAGTTAACTGTTGCATTATTTCCCCCGCACTGAGTTCTCCGCTTTGGTCAAGGAGCACGGTGCTGAGGTCAGGACGAAGAGATTTTCCTGTTGGGCCCAGTTCGTGGCCATGCTCTTCTGTCATCTGGTCAGGGCCGACTTCCTAAGGGAGATCTGCCTGGGTCTTCCCTGCTGCCTGGGTAAGCTGTCCCACCTTGGGGTGAACGCGGCCCCAAAAAAGTTTACACTGCCCTACGCCAACCAGCACAGGCCCTCGTCTTTGTTCCGAGCCCTGTTCTTCAAAGCCATGGAGCGCTTCCATGCCCAAGGCTTCCTGGGCAGGAAAAAGGGCAAGTTCAAATTCAAGAACAAGCTTCTGAGCCGGGATTCCTCCACCATCATTCTGAGCCTGAGCCTGTTCCCCTGGGCCAAGTATAAGCGGGCCAAGGGCGGGGCCAAGGCCCACATCATTTTGTACCACGACGACTATATGCCCAGCCTTATCCTGCTCACCGAGGCCAAGATGGCCGATGTCACCGTGGCCTAGGGGCTGGCCCTAGACCATGGCTTCCATCCTGATTTTGGACCGGGGCTACCAGGACTATGCCCTGTTTGGCGAGGGGACCGGCCAGGGTGTCTTCTTCGTCACCCGCCTCAAATCTAACGCCGTTGTCCAGGTGATGGCCAATCGGCCAGTGCCTAAGCTAAAGCCCAAAGCATTTTGGCTGATCAAACCATACTCCTCACCGGCAGCTTGACCGATTGTTCCTACCCCCTGAGTCGCCTGGTGATGTGGGACGAGAAGAATCAAAAGCAGGTCGTGCTCTTGACCAACCACCACAAGTTGGCGGCCTCCATCGTGGCTGATATCTATAAGGACCGCTGGAAGACCGAGCTGTTCTTTAAAGTGCTTAAGCAAAACCTTAAGGTCAAAACCTTCGTGGGCACCAGCAGCAACGCCTTAGCAATCCAGGGTTGGACAGCCTTGATCGCCCTGCTCTTGCTCAAGAGGCTTCACCATCTCTTCCTGGCCGCATGGTTACTGTCCAACCTGGCCGCCATGCTGCGCCTAAATTTCTTCACATACAGGGAGTTGCGCGTCTGGCTTTAACACCCCCATCACTCCCCGCCCCTCATGCCAGAACAGGTCTAGTTACCGCCTTTGTCCTGATTTGGATAGGCAACCACCGATGAACCAAAAATACCAGCCCAAAAGCGACGGCTTTATCTCAAAAGCTGCTAAATTTATAGATAATTAACCGTTTTATAAGATCATTTTTAGCCGTTACACTTGTTTTGGACAGCACTGGATAAAAATTTCTTCCTTGTCACGCCAATCTTAAAGGTTCCCTTATTTTT
Organism: Desulfarculales bacterium; assembly: GCA_965112955.2. Lineage (GTDB taxonomy): Bacteria > Desulfobacterota > Desulfarculia > Desulfarculales > Desulfarculaceae > JACRDC01. The sequence continues at coordinate 21,466 of CBCOTF020000207.1, forward strand.
CGATCAGAATAAAGCAAGAATCAACAGCAGGATAGCACCGGCCCGCCCTGTTTACGCGATCAGGCTTGTTCTACTTGCCCTTGACCATCCCGTGAAGCATGGTCACCGTGAGCCCGCCGTGAGGCACCACCAGTCGGGCTAGGGGCTTCAAGGCCACCAGTTCCTCCCACTCGGGTCGGTACAGCACCACCCCTACCCGCCAGCCTGCGTAGTCGGCCTTGAGCTTCTGCCCTAGATTCTGGCTGAACTCCCGGGACAGGCGCACGCTGCCCAGGCGCTTGCCGTAGGGCGGGTTGATTACCAATAACCCCGGCCCCGGCGGCGCCAGCGCGCTGAAGAAATCGGTTTGCTCCAGTATCAGGCTATCTTCCAGACCGGCGCGCTTGGCGTTGGCCTTGGTGCTGGTGAGGGCCTTGGGCTGGAGGTCGCGTGCGTATATAGGCTGGAGCGGGGCGGCCATGGCTTGCTGACTGGCCTGCTTTTGCAGAAACTGCCAGCTCGCGGCGCGGTAGCTGGGCCATTCCTGAAAGGCGAAGCTCCGCTCCAGGCGTGGGGGCAGGCGTCGGGCCAACAGCCCGGCCTCGATGGCCAGGGTGCCCGAGCCGCACATGGGGTCCAGCAAGGGCTCTTGGCCGTTATAGCCGCAGAGCATCAGCAGGGCGGCGGCCAAGTCCTCGCGCAGGGGGGCCTGACCCGGGTCCAGGCGGTAACCCCGGCGATGCAGGTGCTGGCCGCTGCTGTCCAGGCTCAAGCTGGCTCGGCGCTCATAGCCGCGCACCATGACCATGGGGGGGTCGGCGGCCTCGGGTAGCGCGGCCATCGGCGGTTTCAGCCCCAAGGAGGCCAGACGGGCGGCGGCGGCGGAGAGAACCTCCTCGGCGATGCGCTCAGTGTGTTTCAGGTTGGACTTGTGCAGCTTAACCAGTACCTTTAGCGGTGTGCCGGCCCACAGCCAGACCTCCCAGGGCACCGCGGCGGCCTGGCGCAGCAGGTCCTCCCAAGTGTGTACCCTGAAATCCTTGAGCCTGAGCAATACCCTGCCTGCGGTGCGCAGCCAAAGATTGGCGGCGTAGAGCCCGTCCAGGCGCTCGGCAAAGGCCACTCCGCCGGCCAGCGGCTCCACACCCCCGAAACTCAGGGCAGTCAGCTCGGCGGCGCATAGGAGTTCCAGGCCGGGGGCCGTGACGGCGAACAGTTCGTGGGCTGGGGCCCAGGCCTGATGCTTGACTCGGCGTTCCAGATTGATGGCTGCCGGGGGCTGTCGGGGGGGAAAATTATCCATGACGGTAGTGTAACACGGCGGGTGTCGCCGCGCCCGCCGTGGACCGAGGGGCGGCAAGGACTGGCTCCGGTCCAGGGCCTCGGGCTGATCAATGCCACTATTAGGTATGAACACTAAGTCTTGTAGGGCGGTATCCTTAATCATCACCAGCGACTACTGCCTTGAGTGCCACTGCCCTGGCCCCGGCTAACTTTTCTGCCTCTTCGTCGTCATGAGTGGCATTGGTGTAATCCCGGTGTGATGATGTAGCGATCCACATGGCCGAGTTGAAGCAGGAGACACTCATGGACGCCGGCAAGCTTCTGGCCCTTGGCCTGGGGTTGCAACCGCCCTGGCGGCTGGTGGGACAGCGTGTGGACACCCCGATAAACAGCCCCAAGAGGTCTTTTTGGAGGCTACCGTCGACTGGGGAGCCGAGTACCCCCCTGCCCGGAGTGTCGCAGGTTGTGCGAGGCTCACAACTTCCACGAATTCACCGGGCGGCACCTCAATTTTTTCCAGCATCATTGCTACGTAACCGCCCTGATGCCCCGGGTGGAGTGCCTCGATCACGGGACCAAACAGGTCAAGATACCCTGGACCTGCGAGGGCAGCCGGTTCACCTTACTGCTCGGGCAGGTGGCCATGACCCTGGTACGGGAGATGCCCGTACTGGCTGCGGCCCGCATCATTGGGGTCAGCGACACGTGACTTTGGCGGGTGGTCCAATTCTACGTGGCCCAGACCCTGTCCAAAATCAGTGTCGTCCAAGATAGGTTCTCAAAAACCGGTTAAGTGATGGAAACGAGAG
>CBCOTF020000208.1:0-4436 GCA_965112955.2 Desulfarculales bacterium
AATCAGTCCACGGCGACGTTGGCGCTGGGGAAGTTTTCGCCGATGGCGATCAGGAAGGCTGGTGACATGTCGCAGACCACCTTCGCGATATTGTTGTGATCGCCGCCATACTCACGCAGGAAGCGGCGGGACAGGGCCAGACAGCCCTTGCCCTTGCCAGGGAATAACGAAGATGACCGGCTTTCGCTTGCGGTCTAGGTCGATGAACACGGTGACGTAGTTGTAGCCCCGCTTGGAGGCGGTTTCATCCAGAGCCACGGCCTTGCCCCACTCAGGTCTATTTTGGACAGGGCCTGGGACACGTAAAACTGGATCACCTGCCAAAGTCGCGCGTTGCTGACCCCGATGATGCGGGCTGCAGCCAGCACGGGCATCTCCAGCACCAGGGTCATGGCCGCCTGCTCGAACAGCAAGGTGAACCAACTGCCCTCGCGGGTTCAGGGCATCTTGACCCGTTTTGTCCCGTGGTCAGAGCAGTCCACTCAGGGCACCTGAGCGGTTACGTAGCAATGATGCTGGGAAAAATTGAGGTGACGCTAGGTGAATTCGTGGAAGTCGTGAGCCTTGCATAACCTGCCACACTTCGGGTAAGGGTACTCGGCTCCCCGATCAGCGGCAACCTCCAAAAAGACTTCGTGGGGCTGTTTATCGGTGTCCACACGTTGTCCCACCAGCCGTCAGGGCGGTTGCAACTCCAGGCCAAGGTCCAGAAGTTCGTCGGCGTCCATGATTGCCGTCTGCTTCAACTCGACCATGTGGGTTGCTGCAGCATGACACTGGAACTACACCAGTACTACTCATGACGATGGAGAGGCTATTTCGACTACCTGCGCCGGGGCGAGTCCATGGGGTGCTCCTGCCTGCGCTGCCACAGTCAGCCCGAGCAGGCTCCCGCGGCCCTGGTGCCCCCAGTATGGAGCCCGGTGCGCAGCTTCCAACGCCAGGAGGGGAAGCTGATCTCGGCGATCTCCATTCGCGCGCCCCTGTCCCAGACCCTGGGCAAGAACCAACAATTTGCATTGAAGCTCTCGGCCCTACTGTTGGCCGGCCTGGGGGGTGTGCGGGCGCTGCTCCTGCTGGTGCACCGCCGCTTTTTCCAGGGCCTCCTGGAGGCCCTGCGCCGCCAGGCCCGCGCCTTTGCCGAGGATTCCCACAATCTGGGACGCAGATATCGCCCCAACGCCTGGGCGGGTGGGACGATTTGCCCCAGAATTTCAACGGCATGTCCTTAGCCTTAAGGCCGCTCAGGATCAGTTGGAGTAGCGGGTGTAGCGGCGCACCGTCGAGTTGACGGCCCGCACCCAGAAGCTTGAGGACTTCCCTGGCCCAAGTCCAGCAGCTCAGCGGGCGATTGCCCTTCTGCGCACACTGCAAGAAGACCAGGGACGACCAAGGCTACTGGCAGCGCATCGAGACCTATATCATGAAGCATAGCGAGACCTACTTCGGTCCACGGCATCTGCCCAGAGTGCGCTTAGGCAATTTACCCCGACCTGATGGACGAGGCTTACCGAACCAAGGGCAAGCCATAGATCAGCCGACCCTGCGCCTGGGTGGCTGATCGGAGCTTGGCCAGGCATCCTTCCTGGTTGCAAATCAGCACCTGGTGCTTACTTTTCTTTTAGCCTTGGCGTGAGCTCCGCGCCCCCGCTCCTTGGGCCGGAACCGCGGGCCTTAAGCCCCCAAGGTGACCGTGACCGATACCCAACCTTTTGGCGAAAGGACCCATATATGCGTTTCGACAAACTCACGGTGAAAAGCCAGGAGATCCTGAAAGGGGCCATTTCCCTGGCCGGCAAGCGGGGCAACCCCCAGGTTGAGCCGGCGCACCTGCTCACGGTGATCCTGGAAACCAGCCAGGAAATCGCCAAGCCGGTGTTGGGCAAGCTGGGCACCACCGCAGAGCGCCTCTTGGAAGAACTGGAAAAGGCCCAGCAAAAGCTGCCCCAGGTCGGCGGCGGGGCAGCGCAACCCCAGCTTTCTCAGGCCAGTTTGCAGGTCTTGCAGGCCGCGGGGGTTAAGGCCGAAATCATGAAGGACGAGTACATTTCGGTGGAGCATCTGCTCCTGGCCTTAGCCGAGTCCAAGGACCCGGCGAGCGACATCTTGTGCGCGGCCGGCGTTACCGCCGAGGCCATCATGGGGGTGCTCAAGGACATCCGGGGCACTCAGCGGGTTACCGACCAGAATCCCGAGGACAAGTACCAAGCCTTGAAGCGCTACGCCCGCGACTTGACTGAGCTGGCCGGCAAGGGCAAGCTGGACCCTGTCATCGGTCGCGACGAGGAGATACGCCGCACCATCCAAATCCTAAGCCGCCGCACCAAGAACAACCCCGTGCTCATCGGCGAGCCCGGCGTAGGCAAGACGGCCATCGTGGAGGGGCTGGCCCAGCGCATCGTGGCCGGCGACGTGCCCGAGGGGCTCAAGCACAAGCAGGTGGTGAGCCTGGACATGGGCTCCCTCATAGCCGGGGCCAAGTACCGTGGCGAGTTCGAGGACCGCTTGAAGGCGGTGCTCAAGGAAGTCACCGAGGCCGCCGGCCAGATCATCCTCTTCATAGACGAGATGCATACCCTGGTGGGGGCCGGCAAGTCCGAAGGGGCCATGGACGCTTCCAACATGCTTAAACCCGCCCTGGCCCGCGGCGAGCTCAAGTGCGTGGGTGCCACCACCATCAAGGAGTACCGCCAAAATATCGAAAAGGATCCCGCCCTGGAGCGGCGGTTTGCCCCGGTGTTAATCACCGAACCCAGCGTGGAAGACACCATTGCGATACTTAGAGGTCTAAAGGAAAAATACGAGGTGCACCACGGCGTGCGCGTGCAGGATTCGGCCTTGGTGGCGGCGGCCACCTTGAGCCACCGTTACCTCACCGACCGTTTCCTGCCCGACAAGGCCATCGACCTAATCGATGAGGCGGCCAGCAAGATACGCATCGACATCGACTCCCTGCCTGCTGAGCTGGACGCCCTGGAGCGCGGTATCATCCAGTTGGCCATCGAGAGCGAGGCGCTAAAGAAAGAGACGGACAAGGCCAGCAAGCGCCGCCTGGACAAAGTGCAGCAGGAGATCACCCAGAAGAGCGGTCAGCGCGACAGCCTGCGCGAGCAATGGCAGCGGCAGAAGGACGTACTGCAAGACATCCGGCGCAGCAAGGAGGAGATCGATCAACTCAAGGCCCAGCTGGAGCAGGCCCAACGGGCCAGCGACTATAACACCGCTGCCCAGCTGCAATACGGCGACATCCCTGGCAAGAAGCGCGTGCTGACGCTGTTTCAGGACGATCTAAAATTCTTTCAGCAGGAGCGTGCCTTGGTCAAGGAGGAGGTGGAGGCCGAGGACGTGGCCGAGGTGGTGGGCAAATGGACGGGCATACCAGTGGCCAAGCTCATGGAGGGTGAGCGCGACAAGCTTCTTACTATGGAGGAGCGCATCGGCCAGCGGGTTGTAGGGCAAAAAGAGGCCATGATCGCGGTGAGCAACGCCGTGCGCCGTGCGCGTGCGGGCTTGCAAGACCCCAACCGGCCCATTGGCTCTTTCATCTTTTTGGGACCCACCGGCGTGGGTAAGACCGAGCTGGCCCGGGCTCTGGCCGAATTCATGTTCGACGACGAGCGGGCCATGATCCGCTTGGACATGAGCGAGTTCATGGAAAAGCATACCGTCAGCCGGCTAATCGGCGCGCCTCCGGGCTACGTGGGCTACGAGGAGGGCGGTTACCTCACCGAGGCGGTGCGCCGCCGGCCCTATAGCGTGGTGCTTTTTGACGAGATCGAAAAGGCCCATCCCGACGTCTTCAACGCCCTGTTGCAGATATTGGACGCTGGGCGGCTCACCGATGGCCAAGGGCGCACGGTGGACTTCAAGAACAGCTTCATCATAATGACTAGCAACATCGGTGGTCAGTTCATTCAGGACCTGGTCGGGGCCGAGCACTGCGCCGAGATGAAAGACATAGTCATGACCTCCCTGCGCGCTCAGTTCAAGCCCGAGTTTCTTAACCGCGTGGACAACGTGGTCATCTTCCATAGCCTGGATCGCCAGCACATCGGCTGTATCGTGGGCATCCAGATGGCGCGTCTCAACAAGCTCTTGACCCAACGCGGCTTGACGCTTAGCCTGAGCCCGCAGGCGCTGGACTTCCTGGCCACGGCCGGCTTCGACCCGGTCTACGGCGCGCGCCCCCTGAAACGGGCCATCCAGCACCACCTGCGAGACGCCCTGGCGGTAAAAATACTCGACGGCACTTTTGCCGAGGGCGACAACATCCAGGCTGAGGTGGAGGCCGACAGAATAGTTTTCAGCAAGAAGTGAGCCGGGGGCCTATGAGCCTGTCGGAGTAATACTTCGACAGGCTCATAGGCCCCGGCCTTTGCAAAAATGGGCTACGCCCCCCAACGGGAGTCCTTTGAGGCTGGCTAAGCAAAAGCGTC
>CBCOTF020000209.1:0-1085 GCA_965112955.2 Desulfarculales bacterium
CGTGGTAGCCCCCGTTTGAGCAGGGCCTGGCGCAAGGCCTGTAGATAAATGGCCAAGCCCTCGGAGAGGTAAACTAGGCATGGGTGACCAGGCGGTTCATGTCGTCAGTGAAGGCGAAGAGGTAGGTCTTGCGTCGTTTGTCGCCCACCAGGAGCATCGGCCCATGCATGGCGTCACCCTGCCAAATGTCGTTGGGCAGTTCGACCTCGAAGCGCCTGCGGTCGATAGGTGAGTAACCCTGTTTGCCCATCAGCCCCTGCTGATGCAGGAAGCGGTAGACGATGGGCGCTTTGAGGATCACGTCGGGCGAGGTCAAGCGTCGGCGCATCATTTCGCTGATGAGGGCAGTCCCCTGCGCAGGCGGATCAGGGCCTGGGCGGTGTCCTCGTCCAATGCCCTGCTGCCGCCCCGGTCATTCCTGCCCATGGGATAGAGGGATTCCAGCTTGCCGCCGCTTTGGCGGTAGAGCTTAACCCATCTCAGGATGGTGGAACGCGATAGCCTGATGCAGTTGGAGAACAGTGTTGTCCAAAATAGATTCACAAAAATCGGCTAAGCGATCGAATCGAGATGCCCTTATCCCAGCGTAGCGCGGCACCACTTCCCCCCACACTGAATTCACCACCTTGGTCAAAGAGCGCGGTGCCGAGGTCAGGACCAAGGGAGTTCCCTATTGGACCCAATTCGTGACGATGGTCTTCTGTCACCTCTGGCCAGGACTGCCTCCCTAAGGAAGACCTGCCAGGGCCTTTTCTGCTGCCTGGGCAAGCCCGTCCCATATTGGGGTGAGCGCAGCCCTCAAAAGGTCCACACTGTCCTACGCCAACCAGCAAAGGCCCTCGTCCTTGTTCTTAGCCCTGTTTTTCAAAGCCATGGAGCGCTGTCGTGCTCAAGGCTCCCTGGACAGAAAAAAAGGCAAGTTCAAATTCAAGAATAAACTCCTGAGCCTGGGCTCCTCCGCCATCACCATGTGTCTGGGCCTGCTCCCCTGGGCCTAGTACAAGCGGGCCAAGAGAGGGGTCAAGGCTCACATCATGCTAGACCACGGCGACTACATGCCCAGCTTTGTCCTGCTCACCGAGGCC
>CBCOTF020000210.1:0-1414 GCA_965112955.2 Desulfarculales bacterium
GCCCGAACAGGTCCAGTTACCGCTCTTGCCCTGACTTGGGCAGGCAACCGCCAGTAAAACAAAAAATATTAGCCCAAAAGCGGCGGCCTTATCTCAAAAATTGCTAATTTTATAGATAAGTAACCGTTTTCATAAAATTATTTTTAGCCGCTAAGCCTGTTTTAAACAGCACTGCACGGGAGTAGCGCCTGGATATGCTCTAAATCCTGGGAGACCGCTACGGCCGAGGTTCCACCATCGTCACCACCTAAGTGCCCATGGCCAGTGACACGCAACCATCAGCGATCCCACCCTGACCGATGCCATCCTCGATCGCCTGATCCATAACGCCTACACGGTAAACTTGGAAGGAGAGTCCATGAGAAAGAAGCTGGCAAGTTTGACGGACGACAAGGCCCCTGTGCATAATGCAGACACCAGCGGCACCGTGCCCAGGCCATCCGGCCCACATCACCGGATTAGGTGCCCCTCTTCAAATGGAATGCATGCCCCATTTCCCTGGAATCCGCACCCAAAAACGCCAGCGCGGGCGAGCCTTGTCAGGCGGCGCGGCAAGTATTAGATTAGCCCCATGTCAGTATGGTCATTTTCCCCGCCCAGAAACGCCCGCCTGCTGCCCCTGATGCTGCTGGCCCTTTGGCTGTGCGTTTCGACCTCGGGCCTGGCCCTGGCGCATGCGGCCCCGCCGCAAGTGGTAGTGGCCTGGCAGTCCTTAATGCCTGGACTGGATTTCGGCCGGCTGGAGGTGGAGGCCGCCACCTGGGCCGGCTCCACCCGCCTGGCCCTTTTGCGGGTGGACCCGGCGCGCTACCAGTTTCGGGTGCTCTCCGGCGAGGTGGGCGACGAGGGCTTCAGCGCCGCCCAATGGCGTCAAAAAAGCGGGGCCTTGGCGGTCTTCAACGCCGGCCAGTTCACCCCTCAGCACGCCTACCTGGGGCTCTTGATTCAAGACGGGCGGCATATCACCCGGCCGGTGACCAACCTGGAGGCCGTGTTGATGGCCGAGCCAGAGGAGTCGGGGTTGCCCCCGGCCCGCATCATCGACCTGCACTACACCGCCCTGCTTCTGCCCCAGAGCCCCTACCGCCAGGCCGCCCAATCCTTGATGCTAGTAGATCGCTTCGGCCAAATACGCGTACGCCGCTCGGATAAAGTGGCCTACCGCACCCTGGTGGCCGAGGACGAGAAGGGGCGCATTCTGGTGATGATCAGCGAGGGCAAGCACACCCTGTGGAACCTGGCGCGCTTCATTGGCGAGGCGGGGCTGGGACTAAGGGAGGTGATGTGCATGGACGGCGGGGCAGAGGCCCAGCTGGACATCCTGGTGGAGGGTTTCGCCTACCAGCAGACCGGCGGCCCCAAGGGCGCGCCCGATTTGCCCCTGCCCTGGCCGGCGGCTAATCTGCCGGCGGCC
>CBCOTF020000211.1:0-1181 GCA_965112955.2 Desulfarculales bacterium
AGAGCACGACCTGCTTTTGATTCTTCTCGTCCCACACCACCAGGCGACGCAGGGGTTAGGGACAATCGGTCAGGCTGCCAGTGAGGAGCATAGTTTGATCGGCCAAGACGTTTTGGGCCTTAGGCCCGGGCCGATTGGCCAGCACCTCGAAAACGGCGTTAGACCTGGCCGGCTCTCTTGCAAAACAGGGCATAGCCCTGGTAGCCCCGGTCCAAGACCAAGATGGAGCCAGGGTTTAGGGGCAGCCCCTGATCCACGGTGACGTCGGCTCCCTTGGCCTCGGTGAGCAGGACAAAGCTGGGCATGTAGTCATCGTGGTCCAGCATGATGTGAGCCTTAACCCCGCCCTTAGCCCGCTTATACTCAGCCCAGGGGAATAGGCTCAGGCACAGGGTGATGGTGGGGAGGAGTCCAGGCTCAGAAGCTTGCTATTGAATTTGAACTTGTCCTTTTTCCTGCCAAGGGAGCCTTGGGCACGGAAGCGCTCCATGGCTTTGAAGAACAGGGCCCGGAACAAGGACGAGGGTCTGTGCTGGTTGGCGTAGGACGATGTGGCCCTTTTTGAGGCCGCGCTCACCCCAAGGTGAGACAGCTTTACCCAGGAAGCAGGAAAGAACCTGGCAGCTCTTCCTTAGGGCGTTGGGCCCTGGCCAGATACCAGAAGAGCATGGCGACGAACTGGGCCAAACAGGGAAGTCCCTTGGTCCTGACCTCGGCACCGTGCTCTTTGACCAAGGCGGCGAACTCAGTGCGGGGGACGTGATTCAGCAGTTGACTGAACAGGCTGACTATTCGTACCACGGCCTTGCCCTCTCTTGGTCGCGGTATTGTTGACTTTTGGCATAACCACACTACCACACTGGGATGAGGGCATCTCGATTTGATCACTTAGCCGGTTTTTGAAAACCTATCTTGGATAACACTGCCCAGGACCGCAAGAAAAAATCCGTCCTCATAATCGATAATGCCTCATTTCTCAGGGGCTCCAAGTTCTAGCCGAGTTGCACGCCATCACTCAGTTTCAGGGAGACTCCAAGCCAATTCTGCTTATCATCATGGCTGGCCAGAACAACCTCGCCTACCTCTTCATATACAGAACCTCCCTGCCCCTGGCCTCCAGGGGCAGGGCCAGAAGCCATCTGGCCGGCGTCTCCCTCCAGGACATGCAGGCCTACCTCCTG
>CBCOTF020000212.1:0-26639 GCA_965112955.2 Desulfarculales bacterium
CTGCATGTCCTGGAGGGAGACGCCGGCCAGATGGCTTCTGGCCACGACCCTGGAGATCAGGGGTAGGGAGGTTCTGTATATAAGGAGGTCGGCTAGGTTGTTCTGGCCGGTTAAGATGATGGGCAGGATTGGCTTGGAGTCTCCCTGAAACTGATTGATGGTGTGCAACTCGGCCAGGACTTGAAGCCTGAGGAGGGAAGCTTCATCGATGATGAGGACGGGTGTCTTCTTGCGATCCTGGGCGATTTCCAGGACCTGTTTTTTGATGAACTTGGTGAGGACGGCTCTGGAGAAGCTGGCGGTGTCCACTTCGAACTCGACACAGGTTTGCCTGTAGAGTTTCAGGATGGAGCCTGGTGAGGCGGTGACCCAGATGATCTGATACTCGGATGGGTGCCGCCTGCTGGCGGCCCAGCATAAGGCGGTGGCTTTCCCGCTGCCCACATCTCCGGTGACCAGGGCCAGTGCGCCAAGGCGGATAGCGTATTCGAAGCGTTTGACCACGCCGAGGACCTCGGCGGGTTGCAGTATTCCCTTGGGTGCCAGGTCAAAGCCGAAGGGCTCCCTGGTGAGAGGGAAGAAGGCGCGGTAATTTGGTTTCATGAGTTGCTGACCTCAGGGTCTGGTTTTTGCTAGAAAAGGGATCCGCCAGTGGTGGCCGTGGTGGAGCTGGATTCCAAGCGCAGCAGATGGTGATCGCGCTTGGCTCTGCAATTGACGGCGAGGTCTAGCGGCCTGAGCAAGCCGTGGAAGCATTTTTCCAGTAAGACCTCTACGCGGTCGTGGTCATGGCCGTGGATGATTTGCTTGCCGATCAGAGACACTGGAACCTCGTATAGCCTGCCGGCCAGGGAGACGGTGCGGTCCAGGGCCACGCAGCGCGTGGTCCTTTTTCTAAAATAGTCAGCCTTCCAGGTCGGCGTGGGCCGGCCTGACGCACTCCATCTTGCTGGTGAAACGTTACAGGGTGGCCTAACCGGTGCCAAGATGCTTGCGCTGGTGGTAGACATCCCTAATCCAGCACTCCAAGGCCTCATTGATGTCGCGAAGGGTATCGCCCTTGAAGCTGGGGAGAAACTGGAACCTGACGGTGCGGAATAATTTTTCGATCTTGCCCCTGCCTTGGGGCACGTAGGGCGGTGGTGGACCAAGGCACTGCCCAGGTCGGCGGTGGTCTCTTCCAGATGGTGGGAGCGGAAGGCTGGGCCGTTGTCGAGGTAGAGCTTGCGTGGTAGTCCAGTGTGAGCAGGGTCTGGCGCAAGGCCTGTAGATAAGTGGCAGGCCTTCGGAGAGGTAAAGCTCGGCAAGGGCGACCAGGCGGTTCATGTCGTTGATGAAGGCGAAGAGGTAGATCTTGCGCCGTTTGTCGCCCACCAGGAGCATCGGTCCATGCATGGCGGCACTCTCTGCCAAGTGTCGTTGGGCGGCTCGGCTTCGAAGCGCCTGCGGTCGATAGGGGGGGCGACCTGCTTGCCCATCAGTCCCTGCTGGTGCAGGAAGCGGTAGGCGGTGGGCGCCTTGAGGATCACGTCGAGCAAGGTCAAGCGTCGGCGCATCATCTTGCTGATGAGGGTAGTCACTGACGCAGGGGGCAGTTCCCTGCGCAGGCTGACCAGGGCCTGGGCGGTGTTCTCGTCCAAGGCCCTGCTGCCGCACCGGTCATTCCTGCCCACCGGGTAGAGAGATTTCAGCTTGTTGCCGCCTTGGCGGTAGAGCCTGACCCCTTCCAGAATGGTGGAGCGCGATAGCTTGATGCGTTTGGAGAAGGGGATCTGCCACCGTTGGACGCATTTGTCCCGCAGTAACCTTTCCCGTTCACTACGCTCTATGTAGTCCTTTGCAAAAAAATCGCTGATGACGCCGACACGGAAGATGGCTGCTAGTTTTTCTAGTCCTCGTCCATGTCGGTCCTCCATAGGGGTGTTTCGCCCAGGTGTCGACCGGGGAGCCGGGTCAGGGCAACGGCACCTTTGGGGAGGTGGCTTAGGGAAGTAAAGGACTTCTCGCTTTGCGCCGGCCGGCTGGCCGCGGCCAAGCTCCGGCGACTGAGCCTATCGAAGACCTTAAGCAGGTCGCCCGACAAGAGCTTGACCCCAAATATAGGCTCACCTGCCGCAGCAGGCCCTTAAGCCAGTGGCGCTGGCGGGAGCGCGGCAGGCCAGAGTTCCATTTGCCCCGGACTAGCTTATTGGAAAGGCTTTGCCGAATGGTCTCCACCAGGGCCTGGAATCGGCTCCAGTAGGCCCCGCGGCCGCAGCTTGATCATCGCTCGGCAGTCAGGGCAGAGGAAGTGTCTAAGCCAAATCGCTGTAGTAGCTTCATCAAAATAGGCAGGCGCGAAGCCGTGCCCCCAAAGCCGGACGCTCCCACACCGGGGGCATCTCTCCGGCTGGGGCTAGGGGGAACGCTGCCCTAGCTCAATGATCCTTTTAACGTGGGCTGTAACGAAAAATATGATTGCAACCAGATGGCAGGGAGTTATTCCCGTCTCTCGAGGTCAGGGGTGCTTCACCACCCTTGGCCACTTCCTCATTTTTGGGCCCACATCCAAGGTCCAGGATAATGGGATAAAATCCCTACCTGGTCAAGTCAATCTGAAAAATTCCCTTACTTCACGGTCAGAACAAAGCAATAATTAACGGCGGCCTGGACGTGCCCATCATCCTGCGCGTCTCCGGCGGCTCCAGTGTGGTGGGCGAAGATCTGGCTGACGAGGTGATAGCCATTAGCGTGGAGGAGATGCTGCGCTTCAATGTGGCCGCCGTGGGCTTGAGCGTCTTCATCGGCAGCCAGTACGAGCGCTAGACCCTACAAAACCTGGCCGAGCTGGTCGGCGCCTGCGAAGATTTTGGCATCTTGGTCATGGCCGTGACCGCAGTGGGCAAGGAGCTGGAAAAGCGCACTAGCCGTTACCTGGGCCTGGCCTGCCGCATCTGCGTCGAGCTGGAGGCCAAGGGAGGCAAGGCCTACTACTGCGACGAGGGCTTCGACAAGATTACTCACGGCTGCCCGGTGCCGGTGGTGATCGCCGACGGCCCCAAGTGTGCCAGCGAGCTGGAGGTCTTCGACTTTGTCCACGACGGTCTGTAGGAGGGCGCTTTCGGCGTCAATCTGGGGCGCAACATCTGGCAGCATGAGCACCCTTGCCCATGATGCGTGCCTTGAACGGCGTGATCCACTACGGGCTTAACTTCCGCCAGATCCAGGATTTCTATCGGGAGTTGGTGTCTGATACCATCGACAGGGCATAAACGGGTTGATTAGCGTTGCGGCCCGAACTGGGTCGGAGGCTCCCGTCGTGGCCGCAATCCGGAAATACACGGGCGGAGATAAACCCCATTCGTACATTAAGACAGCGCGGTAATTTATTTTGCTTAATGTAGGGACGGGGTTTATCCCCGCCCGTCTTGTTTGATTAATCCGATTTCGCCTGGCGGATAGGACGCCCTACCTGCCCAGCAGGCGGCCCACCAGATCCACGTATCGTTGCTGGGCGGCCGCTTGGTCCGTGCCTTTGAGCTCGACCCAGGCGTCGAATTTGGCGTTGCCCACAAAGTCGAAGCCGCCGGGACGACTGCCGTTGACGTCGCCCTCGGCCCCCTGCTTGTACAGGGCGTAGAGCTTGAGCAGAGTGTCGTTGTCCGGTTTGCTGGGCAGGGTCCTAACCTCCAACGAGGCCTTCTCAAACAAGTCCGTGAGTTCAGACATGGGTTGTCCCTCGGGACAGGGCTGAAAGCCTGTCAGCATGGCGGGCACCGACAATAATTATACTATAGCACATCCGGGGGCTGTTGGCTATAGCGCCCCGCAGCTGGCCGCGCCGGCCCGGAGGGGTTGGGGGCCTACTGGCCCCGCAGGTGCTGCATTAGCTCCACGTACTGGCGCATGGCCTCCTCGGGGCTTAGGCCCTTCAACTCGGCTTAGATATTGTATTTGGCTTTGCCCTCGGGGTCGAAGTCCCGGGGGCGCTTGATGTTGATGTCGCCTTGGTCTCCCTGTTTGTACAGGGCGTAGAGCTTGAGCAGGGTGCGGGTGTCAGGCTTCTTGCTTAGGGTCTTGACGCCGCTGGCCGCCTGCCGGAAGCGTTCCTTTAACCCTGGCATGGGGGCTTCCCGGTCCGGCGAGGGCAGAGCTGGGCGCGCCGCCGACGCATATTGCTCAATCTAGCACGAAGCTTGGACTTTTGCCTACCTCTGGTGGCTCCCCGGCCCCCTGGTGTGGTGTAAATAATATCTAGCTAGCCGTCTTCTAGGTGCCTGTTATTGTTTTAGGATTAATTTGACAAAAGTTTCCTGATTACCCTGGACGGATTCTTCTTTTCTCATTTGATTAGATCAATTCTGTTGCGGCGATGATGCGGATGTGCTTCGGGGAGACGACCTGAGTTTGCTTCTTGGCGGCAGCTATGATCGCGCCTCGAGCCAGGTGGTTGGCCCTTCGGAAGAGGCCGTCGAAGCCCTGCTTTATGGCGGTGACGGCCGGATCAGAGAAGAGATTCTATTTTACGCCTGCGATTTTGAGGTGGTGCAGGAGGTAGGCCTGCATGTCCTGGAGGGAGACGCCGGCCAGATGGCTTCTGGCCACCACCCTGGAGGCCAGGGGTATGGAGATTCTATATATTCGGCGAGGTTGTTCTGGCCGGCCAGGATGATGGGCGGGATTGGTTTGGAGTCTCCCTGAAACTGAGCGACGGTGTGCACCTCGGCCAGGACTTGAAGCCTCGGGTTGCTTCTTGCGGTCCTAGCGCCCTCAAAGACCTGTTTTCTGATGAGCTCAATGAGGACGGCCCTGAAGAAGCTGGCGATATCTCCGTCGAGCTTGACGTAGATTTGCCTGTAAAATTTTAGGGTGGAGTCCTGTGAGACGGTGACCCAAATAATCTGCTACTCGGATGGGTGCCGCCTACTGGCGGCCCAGCGCAAGGCGGTGGCTTTCCCGCTGCCCACATCTCCATTGACCAGGGCCAGTGCGCCGAGGCGGATGGCGTATTCGAAGCGTTTGGCCACGCCGAGGACCTCGGCGGTCTGCATTATTTCCTTAGGCATCAGGTCAGAGCCGAAAGGCTCCCTGATGAGGGCAAAGAAGGCGCGGTAGTTTGGTTTCATGCGTTGCTGACCTCCGGGTCTGATTTTTGTTAGAAAAGGGAGCCGCCAGTGAGGGCCGTGGTGGAGCTGGATTCCAAGCGCAGCAGATGGTGGTCGCGCTTGACCCTGCAATTGACGGCGAGGTCCAGCGGCCTGAGAATGCCGTGGAAGCGATTTCCCAGTAGGACTTCTATGCGAGCGAGGTCGAGGTCGAGGAGGATAATCTGCTTGCCGATCAGAGGCACTGGGGCCTCGTATAGTCTGGTGGTAGACGTCCCTAATCCAGCACTCCAGGGCCTCATTGATGTCTCGAAGGGTATTGCCCTTGAAGCCGGGGAAAACCTGAGACCTGACGGTGCGGAAGAATTTTTCGAGTTTGCCCCTGCCCTGGGGCACATAGGGCGGGGAGTGAACCATGGTGATGCCCAGGGAGGCGGTGATCTCTTCCAGGTGGTGGGAGCGGAAGGGGCTGGGCCGTTGTCGAGGTAGAGCTTGCGTGATAGCCCCCGTTTGAGCAGGGCCTGGCGCAAGGCCTGTAGGTAAGTGGGCCAGGCCCTCGGAGAGGTAACCTTCGGCGTGGACGCTTAGGCGGCTCATGTCGTCGATGAAGGCGAAAAGGTAGGTCTTGCGCCGTTTGTCGTCCACCAGGAGCATCGGCCCATGCATGGCGTCATCCTGACAAATGTCGTTAGGCAGCTCGACCTCGAAGCGCCTGCGGTCGACAGGTGGGGCGACTTGCTTGTCCTTCAGTTCCTGCTGGTGCAGGAAACGGTAGACGGTGGGCGCCTTGAGGAACACGTCGAACGTGGTCAAGCGTTGGCGCATCATCTCGCTAATGAGGATAGTCACTGACGCAGTGGGCAGTTACCTGCGCAGGCGGACCAGGGCCTGGGCGGTGTTCTCGTCCAAGGCCGTGCTGCCGCCCCGGTCATTTCTGCCCATGGGGTCGAGAGATTCCAACTTGCCACCTCCTTGGCGGTAGAGCCTGGACCCATCCCAGGATGGTGGAGCGCGACAGCCTGGTGCGGTTGGAGGAGGGGATTTGCCACCGCTGGACGCACTTGTCCCGCAGGAACCTCTCCCGCTCACTACGCTCCATGTAGTCCCTGGCAAAAAAGTCGCTGATGACGCCGAGACGGAAGGTGCCACTCGCTTTTTCTGGTCGCTTTTTCTGGCCCTCGTCCTTGCCTGCCCTCCATGGGGGTTGTTCGCCCAAGTGTAGACCGGGGGCCGGGTCAGGACAACGGCATACTTGGGTAGATGGCTCAGGGAGGGAAAGGGTTCTCGCTTTGCGCCGACCGGCTGGCCGCGGTTTGGCCGCGGCCACTGAGCCAATCGAAGGCCCCAAGCAGGTCGTCCGACCAGCTTGACCCCAGGTATAGGCTCACCTGCCGCAGCAGGCCCTTGAGTCAGTGGCGCTGGCGGAAGCGCGGCAGGCCAGGGTCCCATCTGCCCTGGGCTAGCTTATTGGCAAGGCTTTGCCGAGTGGTCTCCACCGGAGTCTGGAACCAGCTCCAGTAGCCCCGCGGCTGCAGCCGGATTAACCGCCCGGCAGGCAGGGCAGAAGAACCGTTGAAGCCAAATCGCTGTCGGGGATTCATCAAAATAGGCGGGCACGAAGCCGTGCCTCCACAGCCGGGCGCTCCCAAACCGGGGGCACCTCTCCGGTCGGGGTCAGAGGAACCGCTGTCCCAGCTCCATAATCTTCTTAACGCAGGCTGCAACGAAAAGTACGATGGCAACCGGATAGCAGGGAGTTATTTCCGTCTCTCGGGGTCAGGGGCGCTCCACCACCCTCGGCCCCTTCTTCATTCCTGGGCCCACATCCAGGGTCCAGGATAATGGGATAAAATCCTTACTACCCAAATATGGATTTACAAGGCGTTGCTGCTGGTGCCCACGAAGATTTTGACCTTAAGGTTTTGTTTAAGCGCTTTGAAGGTCAGCTCGATCTTCCAGCGGTCCTTATAGATGCCAGCCACGATGGAGGCCGTCAGCTTGTGGTGGTTGGTTAAGGGCACGACCTGCTTTTGATTCTTCTTGTCCCACATCACTAGACGACGCAGGGGGTAGGGACAATCGGTCAGGCTACCGGTGAGGAGTATGGTTTGATCGGCCAAGACGTTTTGGCCCTTAAGCTCTGGCCGATTGGCCATCACCTCGAAAACGCCATTAGATTTGAGGAGGGTGACGAAGAAAACGCCCCGGCCGGTCCCCTTGCCAAACAGGGTATAGTTCTGGTAGCTCCGGTCCAAAACCAGGATGGAGCCAGGGTTTAGGGTCAGCCCCTGGGCCACGGTGACAGCAGCTACCTTGGCCTCGGTGAGTAGGACAAAGCTGGGCATGTAGTCGTCGTAGTCCAGCATGGTATAAGCCTTGACCCCGCCTTTGGCCCGCTTGTACTAGGCCCAGGGGAATAGGCTCAGGCACAGGGTAATGATGGAGGACTCCAGGCGCAGGAGCTTGTTCTTGAATTTGAACTTGCCCTTTTTCCTGCCCAGGGAGCCTTGGGCACGGGAGCGCTCCCTGGCTTTGAAGAACAGGACTCGGAACAAAAACGAGGGCCTGTGCTGGTTGGTGTAGAATAGTGTGGACTTTTTTGGGGCTGCGCTCACCCCAAGGTGGGACAGCTTGCCCAGGCAGATCTCCCTTAGAAAGTCGGCCCTGACCAGAGGACAAAAGAGCATGGCCTCGAACTGGGTCCAACAGAGAAGTCCCTTGTTCCTGACCGCGGCACCGTGCTCCTTGACCAAGGCGGAAAACTCAGTGCAGGGGAAGTGATGCAGCAGTTGACTGAACAGGCTGGCTACTCGTACCATGGCCTTGTCCTCTCTTGGTCGTGGTATTATTAATTTTTGGCAGAATTACACTACTACGCTGGGGTGGGGCATCTCGCTTCGGCCACTTAGCCGGTTTTTGAAGATCTATCTTGGACAACACTGCCAGCTAGCTCGATAGCCTACGCCCTGCGGCTCCTGGATGAGTCCCCAGGGCCGCGTCGGGGGCGCTGATACTCTCCGTCTGATTCCAGGATGGCCGGGCCAGCCTGGTATAGCACCCGCGCCCCTGGCTCCAGCCTGGCCAAGCCCTAGTGCGGGTGATCATGGCCGGCATCTGCAACACCGATCTGGAGCTACTGGCCGGCTACTACAAGTTTGTGGGAGTGCCGGGGCACGAGTTTGTGGGTGTGGTGCAATAAGCCCCCGGGCATGGCTACCTGCTGGGCCTGCGGGTCAGGACGGAGATCAACGTGGGCCGCGGCCACTGCCTCCGCTGCGCGGGCGGCGCCCCTCAACAATGCCTGCAACACCGGCTGGCGCCGGTGGCCTGCTCGCACGAGGTGCCTGGCGGCCTGCCCTAGAACTAGGCCGTCTTCACCGAACCCCTGGCTGCGGCCCTGGAGGTGGGGCAGCAGGTGCCCCTGACCCCGGAGATGCGCGTGACAGTGCTGGGCGACGGCAAGCTGGGGCTTTTGATCGCTCTGGGTCTGCGCGGCCGGAACTCCGTTCTGCTGCTCGTGGGACGCCACGTTCACAAGCTGGCCATTGCCCAGGCCCAGGGGGTGGCTACCTTGGCCCTGGACCCGGGGAGCATCTGGCTCCCGCCGGGGGGGGGGGCTGGAGGTCTTCGATCTGGCGGTGGAGGCCACTGGCCATCCCCAGGGGCCCCGCTCTGCCCCTAGACCGCCTGCGCCCCTAGGGCCCCCTGGTGCTCAAGACCACCACCCACATACCTACCACCCTGAATCGAGCCCGGGTGGTGGTGGACGAAATCGTCATCCTGGGCTCGCGTTGCGGCCATCTGCCTCCGGCCCTGGAGATGCTCAACCAGGGGCGACTGGACGTGCGACTATTTATTGAGAAGACTTATCCCTTCCGAGAGCTGCCAGCGGCCTTGAAGCACGCCTGCCGGGAGGGGGCGCTCAAGGTGCTCCTTAGCTTCACCTAACTCCGGCTTCGGCTGACCGCCCCTGATGTCACAAGTGAAAGCAAGCGGTTTTTTGTGTTTCTTTGTCGTTAGCTGTGGAATTTGATTAGTTTTCCCAGTGGTGCGGCGATGAAGTAGATCATGGTCATGAAGGTGAAGACATTACGGTAGCCTCTGGCTCTTACCCTGGCGGTCTGGAAGATGCCGTTAAGCCCCTCCAGGCAGGCGTTGAAATGGTTGGAGATCCAGCAGTTTAGGGTTATGTGGGTATGCTCTTCCAAAATTATGACCGCCTTGAAGACCGAGGCCAGGGTTTTGGTGCCAGGTGCTACGCACTGTAGGGCATGGCTGATGAAGGGGGTGATGCGCTACTGGGCGGCTCGTGCAGGGGTGGCCTTTCTGATCCAGCGCAGCAGCTCCTTGAGCCGCCAGTCGGTAGCGGTGGCGAACCCGCCAGTTTCCAGTTCGATCAGGGCTTGCTGCTGCTTTTCGGTTAGCCTACCGCCGTCAGCGGCTTGGAGCACGACCCAGCAGGTGGTCTTGGGCAGGTTACGCTCTTTAGCTTCGGCCTTTCGGACCTCGTCCACGGCGGTGGTGAAGAATTGGACTCCATGGAATCAGTCCACGGTGACGTTGGAGCTGGGGAAGCTTTCGCCGCTGGCGGCCAGGGAGGTTGGCGACATGTCGCAGACTACCTCGGCGATATTGTTGTGATCGCCGCCATGCTCCCGCAGGAAGCGGCGGAACAGGACCAGACAGCTCTTGCCCTTCCCGGGGGTAACGAAGATGACCGGCTTTTGCTTGCGGTTTAGGTCGATGAAGATGGTGACGTAGTTGTGGCCCCACTTGGAGGCGGTTTCGTCCAGAGCCACGGCCTTGACCCCGGCAGGTCCATTTTGGACAGGCTTTGGGCCACACGTAGAACTGGGCCACCCGAAAAAGTCGCGTGTCGCTGACCCCGATGGTGCGGGCTGCAGCCAGCACGGGCATCTCTCGTACCAGGGTCATGGCCGCCTGCTCGAACAGCAAGGTGAGCCGACTGCCCTCGCGGGTTCAGAGTATCTTGACCTGTTTGGTCCCGTGGTCGGGGCAGTTCACCCGGGGCACCCGGGCGGTTATGTAGCAATGATAGGGCGGTTGCAACCCCAGGCCAAGGGCCAAATGCTCGCCGGCGTCCATGATTGCCTTTTGCTTCAACTCGGCTATGTGGATCGCTGCAGCATGACATCGGAATTACACCAATTTCACTCATGATGTCTAAGAGATTTTTTTGTGTCCCGCCTCGCCGCCCGGCCATACAACGGTGCGCTGCTGCGGGGTCTTGATCGAGGCGGCCGGATCTTGGGGGCTCGGACGTCGCGGCTGGCCAACGCTCGCGTTGGCCAGCCGTAGCACTCCGGCCGTCATCCGGCGATTAAGAATGGCCGGGTTAGAGGCAGGGCACAGGGTCTGGGTGAGGAAGAAGCCTAGACGTTGTTGCCCCCAAGTTGCTGTGGGACCAACCGGTAACGGGAGTCGGCAACCTGGACCTAGGGGTTTTGGCTGTCGACCCGTTTACGCTCCACTTGGGGCACCGGGACGGCGGCGGGCACGCCGCCTACCGGAGGATGGTGAGCCAGGAGAGGTCGGCTTGGGCTCCCTCCAGTATCAAGTATCAAGAGTTTGAAAAGTAGGCGGTCGTCGTACACGGGCACGCCCCATTCCTGGTCGTGATAGGCTTGGTAGAGGAGGCCGTTGCCGACCCAGGCGCAACGCGGCGGTTGTTGGTCCATGAGTCCTTTCCGTGGCGGTGAACTGGTCGAGCGATCGCCCAGCAAAGGGGCGCCCTAGGCAATGGGCCGAATAGGGTGCAACCCGCCGGCCCCAGTATATCGCGGAATCACCCTTGGGTGGGAGCCGTCGGCGCAAGTTAAAGGGGCGAGGCTGCCGACTCGTTTACGCCTTGCGGGGGCACTACGCTCGCTCTCAGCAGGTCTCGGGGTTGCTGGTTGCCACGCCCTCCTCTGATTCCTTGGCCAGGAGTTCGTAGGGCAGCAGCGGCACGGTGAGGATGAAGGTGGCGCCCAGGCCTTGATGGTTGTCCACGGCCAGATCCCAGTGGTGCTCGCTGGCGATGCGCTTGACCGTGGAAAGGGTGATGCCCACGGCGTCGGCCTTGGTTGTGAAGAAGGGGGCGAAGACGTAGAGTATGTCTTGGTCGGTGATGCCGGCGTCGGTGTTGGTCACGGTGATGACGGCGCCGGCGCTGTCGCGTCTCAGCTCCGAGCGCAGCTCGCCTCCCCGGAGCATGGCTTCCAGGGCGTTGGCCAACAGCACGTTGATGGTCTTTTCCAATAGCTGCCGGTTCACCCAAGCCGTCACAGCCCCGGCCTGCCCCACGGACCCCAGGCACATTAGCTTTCCCCCGTTGTGTTGGGCTTGGGCGCGGAAGGGCTCCGCGGTCGCGGACAAGAGCAGGCCCAGGTCCTCGGTGCGGGAGCAGGTCGGTGTATTCGCGCACCGCGCGCGCGATGCGCTTCAGGCGCTTGGTGTCGACCAGAATCTTCTGCCTCTTCGTTATCATGAGTGGAATTGGGGTAGTTCCGATGTGATGATACCGCGCTCCGCATGATCGAATTGAAGCAGGAGGCACTCATAGACGCCGGTGAGCTTCTGGCTCTCGGCCTGGGATTGCAACCGCCTTGGTGGCTGGTGGAACAGTGTGTGGACACCGATAAACAGCCCCACGAGGCCTTTTTGTAGGTTGCCGCCGACCGGGGAGCCGAGTACCCCTGCTCGGAGTGTGGCAGGTTGTGCAAGGCTCACGATTCCACGAATTCACCTGGCGTCACCGTAATTTTTTCAGCATCATTGTTACGTAACCGCCCGGGTGTCCCGGGTGAACTGCCCCGACCACGGGACCAAACAGGTCAAGACGCCCTGGGCCCGCGAAGGCAGCCGGTTCACCTTGCTGTTCGAGCAGGCGGCCATGACCCTGGTGCGGGAGATGCCCGTGCTGGCTGCGGCCCGCATCATCGGGGTCAGCGACACGCGACTTTGGCGGGTGGTCCAATTCTATGTGGCCCAGGCCCTGTCCAAAATGGACCTGCCGGGGTCAAGGCCGTGGCTCTGGACGAAACCGCCTCCAAGTGGGGCCACAACTACGTCACCATCTTCATCGACCTAAACCGCAAGCAAAAGCCGGTCATCTTCGTTACCCCCGGGAAGGGCAAGAGCTGTCTGGTCCTGTTCCGCCGCTTCCTGCGGGAGCATGGCGGCGATCACAACAATATCGCCGAGGTAGTCTGCGACATGTCGCCAACCTCCCTGGCCGCCAGCGGCGAAAGCTTCCCCAGCTCCAACGTCACCGTGGACTGATTCCATGGAGTCCAATTCTTCACCACCGCCGTGGACGAGGTCCGAAAGGCCGAAGCTAAAGAGCGTAACCTGCCCAAGACCACCTGCTGGGTCGTGCTCCAAGCCGCTGACGGCGGTAGGCTAACCGAAAAGCAGCAGCAAGCCCTGATCGAACTGGAAACTGGCGGGTTCGCCACCGCTACCGACTGGCGGCTCAAGGAGCTGCTGCGCTGGATCAGAAAGGCCACCCCTGCACGAGCCGCCCAGTAGCGCATCACCCCCTTCATCAGCCATGCCCTACAGTGCGTAGCACCTGGCACCAAAACCCTGGCCTCGGTCTTCAAGGCGGTCATAATTTTGGAAGAGCATACCCACATAACCCTAAACTGCTGGATCTCCAACCATTTCAACGCCTGCCTGGAGGGGCTTAACGGCATCTTCCAGACCGCCAGGGTAAGAGCCAGAGGCTACCGTAATGTCTTCACCTTCATGACCATGATCTACTTCATCGCCGCATCACTGGGGAAGCTAATCAAATTCCACAGCTAACGATGAAGAACCAACTTTCTTGATGTACTCCGCTGCGGAACTGTCGTCGTCCACCTGGCTCAGCAGGCGCTTGGCCAGTCCGCCGATGGTGGTCACCGGGTTTCTGACCTCGTGGGCTACGCAGTGGGCTAGGCGGGCTATCTTTTCCTTGAGCAGGCGGCGGATTTCGAAATAGGCCTGGCGGGCTTCCTCGTCGCGTAGCTCCAGGGACCAGGCTATGCTGTCGAAGGCTAAAACCCGCTGACACAGCTCGCCCTGGCGGTGGCTTAAGCCCGTGCGGGTCATCCGGTCGTCGGCGTCCAGGCGCTGTGCGGCGGCCACCAGGGGGCTCAGACGACGCAGGATGGTGAACTCGCTTATGAGCCAGGCCAGGGCCAGTGGAGAAGGAGGCGCTCAAGCATAGCAGGGCCAGGTTGCGCTAGGCCACGTTCCAGGCCGAGGCCAGGGCGTGCTCCACGGGGATGCCCAGGCGCAGCATAAGGTAGGGGACAGGGCTGCCCTCCAGCCGCTGGCGTTTGAAGCTGTAAAGGCGCCATACTTTGTTCACCCCGGTTTCCAGGAAGGGGCCCTTTTCCTGGGGGTCGGACATGCGCTTGATCATACGGGGCAGATCGGGCACCCAGGTGTACTTCTCACTCTCGGGAAAGCGGATTAGGCGAATGCCGTCGGGGTCGGTGATTGTCAGCACCGACTTGTGGGGTAGATGGGTATCCTGGAAGATCCTGATCAGATAATTGAAGTCAAACACCGCCACCAGCACGGCCTACGTCCGTCCCTTTTGGTCCAAGACCACCTGGGGCAGGTAAATGACCACGCTTTGCTTGTTCGGCCGCAGGATGTACTGGCCGGTGGCGAAGTGGCCGCTACCCCTGGTCTGCCGGAAGTAGGATTTTTGGCTGATGTCAGCCTAGGGGGACGGGGATGAGAAGGCTTGGACCTGGCCCTGGGCATCGGCCAGAATCAGGTCCACGTAGGCGTGGTTGAGCTGGAGCACCTGGTCCAGGAGGGCCTGGCCGGCGGCCAATTCCGGCCCCCGGCACTCGGCGGTTTTGGACAGGGTAAGGAGCAGCAGACGGGCGCGCTGTCCAGTACTCGCTCGTGGTGAACGGCTATAGACTGCACTTGCCTGCGGGCATAGCACTCCACTTCCTACACCGCGTTATCCTCCAACTTTTGGCTGGAGTAGAACGGGATGGCGATATCCAGCAATATGGTCATCAGCACCAGCAAGAAGAGGCTGCGACGTATGGAATAGACTGCTCATAGATGCATGGCGATAGCTTCTCCGGTTGCCTGGTCTTGGCCCTTATAACCTATCAACATTCACAGATTTTTGGACACCGCGGTCAATAGGGAGGCTTCCCCTTGTGGGGCACGGCTTTAGCTTCATTCGCGCTGGGTAAAGGGCTTCATGTCCGGCGGCGGCCCCGGCTAGGCGGTTTGACTGGGGCGGGATCGCCGGATATAATAATTTAAACTCTTTACCATCCGGAGGGCAAAGCATTATTGCTTGTACCTGCCGGGAACGTCCCGCGTCCGCGGGGCCGGGGCGGGCATGGACCCAGGTCTGACGCTGTATAATTTGGCCTTGGGGATGGCCGGGGGGTTACTGCCCGCCGCCAGGCTGGGCTTGAGCCTGGCCGGGCGCTGGGCCGAGATAGGCCCCCGCTTGGGGCTCTACCGTCAATTGGCCTCGGCCGGGGCTGGTCCCCGGGTGTGGTTGCAGGCCGTGAGTGTGGGCGAGGTGAGCGTGGCAGCGGCTGTGGCCGGGGAGCTGTGGCGCTTGGAGCCCAGGGTGGAGCTGACGGTGAGCGTTAGCACGGTCAAGGGTTTGGAGCGCGCCCGCCAGGTGTTGGGGGAGCGCGCTCTGGTATCTCCCTTCCCCCTGGAAGCGCCCTGGGCGGTGATGGCCGCCTGGCAGCGCTTGAAGCCCCAGGTCTACGCCTCCTTGGAGACTGAGATATGGCCCAACCTGCTGGCCTATTTTGAGCGCCGAGGTACAGCGCTCCTGATGCTCAACGGCCGCTTGAGCTCGCGCAGCTTCCCCCGTTACCAGAAGGTCCGCCCCCTGGTGGCCAGGGCCTTGCGGCGCTTCAAGGTGCTCAGCATGATCGGCCCCGAGGACGCCCGTCGGGCTATTTTGCTGGGCGCGCCGCCGGCGCGGGTGCGCGTGGACGGCAACGCCAAGTACGCCGGCCTGTTTCAGCGCGCCCAGCCTCAGGCCGCTGAGGAGTTGGCCCCGCTTTTGGCCCTTGGCGGGCGTCCCCTGCTGGTGGCAGGTTCGGTGCGCTCCGGTGAGGAAGAGCCGGTGTTGGGGGCCTTTCAGGCCCTGCTATCGGACCATCCCCGGGTGGTACTGGCCGTAACCCCCCGCCACGTGGAACGCGCCCCCCGTTGGTTGGAGGCCTGCGCCCTGCGGGGGCTCATAGCCCAGCGCTTTAGCGGGCTCAATCTTTCCAATCCTCGTCAGGAGGCCACGCAGGTGGTGGTGGTGGACGTGATAGGCCGGCTTATGGCGCTTTACGGTCTGGGGGTGGTGGCTTATTTGGGGGCCAGCCTGGTGGCCAAGGGCGGCCAGAATCCCATGGAGCCGGCGGCCTGGGGCCTCCCTTGCCTCTACGGCCCCTCCATGGAGGACTTCCCCGACGCGGTGCAAGCTTTGGCGGCCTGCGGCGCCGGTCAGACCGTGGCTAATGGCGCGGGCCTAAGCCGGGCCTGGCGCCGGCTTTTGGATCAGCCAGAGCTGGCCCGCCGGCAAGGCCAGGCCGGCCGCCAGGCCGTGGCCGTCTGGTCCGGGGCCGCGGCCACTGCGGCGGCCCTGATTATGGAGCCACTGCACAGGCAAGGAGCTCTATAGGTGGGCCAGCCCGTCCCCGCCACCCCCCCACCGGTCGGTAAGGCCGCTCTGACGAGTCTTGATTCAACATTAGAGCCGGCCACCCGCCAGGATCTTGCTCGCGTCGCTCGCCTGTGGATTAAGGTCAAGGAGCGGGGCAACCGGGTGGTGGTGGTCACTGGCTCCGGCCCCAACTTGCACGAGGGCGTAACCACCATGCTGGCTGCCCTGGTGGCCGCCGGCCTGGTGGACGGCATCATCACCAGTAGCGCCGTGGTGGGGCACGAGATGGCCGGCACCTTGGAGCGAGTGCGCCGGGTGGAGGGGGCTAAGTTGGGGTTGCCGCCTCAGGTGCTGTCCGCCGACGGTAAGGTGGAGGTAAGCCTCCTGGGGGCCCTGGACCTGGAGCGCGTGGGCCGCGACACGGTGATCGACCTAGATCTCTACCGGCGTATGCTTTCGGCGTCGGGCAACGAGATAATCAAAGTTGCCGGCAATTTGGCCTACCCCACCGGCCTGTGGGCCGAGCGCCTGGCCCGCCACCTGGAGCCTCTAGCCAAGGGTGCGGGGTTGCCCCTGGAGGCCGTGGCTGGCTTGGGCGCCGACCCCTTGACCATGCTGGGGGCCTGCGCCCGACGGGGGGCGCCCTGTCTGGTCAGCGTGCCCCAGCTGGTGGGCGGCGGGCAGATTGGACTGGCCGTGGGCGACGCCATTAGCGTCAGCCGGCGTTCTGAGTTGGTGGCTGAGCTTTTGGCCGGGGCCGACCTTATCGTGGAGAGCGGCCTAGCCCTGGCCCAGGAGATCCACGACGGACCTTTCGAGCTTTTCACCGGCCACGGCCTGTGGGCGCGCCACGAGGGGCTGCCCACCTTCAGCCTGCGGGATAAGGCTCTGGTGCGCATCGACTTAGACCCGACCATCCGCCAGATATGGGAGAAGGAACGCCAAGGCAGGGAGGTGGCCCACTCCATCGACCAGGGTCTGCCCAAGGCCTGTCACCTGAATTTGCCCTTCCGTATGGAGATGAGTGGTTTCGCCCGCTTGCCCGGGTCGCTACCCCTGATCGGCGATCTGGGCGTCCTGTGGCCTCTTCTCGCGGTAAAAGTGGCCAAGAGCCTGGGTGTCAAACCAGCGTTTGTGTGTTACAAACAAGGGTTCGCTCTGGGCGAGAGCCTGCGCCAATTCATCGTCAGCCAGGTGCGCCCCGTGGATCCCTCGGCCGTGGTTCAGGCCTTGAAAAAAGATAAGACCAGGGACGGGCGGATGCGCTTGTAGGCCGGGATAGCCCTGGCGGTCCACCTAAGGAAAGACATCCATGACTGTTAAGGCCTTGTTGGCCTTGGAGGATGGCACCACCTTCCCCTGCCGGACTTTTGCCGGCGCGGGTGAAGTCATCGCCGAGGTCTGCTTCAACACCGCTATGACCGGCTACCAGGAGGTGCTCACCGACCCCTCCTACAAGGGCCAGATGGTGGTTATGACCTATCCCCTCATCGGCAACTACGGCACTAATCCCGAGGACGTCGAGAGCGTCGGCGTACAGGTTAGCGCCTTTTTGGTCAAGGAATACATGGCCTTGCCTAGCAACTTCCGCTCAAATCAGAGCCTGGCTGCCTATATAGAAGCCGCAAACGTCTTGGGCGTGGAGGGGCTGGACACCCGGGCGCTGACCCGCCACCTGCGTATGAAGGGGGCCATGAAGGGCGCCCTGAGCACCTTGGATCTGGACCCCACGAGTTTGACGAATAAGGCCATAGCCAACTACGGGTTGGTAGGCATCGACCTGGTCAAAGAAGTCACCTGTCAAGAGGCTTACCGTTGGATCGCCGGCCAGCCCGGCCGCGCTCTGGACCTGGCCGGTGACTTCGACCCTGTGGCCATATGGGAGGGCGGCAGCGGGCGTTTCAAGGTGGTGGCCTTGGATTGCGGTATCAAATACAACATCCTGCGCCACCTGGAAAAACGGGACATGAAGCTCGTCGTGGTCCCGGCCGCCACCCCGGCGGAGGTGATCAATCACCTGGCCCCGGACGGCGTTTTCTTGAGCAACGGCCCCGGCGACCCGGCCGCCGTGACTTACGTGGTGAAAACGGTGCGTCAGCTCCTGGGCCAGCGGCCCATCTTCGGAATCTGCCTGGGGCACCAGATGATCGGCCAGGCCCTGGGTGGCAAGACCTACAAGCTCAAATTCGGCCATCGGGGCGCCAACCAGCCGGTGATGGACCTGCTTACGACCAAGGTGGAGATCACCAGCCAGAACCACGGTTTTTGTATAGACGCCGACAGCATCCCCGGCCAGGACGTGGTCATGACCCACATTAACCTCAACGACCGCACCCTGGAGGGCCTGGCCCACAAAAGTATTCCCCTCTTCTGCGTGCAGTACCACCCCGAGGCCTCCCCCGGCCCCCACGACGCTGATTACCTCTTCGACCGCTTCATCAAGATGATGGAGACCGGCCAGCCGGTGGGTTAGGAGGGGTGCATTGGAATTGTCAGCACAGGCAGGATAAAACACGGGCGGGGACAACCCCCGCTTCTACGAAAACCGAATAAAATACAGCTTCTTTGTCGTCATGAATGGCATTGGTGTAGTTCCGATGTCATGCTGCAGCGATCCGCATGGCCGATTTGAAGCAGGAGGCAATCATGGACGCCGGCGAGCGTCTGGCCCTTGGCCTGGGGTTGCAACCGCCCTATCATTGCTACATAACCGCCAGGGTGCCTCGGATGGACTGCCCCGACCACGGGAGCAAGCAGGTCAAGATGCCCTGGACCCGCGAGGTCAGCCGGTTCACCTTGCTGCTCGAGCAGGCGGCCATGATCTTGGTGCGGGAGATGCCCGTACTGGTCGCGGCCCGCATCATCGGGGCCAGCGACACGCGACTTTGGCGGGTGGTCCAATTTTACGTGGCTCAGACCTTGTCTAAAATGGACCTGGGCGGTGTCAAGGCCGTGGCTCTGGACGAAACCGCCTCCAAGCAGAGCTACAACTACGTTATCGTCTTCATCGACTTAGACCGCGAGCAGAAGCCGGTTATCTTCGTTATCCCCGACAAGGGCAAGGGCTGTCTGGTCCTGTTCCGTCGTTTCCTGCGTGAGCATGGCGGCGATCACAACAATATCGCCGAGGTGGACTGCGACATGTCGTCAGCCTTCCTGGCCGCCATCGGCGAAGGCTCTCCCGGCGCCAACGTCACCGTGGGCTGGTTCCATGTAGTTCAACTCTTCACCACCGCCGTGGACGAGGTCCGAAAGGCCGAGGCTAAGGAGCGTAAACAGCCCAAAGCCACCCGCTAGGCCGTGCTCAGGGCCGCTGACGGCGGCGGCATGCTAACCGAAAAGCAGCAGCAGACCCTGACCGAATTGGAAACCGACGGCTTCGCCACCGTCACCGCCTGGCGGCTCAAGAAAATACTGCGCTGGATCAAAAAGGCCACCTCTGTACGGGCCACCCAGTCGCGCTTCACCCACTTCACCCGCCATGCCAGGAAGTGCATAGCGAATGCCATCAAAACTTTGGCCCCGGTCCTCAAAGCGCTTATGACTCTAGAAGAGCATGCACACCTGATCCTAAGCCGCTGGATCTACAACCATTTCAGCGCCCGCCTGGAGGAGTTTAACGGCTTCTTCCAAGCCGCCAGGGCAAGAGCCACAGACTACCGTAATGTCTTCACCTTCATGGCCATGATCTATATTCATCGCCGCACCACTGGGGGAACTCGTCAACTTCCACCGTTAACGACGAAGAACCGTAAAAACTAAGGTCCTCCCGTGGGGGAGGGCTTTTTTGCCGCGTAAACGGTGGCCGGCCTTTAGCGCAGAGGTTAGGACCGGTCGCGGTTGTCGCCCAGCATGAAGTAATGCCCCTCTGGTACCAGCACCGGGCCGAAATCGTCGGCCGGCGCATGGAAGGCAGTGTCGCGCTCCCAAAAAACGGCCAGAGGCCGGCCATCGATGTAAATCTGCTTGGCTTGAAGCTCCACGACTTCCCCGGGCAGACCGATGACCCGCTTGATCGGGTCATCGCCCAGGCCGCCTGGGGACGCGAAGACCACCATATCTCCGCGCTGGGGTTGGCCCAGGGGCAGGATGACCCGGTCAATGAAGGGGATCGTGGCCTCGAAGGCCAATTTGTTCACCAAGACTCGGTAGTCCACCAGCAGAGTGGGCTCCATAGAGCCGCTAGGTATGTGGTAAGATTTGGGCCACCCCCACCCGCAGCACCGAGGCCAACACCACGGCCCAGACCAGAGGGATCAGGTATCCCTTGAGCAAGCGCTGGCCGCCGCCGCCCGCCTGTGAACGCGACTGGGTCTTTGGGGCCATATTGATGCCTCCTGGGTATGTGTTATCACTTTACCGCGCACCAACGGTTTGCCAGGGCTGTTGCATATGCTAGTCTGGGGCCATTGTGACCCACACCTGGCGACGCCGCCAACCCGGCGCGGTATAATGCCTTTAAAAATCGCTCGCCTCCGGTCAGCCGCCAGGCTGGCGAGTCCGGCTTCGTATCAAATATACCGTCAGCGGGCCGGCAGCGTCAACGTCCCCAGACCGCCCCAGCAGGAGAATCAAGCCCTATGAGCAGCCATACCGTCATGCAAACCAACCTGGAAGGCGTGCCCCTAGTGGGGCGCGGCAAGGTGCGCGACCTCTACGACCTGGGCGAGCACCTGTTGATCGTAGCCAGCGACCGCTTGAGCGCTTTTGACGTCATCCTGCCCGATCCCATTCCCGACAAGGGGCGCATCCTCACCCAGATCAGCCTGTACTGGTTCGAACAGATGCAAGACCTCACTCCCAACCACTTGGTAGCCAGCCGTGTGGCTGATTTTCCAAAAATTCTTAAGCCCTTCGCCGAGCAATTGGAAGGACGCTCCCTGCTGGTCAAGCGATGCAAGCCCCTGGCCATCGAGGCCATCGTGCGAGGCTACCTGGCCGGTAGCGGTTGGTCCGATTACCAGAAAACCGGCCAGGTCTGCGGCTACGCCCTGCCCCAGGGCCTTAAGGAGAGCGACCGCCTGGAGGTGCCACTGTTCACCCCCAGCACCAAGGCCGAGTTGGGTGTGCATGACCTGAACATCAGCCTAGACGAGGCCCGCAAGCTTCTGGGATCCGGGCTGGCCGACAAGGTGGCCCGCCGCTCCTTGGCCATTTATGCCCGCGCCCGCGAGTTGGCCTCTCGGGCTGGCATCATAATCGCTGACACCAAGTTCGAGTTCGGGCTCTCGGGCGACGATCTCCTGCTTATAGACGAGGTGCTCACCCCCGATTCCAGCCGCTTCTGGCCAGCTGACTCCTACCAGCCCGGGCGCTCCCAAAAGAGCTTCGACAAGCAGTTCGTGCGCGATTATCTGA
This sequence comes from Desulfarculales bacterium, assembly GCA_965112955.2. Lineage (GTDB taxonomy): Bacteria > Desulfobacterota > Desulfarculia > Desulfarculales > Desulfarculaceae > JACRDC01. Next base: position 21,094 of record CBCOTF020000212.1, read on the forward strand.
AACTCATCGGCTTTAATAAGCAGCCTCCGGCGCCAACGCTGCCCGCCGAGGTAATCGAGGGCACGCGCTCCCGTTACCTGGAGGCTTTAAGGCGCCTGAGCGGACGAGGCCTGGAATAGTTGGCATAGCCGATGGCTTGTGCTAAAGTGTAGCCATGGAGCACGCTCAAAAAGGATCAATTTGAAAATCCAGGTGCAAGAGGCTTTCGACAAAATCGGTCTGGCTTTGCAACGCGACTAAGGCGATGTTGAATTGGTGGAGGCAACCCCGAGGGCGTGGTTAAGGTAAGGCTCAAAGGGGCCTGCGGGGGCGACCCCATGAGCCAGATGACCCTGAAAATGGGCATTGAGAAGGTGGTCAAGCAGGCCGCACCCGAGATCAAGAGCATGGAGGCGGTCTAGCCCATCTGGCAGGTGACCGGGATTAAAGGACCCTTGGGGCTTGTCCGGACGACCGGCTAGGCCGGGAGAAGTGTGGCATGGGCGAGCCCGGGAGGGAGCGGCCAAGGCAGGCCGCGGGGCTAACGCCGGAGGCGGTGAACGTGGCCGATGGGGTTTGCCACCGCATCAAAAACAACTTCTAAACCATCGCCAATATCTTGGCCCCGAGCAGCGCCTACAGCCGCTCGCCCCAATATCTGGTGGAGACAGTGGAGGGTCTGGTGGTGGCCTTGAGCCTCTGCTACACCCTGGTGAGCGAATCGGGGCAGCCGCCGGAATTAATCCGCCGGTGGAGGAGATATTGCGCCGCAACCTTTGGTGCGGACCCGCCCACCAGGGCCTGAAGTGCCTGCTGCCCGAAGTGCCCTTAAGCCTGCGCCTGTGCTCGCCCTGGTCGCTGTGGTTGCACGAAATCATCTGCAATGCCTCATGCGCCATGGTCTGGGGCAGGTCAAACCTACCCGGCTCTGGAACTTAGGGCCGCCCTGGACGATCAGGGGCTGTTGGTCAGCGGGACCGACAAAGGCCCGGAGTTTGGCCCCCCCCGGCTTCTAACCGGAGTGCGACTCGCACCTGGGGCTTAAGCTAGCCCAGGCCCTGGCGATCACCGATATGCGCGGTAGCCTGGAACTACTGATCCTGCGCCAATCCCTGCAGCGCCTGGGGCACCAGGTGCTTGACGTGGCCGGCGAGGAGCGCTAGGTCTACCGCATATGCCGGGATATGCCGGGAGCTTACGTCCGACCTGGTGCTGATGGATATCGGGCTGCCGGGCATGGACGGCCTCGCGGGTAATGAACTTGGAGCGCCCTCTGCCAGTGGTCCTGGTGACAGGCCAACCCAGCCTCCGCGTTCAGAAACGCGCCCGCCAGGCTTCGGTATATTCCTAATCTGCTTCGCCGGGCCTCTGGACCTGGCCGCGGCGGCTCAGGAGGCTTTGCTGGCCGCCCACGAGGCAGCGCACCGGCTCGCTCCCGCGGACCGGATCCCCTGATTCAGCCCAACGCCACGAGGAACCCATGGACAACTTTAGCAAAGCCGTGCAGCAGATCATCGCCCAGGCCTTGCGCGAGGATCTGGGGCGAGGTGACATCACCTCCCAAGCCGTGATACCAGAGGATGCCCGCTTCCAGGGAGTGATGCGCGCCCACCAGGAGTTGGTAGTGGCCGGCCTACCCATGGCTCTGGAGGTCTTTAGTACCCTGGCCCCCCAGACCTACGTGCAGGCTTTAGCCGCCGAGGGCCAGCTGGTGGCGAGCGGTACGGAGCTAGCCCGTATCGCCGGCCCGGCCCGCGCCCTGCTCAGCGCCGAACGCACAGCCCTGAATCTCTTGCAGCATCTCTCGGGCATCGCCACCCTGACTAGGGTCTACGTACAGCGCCTGGAGGGGACCAAGGCCGCGCTTTTGGACACCCGCAAGACCATCCCCGGCTTGCGGGTATTGGCCAAATATGCCACGCGCATGGGCGGGGCCCAGAACCACCGCCAGCGCTTGGACGACGGCGTGCTGATCAAGGACAACCACATCGCCGTGTGCGGCTCCCTGGGCGAGGCCGTGCGCCGTGCCCGGATCGCGGGCGTAAGCCCCATCGAGGCGGAATGCGACACCCTGAAACAGGTGAACGAGGCCCTGAGTAGCGGCGTCGAGCGTATTCTCCTGGACAATATGGACCTCCCTGCCCTGCGCCGGGCCGTGGAGCTGGTGGCCGGTCGCGCCCAAACCGAGGCCTCGGGCGGGGTCACCCTCGACACCATCGCGGCTATCGCCCACAGCGGCGTGGACTTCATTTCCGTGGGGCGCATCACCCAATCGGCCCCAGCTGTTGACATCGGCCTGGACTGGAGCCGTCCGATTAGAAGCCTGTCGAAGTAACACGCCGACAGGTTTCTAGGGCAGGCCATGAGCGGCCTGCCGAATTTTATTTTTGGCGAGCTCCAAGAGGAGAAAGCCATGGATGCTTTTCTCCGACATACACATAAACCGCCCGCGGGCGCAAGGATTTGGTTAATGGAAAGCCAGCTCATCTTCGACGTACTGGTCATCGGCAGCGGCGCGGCGGGTATGCGCCTAGCCCTGGGGCTGGCGCCTGCCTACCGGGTGGCGCTTTTGAGCAAAGGCACCTTCGAGAACTCGAGCACCTTCCACGCCCAGGGCGGCATCGCCGCGGTGCTGGACGAACACGACTCCATCGAGTCCCACATTAAAGATACCCTGGAAGCCGGGGCCGGCCTATGCAATCCGGGGGTGGTGCGCTTCATCGTGGAGCGCGGCCGCCAAGCCATCAATGAGCTGGTCGCGGCTGGCGTGGACTTCAGCCGCGAGACTAGCCCCGACGGCAAGCCCTTTTATCACCTGACCCGCGAGGGTGGGCACAGCCACCGCCGGGTGATTCACGCCGCCGACGCCACCGGCAAGGCTGTGGCCACCACCCTGGCCCAGCAGGTGGCCAGAACGCCCAACATCACCCTGTTCAACCACCAGGTGGCCATCGACCTGATCCGCCAAAAGCTGAAAGACCGGCGCACCGGTCGCTGCCTGGGGGCCTATGTGCTGGATAAGGCCTCCGGCCGCGTGCGCGCCTTCCTGGCTCGCGTGGTAGTGCTGGCCACCGGCGGCTGCAGCAAGGCCTACCTCTACACCAGCAATCCCGACGTGGTCACCGGCGACGGCATCGCCATGGCCTGGCGAGCCGACTGCCGGGTGGCCAATCTGGAGTTCACCCAGTTCCACCCCACCTGTCTTTACCATCCCCAGGCTAAGTCCTTCCTCATCACCGAGGCGGTGCGCGGCGAGGGCGGGCGACTGCTCCTTCCCGACGGCTCCCGCTTCATGCCGGGCTTCCACCCGCGGGCCGAGCTTGCCCCCCGAGACATTGTGGCCCGGGCCATCGACCACGAGATGAAGCGCCTGGGCCTAGACTGCGTATACCTGGACATCAGCCACCGACCAGCCGAGTTCATCAAAAGTCATTTTCCCACCGTGTACCAGCGCTGCCTGGAATACGGCTTCGACATGACCAAGGAACCCCTGCCGGTGGTGCCCTCGGCCCACTTCACCTGCGGCGGGGTGCTCACTGACCTGACCGGGCGCACGGATATCGAGGGGCTCTACGCCGTAGGAGAAGTGGCCTGCACCGGCCTACACGGGGCCAACCGCATCGCCAGTAATTCGCTTTTGGAATGCCTGGTTATCGGCCGCTCGGCCAGCGACCACATCCTGGAGGTGTTGAACCAGGCGCCGGATCCCCAACCGCTGCGCCCCTGGGACGAGACCGGTATCACCGACTCCGACGAGGAGGTGGTGGTGGCCCACAACTGGGAGGAGCTCAGGCGCTTCATGTGGGACTACGTAGGCATCGTGCGCACCAGCAAGCGACTGGAGCGTGCCCAGCGCCGCGTGGAGCTCCTGGCCCGGGAGATGGACAAATACTATCGCTCCTTCAAGGTCAACGGCGACTTGCTGGAGCTGCGCAACCTCATCGTGGTGGCCGGGCTCATCATCGATTCGGCCATGTCCCGCCACGAGAGCCGGGGTCTGCACTACACCTTGGACTATCCACGCACCGAAGACAACCGGCCAGCCAAGGACACCATCCTGGTGCCACCGCGCTTCTCAGGGGCCTCGGCCGCGGACCTAAAGCTGTGGGGCGATCAGGCCCTTGTGGGCTGCCTCGCCTCAGCCTAGACGTACATCAAAGTGTTTCTCCGACGGGCCCCTAGTGGTCGATGGTGCTCGTCGCCGGGGGTGTGGTCACCGGCCACGGTGTAGCGCGCTTCCAAAGGCCCCAGGCAGGAGGCCTGGTAGCTCTCCTCGCTCTTAAGATACAGGGCCTGATCGGATTGTAGGGTCAGGCTACTGTCCGGCCCCTCCAGCTTCAGCCCGCCGCTTATCACCAACACGATCTTCTCGTGGTCCACGCCGGGGCTTAAGGTACGTGGGGCCTCGCCAGGGGCCACTATCCCGTACCGTAAAGCATGTAACAGACGTGGGTGCCCAGATCCTTGAGCCCCAGCACCGTCTCGCTGCCCTCGCGGGGGACGCTTTTGGACAGGTCGTAAATAGTGGCGGGCAGAAGTGCTCCTTGCCAGTCTGTGATAATTGAGGCCAGGCCTTACTATACAAAACCCCCGACCTCGGACGCCTCCTCCGGACGAGGGCCTGGAACTCGACCTGCTTCCCAATTAATGCTCAACATATTAATACTCAACATAAGTTCAACATTAACCAAGTACAGCCCCTTGGCTGCCGTCCATTATCCTTGGGGCGATCGACCAGGTCCGCCGTGGTACCCCATGCGCTCTCTGCCTCTGCAAGTTCATTCGACCTTTTCCTTATTTATACGGGGCTTTCTCTTTCCAGGACATGGTGGCGGCCGTGATCGCTCGCGCCGGCGCCGGTTGTGCCTTTCTGACTGGCACAGCCTCTACGGCCATGGTGCCGCCTGGCCAAGGCAGGCCAGGAGCGCCAGCTCTACGCACTATGCGGGGCAAAGCTAGCCCTAGACCAGGATGGTAGTCTGATTCTCTACCCCCGGGACGCCACCGCCCACGCCAGCCCTGTGCCGGCTCATCACCCGCGCTCACCTGAAGCACCCCCACAGCCAGCCTTGCCTGGAGCTGGAGCTAGCCTGACTGGGCCAGAGCTAGAGGCCTTTGGCCATCATCCCCGACCGGGCGGCCCTGGAGCAGGGGGGCGCCTGGCTGACCTGTGTGGCAAGCGCCTGCCCGGGGCCGGTGTTCCTGGGTCTGTCCAGCCTCGAGGCCAAAGACGCGGAGCGGGACCTGTTGTGCCAATGGGCCGGGGCCAGAGGCCTGAAGGGCCTTGGCCACCCCCGAGGTGATGGCCCTGGAGCCCCAGGGTCTGGTACTACACCGTGCCCTAATCTCCATCGCCCAAACCGTGCACCACGCACCACCGCCCGGTGGAGCCCTTACCGCAACGACGAGCGCAACGAGTCGCCGGACGTGGACCTAGACTTCGACAGCCTGCGCCGGGACGAAGTGCTACGCTACGTCATGGAGCGCTTTCCCGGCGGCACAGCCATGATTGCAGATTCCAGGGAAGTGGGGCATGCCTTCCATTTGAAGAGGGCCACCTAATCCGG
>CBCOTF020000213.1:0-3800 GCA_965112955.2 Desulfarculales bacterium
ATGCCAATCTGAAAAATTTCCTTACTTCCCGATCAGAACAAAGCAAGAATCAACAACAAAAGGCTCGGCGATGGCTTTGGGAGGCTGCAAGGCCTGGCCTGATGGGTGGTTCTCGGGGTGAGCATAGCCCTTTTGGTGACGCCGTATCTGGTTGTCTGGCCTTTGAGCTGGCGGCTGATGCTCTGATGCCTCGGGTTTCCGACCAGCGTTTGAGTGTGGAGGTAATCACCAACGCCCGCGAGGATGGCAAGGGGCGCGACATCCGCCCTCTGCTGGCCCCGCGCTCGGTCCTGGAACTGGAACGGGCCTACGCCTGTCAGGTGGGGTACGACGTCTGGCGGGTGGCCGTGGGCGGGGAGTATTATCTGCGCTTGGAGTGCGGCGACTACGACCGCCTGGTCATCGGCCGCCGCCAGATCGTCGGCCTGCACGGCACCAGCGATTTCAACCAGAGTCAGGCCCGGGTGCACCTGGAGGCTGGTTCCCATCTGCTCAAACTGGAGCTGCACAACCGCCAGAGCAGCGGCTGGAAGCGCCTGTTGGTCAAGGGGCCGGCTCCGTATGAGTATCGGCTCATGGAGGGTGGAGGCCTGGCCACTATCGACCTGGGCAATCACCGCGCCTGGATCAAGATGGTGGAAGGGCTGGAGCCTGCCTGCCTCTGGGCCTGGGGCTGATGGCGGTGTTCCTGCTGTGGGGCTTGCCCCTGGGCGCGGCGACGGCGGACCCCGGTCGCGGCGGGAGCTGGCCCTGGCCCTGGGTTTCGTGGCGGCGGTGACTCTGCTGTCCGTGGTGCCAGGTGGCACACCACCATCAGCCAGATGGAATGGGGCAACTGGGCCGCCGGACAAGACCCTCTGGCCAATGAGAACTGGCAGTCCCACAGGTGGGTGGTGAAAAACCGCTACGTGGATCACCGGGTCTACCGGGGACTCACAGACTACGCTCTGGCCGGCATGGAGCGACTGCTGCATGGGCATGAAACTGATCCCACACCAACGCGCCTGTTCTTCTAAGGGTGCTATTTCACCGACCTGCTGATGTTCCTCTTGGCGGCACTGTTCTATCGCCGGCTGGGGCTGAACCGGACGGCGGTGGTGCTGGAGCTAGCTATATTGGCCCTTCGCCATGTTCCCCACCAGCTACCGCAGCGGGCTAAACATCGCCACCTTCCTGGACATCGGCGTCTTTTTGTTGGCCGGGGTGCTGGTATTGGACCAGCGTTGACTGGCGCTGATCTGGCTGGCTCCCCTGACGACCTTAAACAAGGAGACTTCCATCCTCATCATCGTGCTGCCCCTGGCCTTTGGCTTCCGCTGGCGGCCCTTGGGCCTTGCCCCGGAGGGCGCTTATGGTCACAGTTCTCGCTCTGAGCATCTGGCTGGCGGTTTATGGCGGCATGCACTTGACCCTCGCCAGCTCTTCAAGACCTTGGGGGTGCTACCCTTCCTGGCCTTATTCGGGCTCAGTTGGGATCCGGCGGTCCTGGGGCGCGGTGGTGCCGGCCTGGTTAGTGGCGCACACCATTCTGGCTTGGTGGGCGGAAGCGCGCATGTACATAGCACCCATAGCCCTGATCTTCATCCCCTTGAGCCTATATGCGGCAACGGCGGTGATGCGGAGGCCGACGGTCTCTGCCGGGCATCACCCACCGCCGGCCTAACCTCGGGCCCTTGAGCTATTTCCAGTAGGTCGCCAGGCCCTCATGGTTTGCATGGCAAATGCCAACCGCATTACTAGTTTGATCGCGGCTTGTTATCAGCTATACTTCCTCCCATGATCGACCCCGACATGAAATCCAGCCGCTGCACGGCACTAGCCCACCATCACTTCCGCCAGTGCGACGCCCATTTCTGTGCGCCCCCTGCCGGAAGCTTTTTTCCCAGGAGCAGGTGGCGCGGGCCATCAAGAAGTGCGCCATGATGGAGCCCGGCCAGCGGGTGCTGGTGGCGGTGAGCGGCGGCAAGAATTTCCTGGTCCTGTGGCAAGTGCTCTGCGACCTGGGCTACGCCGCCGATGGTATCCACCTGCCCCTGGACCTGGGGGCTTCTCCGTGGCTTCCCTGGCCGCCTGCCATGAGATGGCTTGCCGCCTGGAGCAACCCCTGCACCTGGCCGACCTAGAGCAGATGGCCGGCCACAATGTGCGGGAGGTGGCCTGGGCCAACAGGTGCTAGCTCTGCGCGGTCTGCGGCGAGCGCGAGCGCCACTTCCTCAACCGCCTGGGGTAACAAATGGGGGTGACGGCCCTGGCCACCGGTCACCACCTGGACGACGAAGCCGGCGGCCGCCTGCTGGGCAACACGATCCACCGCATCCACCGCCACGAAGACCATTTGGCGCGGTAGTGGCCGGTGCTGGAGGGCGCTCCCGAGGTCTTTGTGCGCAAGGCCAAGCCACTCCTGTGCCGCCTGGGTGCCGAAAAGATCCGGGCCTACGCCCTGGCTCACGGTCTGCCAGTGGCCGAGGGCAAGAGCCCCAAGAGCAAGGGGGCCACCTCGCCTTATTACCAGGAGGCCGTTGAGTACCTGGACCAGAAGATGCCCGGCACCGAGCGCGATTTCTATCTTAGCTTCTTGCGGGCAAGGCCAGACCGTCGCCGCCGGGTTCTGCCAGGTCTGCGGGGAATACACCTTCGTGGGCACCTGCACGATCTGTCGCATGCTGGGGTGCAAGGGAGAGTGGAAACTGACCAAGAAACCGCTACGGGCCTAAAGCGCTATTTTGTTAACCGGCTTTTAAGGTAAGATTGGCTAGGTACATATCGGGGGTCGACCCGAGATGTTTCCAGTGAGGTCACGCCAGGAAAGGAGATTGACATGCTCAACCCTTGGGAGATAGGCGCACTATTGGTGGTGGTGCTGGTGATCTTCGGTCCTGGCAAGCTACCCGGCATCGGCCAGAGCTTGGGCAAGGCCATCAAGAATTTCAAAGGCAGTCTGGACGAAAAGCCCGAGACGGCCGAGGCTGCTCCCGAGGCCCAGTCCGCCCCAGCCGCCCAGATCGAGCAGCCGGCCGCCACCGCCCAAAACGCGCAGAACGTTCAGACCAGCCAGACCACCGGGACCAAGGTCAACTAAGCCGCGGGCTCCGCGGGGGGAGCGTTCCCTCCCGTTTTTTGCCACTCGCCAGGCTCCAGTCAAAATCAGCCCGACAACTAGGGCCTAGACCCCTTCAGGGGGCGGGGCCGTAGTTTTGCACGCTTTTACTCCAGATACGGACATCGATAAGTATACTATGTGAGCCGGAGCCGCCGACTGGCGCCCTTGTGGCAGCGCCTGTTGACCCTTTTTCACCTACCGTAAAATCGTTGCACTGTGAAAAAACAAAATTCCGGTGGTTTTTTTTGTACTCCGCCTCGCCGTCCCCCATACTACGCCTTGCCGGTGCGGGTGCCTAATCGAGGCGACGAGGCTATGGGGGCTGGGTCCAGCCACCAGCCTACCCTCGCGGCGGCAACCTGTAACATTCCCGATACCATCAGGCGATTAAGAATGGCCGTGCTAAAGGCAGGGCACGGGGTCTGGGTAGAAGAGGAGAATGTGGGTCGTTGGTCCCAGATTACCCAGGGATCAATCGAAAACGGGAGTCTGCACCAGCGGACCTCAAGGGACGCGGTTGCCGATCCATTTATGTCCTGCGGCGGGTACGCCGCAGGGGCACTGGGGACCCCAAAGAACGCGGCGGTCGACCCGTTATCGTCCAGCCCGGGGCACCGGGTGCCGGAAAAACCCTGCAGGGCTTTAGGTTCGGCTTCCGTTTCAAGCGGGCCACCGATTCCACGGCAAGAGGGCCAACCAT
>CBCOTF020000214.1:0-1877 GCA_965112955.2 Desulfarculales bacterium
TTGCTGGCCCAGGATGTCGGCTAGACGCCGGGTGCCGTCCAAGAGCCCCACCTTGGTGTCCACGTCCACCTTAAGCACCAGGCGGGTAGCGCTTTTCTGCTGGCCGCGGGGCTTTGGCATGCTGGGCAACCTGCCGGGCCTAGTCCCGGGTCTCGCGGATCACAAAACGCGGCCGGCGGCGTACCTCGCGGTAGATGCGCCCCACGTACTCGCCAATGAGCCCCACGCCCAGTATCTGCAAGCCCACGAAAACGAAAAGGATGGCCAGCAGGGTGAAGACCCCCCCCACCTCCGGACCAACTATAACCCGACGCACAAAGAGGAAAAAAGCGAAGGCTAAGCCCAGCAGGGCCACTAGGAAGCCCACGAAGCTTACGAATTGGATGGGAAGCACCGAGAAGCCGGTCATGAGGTCGAACTGCAGGCGCAATAGCTGCAAAGGACCGTACTTGGAGCGCCCGCCCTGGCGCTCGGCATGCCCCACGGGTATCTCCACCACCTGAGAGGCGTAGGTATTGGCCAGGGCCGGAATAAAACTGCTGGCCTCCTGGCAGGCATTCATGGCCTCCACCACCTCGCGGCGGTAGGCCCTTAGCATGCAGCCGTAGTCCTTCAGCTCCACCCCCACCACCCGGCTGGTGATGCGGTTGACAATCATGGAAGGGAAGGTGCGCCGCCAGGAATCCTGCCTAAACTGCCGCCAGCCGCCCACCACGTCGTATCCCTCCTCCAGCTTAGCCACCAGCTTGGGCACGTCCTCAGGCGGATTTTGCAGGTCAGCGTCCAGGGTGGCCACCGCCTGCCCCCGCACCCGCTCAAAGCCGGCGAAGATAGCCATGTGCTGGCCGTAGTTGCGGTTGAAACGCACTAGGCGCACGTGGGCGTCGGCCTGCTGGATGCCTTGCAAGAGGCTCCAGGACTTGTCGCGGGAGCCGTCATCCACGTAGATGACCTCCCAGCTGTAGCCGGCGGCGTTCAGGGTGGTGGCCAGGCGAGCGTGCAGCTCCGATAGGTTCTCCTCTTCGTTGAAAGCCGGAATTACCACCGAAAGATACGGATTGTCAGTTGCTACCTGGTACTGCATGTCAACCTCCGCCGCGGCGCTAATCCATATTGCTCTAGTGGCTACTATTACAGGTGAGCACTGGGAAATCAAGATGGGGGTCAGCGAGGACGGTTTGCGAAGAGGACTTTGTCCCCCACCTGCCCCCACGGGTATAGTTTTACCCCTTCCGCTACCTTATAACGCTGCTGAAAACGCTCGTATTCCTCGCTGAAGCACAGCACCACCACCCGCCGCCGGGGATCCTTGAGCAGGTTCAGGAGCTCGCCCGGTCCGGGCAGGAACCATTGGGCGGCATTGAGGTCCTGCTTGCGCCCGAAATCCAGCTCCCCCCAATTGCCAGCCACCACTACCCGGCGGCCGGCGTAATAGGGCAAACCCTGGAAGTAGTCGCCAAAGGAGACCAGGCGGTCTTCCTTGCCCAGCAGACCCTTGAGAGGATCGGCCAGTTCCTTGACCGAGCGATACTGGTCCAGGCGGGGCGCGGCCAGGGCCACGCAAAGCACTACCCCGCAAAGAACCATCATTGGCGCGGCCAGCCCGGCCCAAGCCCAGCGGCGCATGCTGTAGACCCCCACGCCAAGCCCCGCCAGCAACAGAGGACCTGCCAACAGAAAGGGCCCCATCTGGGCATAGGTGATATCAGGGCTTAGACCCGGCACCAGGGGCAAGGCCGTGGCAACCAACAACACCAGGACCGCCAGGGCCGTAACCCCCATGCGTACCCCTGCCGGAGCCGGTTGCCCCCGCCATACGGCCAAGAGCGAGGCCAGGGCTGGCCCCACCAAGAGGGCCAGGGGCGGCAGCATGGGCA
>CBCOTF020000215.1:0-13123 GCA_965112955.2 Desulfarculales bacterium
CACACGCTGTTCCACCCACCGCCAGGACGGTAACCAACCCCAGGCCAAGGGCTAGAAGCTCGCCGGCGTCCATGATTGTCTCCTGCTTCAACTCGGCCATGCGGATCGCTGCATCATGACTCGGAACTACACCAAGTCCACTCATGCCGACGAAGAGGCTATTTTTTGGTTTGATGAGCTGGCTCCTTACAGGGGGGCTGGCGGGCAGGGCGGGGGGAACATCAACCGGCCCGGCAGGAGTGCGCCATGAATCTTCAGGAGGCTCACGCCATATTCGCGGCCGACCAAATCCGGCAGATGCTGGCGGATTTGGCTCAGGCTTTAAGCCAGCGCTATCCAAACCCCGGGGATTTTGCCTTAGTGGGAGTCCGCACGGGGGGCACCTTTCTAGCCTTTCGCTTGCGCGACCAGCTAGCCGCCCTTTGCGGTCAGGCGCCAGACACCGGGGTGATGGACATAACCCTATACCGCGATGATTGGACTCGCCTGCACAGCCGACCCAAGGTGGGGCGCACGGAAATAGACTTCGTTATTGACGACCGGGTGGTGGTGCTGGTGGACGACGTCATCTACACCGGGCGCACCACCCGGGCGGCCCTGGACGCCCTGATCGACTTTGGCCGGCCCCGGCGCATAGAGTTGCTGGCGCTGATCGATCGCGGGCAGCGAGAGCTTCCCATTCAGCCCGACTACGTGGGGGCCAAGATAACTCCGGAGTCTGAGCAGGTGATTGACGTAAGGCTTCGCGAACAGGGCTTCCCGGAGGATGCCGTGGTGATCCATCCTGTGTAATGGATTAAATTGTAATGATATTTAGTAACAATGAAGCCTCATTCACCTGGTGGCTTCGCAACAGAAAGCTTGACAAGGTCGATTTTCAAATATAAAATGAAAAAACTTGTGCAATAGGAGACTAGCCGTCTAAGAATACGATATATTTAGGTGAATTGCGCGTATTTATCCCCCAACCAGCGCGAGGTAGCGCCCATGGCAGCAGGCAAGAAGGTGACTGGTGCGGTGATGGTGGTCGGAGGTGGCATTGCAGGCATGCAAGCCGCCTTGGATCTGGCCAACTCCGGCTACTACGTCTATATGGTGGAAAAAGGGCCGGCCATTGGTGGGGTCATGTCCCAATTGGACAAGACCTTCCCCACCAATGACTGCGCCATGTGAATTATTTCCCCCAAGCTGGTCGAGGTCGGCCGGCACATCAACATCGAACTGCTGACCCTCTCCGAATTAGTTGATATCACGGGCGAAGAGGGCGACTTTACGGTCAAGGTACTCAGCCACCCCCGCTATGTTGACACCAGCAAGTGCATCGCCTGCGGTGCCTGCACCCCCAAATGTCCCGCCAAGGTAAGCAACGACTACAACGAGGGTCTGGATAAGCGCAAGGCCATCTACGTGCGCTATGCCCAGGCGGTGCCCCTGAAATACGGCATCGATCCCGCCAAGTGCATCAGATTTACTAAAGGCAAGTGCGGCAACTGCGAAAAACAGTGCCCTACCGGAGCCATCAACTACGACGACAAGGAGACAACCCGCGACGTCAAGGTAGGCTCGGTCATCATCTCGGCCGGCTTCAAGCCCTTCGACCCCAGCGCCTACGTGCAGTACTCCTACTCCAAGTTCAAGAATGTGGTAACGGCTTTGGAGATGGAGCGCATTCTGGCGGCCAGCGGTCCCTGGCTGGGGCACCTGGTGCGCCCCAGCGACGAGGCGGCGCCCAAGAAGGTGGCCTGGTTGCAATGCGTCGGCTCCCGCGACGTCAACACCTGCGACCATTCCTACTGCTCATCCGTTTGCTGCATGTACGCCATCAAGGAGGCGGTGATTGCCAAGGGACACAGCCACGACGGGCTGGACGCGGCAATCTTCTTCATGGACATGCGTACCTTCGGCAAGGACTTCGAGAAATACTACGAGAACGCCAAGAAGACCGGCGTGCGCTTCATCAGAAGTCGCATCCACACCATCACTGAGCAGCCCGACAAGTCCTTGATGATCGAATACGCTACCGAGGACGGCCAGGCCTTGACCGAGGTTTTCGACATGGTGGTGCTTTCCCATGGTCTTGAAGTGGCGGCAAACAACGTGGAGCTGGCCCAGAAGCTGGGCATTGAGCTGAAATCCACCCAGTTCGTCAAAACTAGTTCCTTTGAGCCGGTGACCACCAGTCGTCCGGGTGTGTATGTTTGCGGCGCCCTGGCCGGCCCCAAGGACATCCCCCTGTCGGTGGTGGAGGCGTCCGCGGCGGCCTGTGCGGCGGCGGGTAAGCTCAGTTCCGCCCGCGGCAGCTTGGCCCAGGTCAAGGAAGTGCCCCAGGCCGTGGACGTGCGCGGTGAGGTGCCCAAGATCGGCGTCTTTGTCTGCTCTTGCGGCATTAATATCGCCAGCGTGGTGGATGTCAAGGCCGTGTCCGAGTACGCGGCGACCCTGCCTTTCGTGGAGTTCGTGGAGAATAATCTCTTCTCCTGCTCCCAGGACACCCAGGACAAGATGACCCAGACTATCAAGGAGAAGGGTCTCAACCGCGTCGTGGTAGCTGCCTGTACCCCGCGCACCCATGAGCCTCTGTTCCAGGAGACCCTGCAGGCCGCCGGCCTTAACAAGTACCTATTCGACATGGCTAACATCCGCAATCATGATTCTTGGGTGCACGCTAATGAACCCGAGATGGCCACCGAGAAGGCCAAGGACCTGGTGCGCATGGCTGTGGCCAAAGTAGCCTTGCTGCAACCCCTTAATGAAGTCAAGCTGTCGATCAATCCGGCGGCCATGGTCATCGGCGGCGGCGTGGCCGGCATGAACGCGGCCCTGGAATTGGCCAACCAGGGTTTCACCACCCACCTGGTGGAGTGCGACGCCCAGCTGGGTGGCAATGCTCGGTTCTTGCGCATCACCGCCCAGGGCGAAGAGGTTAAGCCCTACCTGGACGGCCTGGCCAAGCGCGTTATGGACAACCCGTTGATCACCACCCACCTGGCCAGCAGCTTCAAAAACGTCGAAGGCTTTGTGGGCAACTTCAAGACCACCCTAGAAGGCCCCAAGGGCGAGACCGTGGTGGAGCATGGCGGGGCCATCATCGCCATCGGCGGGCAGGAATACCAGCCCCAGGAATACATGTACGGCCAGGACCCACGGGTCATGACCCACCTGCAGATCGATTCGGCCATGATGACCGGCGAGTTGGACGTCAAGAAGGTCAACAGCGCGGTCTTCATCCAATGCGTGGGCTCCCGCGAGCCGGAGCGTCCCTATTGCTCGAAGGTTTGCTGCACTCACTCGGTGGAAAGCGCTCTGCACCTCAAGGAGCATAATCCCGACTGCCAGGTGGTGATCATCTACCGCGATATGCGCACTTTCGCCGGGCGCGAGCTGCTCTATAAGGAAGCCCGCGGCAAGGGCGTGCTCTTTGTGCGCTACGATGTGGGGCAGAAGCCCGTGGTGACCAAGGACGGCGACAAGCTCATCGTCACGGTGCGCGACCACATTTTGGGCCGCGATCTGATCATAGACGCCGACTTGGTGGGTTTGGCTAGCGCCATCGTCAGCCACAAGAACACCGAGCTGGCCCAGATGTTCAAGGTGCCCATCGACGAGGACGGTTGGTTCCTGGAGGCCCACCAGAAATTGCGGCCTGTGGACTTCGCCACCGATGGCGTATTCATGGCCGGTCTGGCCCACTACCCCAAGCCTTTGGAGGAGGCGGTAGCCCAGGCCCAGGCCGCGGTGAGCCGGGCGGTGACGGTGCTCAGTAGCGCAGAGATGTCGCTGTCGGGCACGGTGGCCATCATCGACCATAAGAAATGCGTAGGCTGCGGCGTGTGCTGGACGGTCTGTCCCTATCAGGCTATCAGCCCCGACGATCAGGGCCTGGCCGTGGTCAACGAGGTCCTCTGCAAGGGTTGCGGCACCTGCGTGGCGTCCTGCCGCTCGGGCGCTCCCAATCTGCGCGGGTTCACCACCCAGGATGTCATGGCGCAAATCGAGGCCATGCTCTAAGGCCAATAAAGGTCGACGAGCCTGACCCTATAACGATTTTACGGGGTAAGTCCATGAGTGAACAAAGCGAATTTCAGCCGCGTATCGCGGCATTTCTGTGCAACTGGTGCTCCTATGGAGCCGCGGATTTGGCCGGTGTCAGCCGGTTGCAGTATCCGCCCAACATCCACGTGATCCGCATCCCCTGCACCGGCCGTATGAGCCCCAAGTTCATCCTGTCGGCCTTCCGCAAAGGGATTGATGGAGTCTGGGTCTCCGGCTGACACCCGGGGGACTGCCACTATATAGCTGGCAATATGTTCGCCCGGCGGCGGTTCGCCGTCCTGAAAAATCTGATGGAGTACGTGGGGCTGGAACCCGGCCGTGTGCACTTTTCTTGGATTTCTTCGGCCGAGGCCAAAAAATTCCAAAAGACCGTGGCCGCGATCACCGAAGCCGTCAAGGCCCTGGGTCCGGCGCAGCACATGATCAAAAACATCCGGAAGGTGGCCTGATGGAAGCTATCGCACAAAAAATCCGCGAGGCCGCCAAAAAGCTACTTAGCGAGGGGACGGTTGATGTGGTGATCGGTTATGCCAAGGGCAGCGTGCCGATGCGCGAGTACCCTTATTTCGCCTACACGCCCGAGGAGGCCGAGAACCTCACCTGGTCCAGCTTCTGCTGCAACAACCTAGCGCTGTACACCATCCGCCGGCCCGGTCGCATGGCGGTGGTGGCGCAAGGGTGCGTTAGCCGCAACCTGGTGAATCTGATCAACGAGAACCAGATCAAGCGCGAGAACCTCTACATCATAGGGCTGAACAGCCCAGGCATGGTGGATAGGCGCAAGGTGCAGGCCATGTTCCCTGGCAAGGCCATCATCGAGGTGGTGGAGAAGGAGCCCGAGCACCTGTTGGTCAAGGGCCAGGGCTTCGAAGAGCGCATCGAACGCAAGAAATTTTTGCGTTCCAACTGCCTGACCTGTGTCCAAAGGAACTCGACAATTAGCGACGAGCTGATCGGTCAAGCCGCCCCCGAGGGGCATGGCGGCAACATCGACAACGTGGCCGCGCCCTGGGAGAAGCTTGTTCCAGGCGAACGCTGGGCCGAGCTGCAGGAGACCTTCAAGGACTGCATCCGCTGCTACGCCTGCCGCGACGCTTGCCCATTGTGTTACTGCCACGTCTGCTTTGTAGACGAGGCCCAGCCCCAATGGTGCGGCAAGTCCCAGGACGAGGCTGATGTGGTGATCTTCCATCTGCTCAGGGCTTTCCACTGCGCGGGCCGCTGCACCGACTGCGGCACCTGTGAGTCGGCCTGCCCCCAGGGGATCAAGATGCGGCGGCTGACCAGCAAAATCGAAAAGGACATTCGGGAACTTTACGGTTACCGGCCGGGCATGGAGATAGGCGTCCAGCCTCCGATGTCGCTGTTCAAGCCCAACGATCCCCAGGACTTTATCAAGTAGGAAGGCAGACCATGTCGCACAAGATATTGGCCAAAAACAAGCTGGATGCCTTCCTCCAGGGCCTTTGCCGCGATCAGGATTTGTTCGCGCCGGTCATGAAGGACGGTAAGGTGGGCTGGGCACCGGTGACCACCGCCGCCGAGGCGCTGTGGGAGTTTTCCAACAGCGAGCTAAGCCCCAAGAACTTTTTTTTCCCCCAGACCGAATGCATGATGCACTTCAATAATGTCCAGGGCGATCCCGAGGGCATGATCATGCAGGCGACAGCCCCGCTGAATAAGCCGCGGATGCTCCTCAACATCCGTCCCTGCGACGCCCATGCCTTCCAGATCCTGGACATGATCTTCGTGCAGGACGAAATGACAAACGACCTGTACTGGCGTGACAAGCGCGAGAAGACCACGCTCATCGGCCTGGCCTGCAACAACCCCTGCCCCACCTGCTTCTGCATCACGGTGGGCAGCAATCCTCACGGCACCACCGGCCTGGACGTGCTCTTAACCGACATCGGCGACAAGCTGGTGGCGGAATACTTGACCGCCAAGGGCAAGTCTTTGCTCAAGAAGCTGCCTGAGGTAACCCAGCAGGACCTGCTCCAGGCCGGCGAGTTGAAAAA
This sequence comes from Desulfarculales bacterium, assembly GCA_965112955.2. Classification (GTDB taxonomy): domain Bacteria; phylum Desulfobacterota; class Desulfarculia; order Desulfarculales; family Desulfarculaceae; genus JACRDC01. Next base: position 6,072 of record CBCOTF020000215.1, read on the forward strand.
AGCCGCCGAGGCCCAGATCCGCAGCGGGGTGGCCGTGGACAAAATCAGCGCCCGCGAGGTGATGGAGCTCTACGACGCGCCTCTGTGGGACCGGGTCGTAGAGAGCTGCCTGAACTGTGGCACCTGCACCTTCTGCTGCCCCACCTGCCATTGCTTCGACATCCAGGATGAGGCCCAGGGAGAAGCAGGACGCAGGGTGCGCAACTGGGACTCCTGCATGAGCTGGCTGTTCACCATGCACGGCACGGGGCACAACCCCCGTAGCACCAAGAAAGACCGGGTGCGCCAGCGCTTCATGCACAAGTTCAAGTACATTCCGGTCAAGCGCGGTGGCGAGATCGGTTGCGTAGGTTGTGGCCGCTGCGTGCAGCTATGTCCGGTTAACATCGACGTCCGCAAGGTCGTCAACGACATGAACGCTTAGGAACGGGGAGGGATCACATGAGAAATACCTATATCCCCTACCCGGTGAGCATCAAAGAGGTGCGGGTGGAGACCGAGGACAAGCAACTCAAGTCCTTCTGGCTCCAATTCCTTAAGGATGAGGATGCTCGGGCCTTCAACTACACGCCGGGCCAGTTCGCCGAGCTAAGCGTCAGCGGCTACGGTGAGATACCCATCGGCATCGCCAGTAGCCCCACCGAGGGGCGTGACCTGTTGTTCACGGTCAACAAGGTGGGCTCGGTCAGTTCTCGCCTGCACAACATGAAGGCCGGCGACATCATGGGCGTGCGAGGTCCCCTTGGCAACTGCTACCCGCTGAAACAGGCCCAGGGCAAGAATATCGTTATCGTGGCCGGCGGCTTCGCCGTCACTACTTTGCGCTCCACCATGACCTGGCTCTTGCACCCTGACAATCGCAAAAATTACGGCGAGATCACCTTCATTTACGGCGCGCGCACCCCGGGCATGCTGCTCTACACCGAGGAGTGGACCGCTTGGCAAAAAAGTGGCCAGGCCAAGGTCTGTGTCACCGTGGACCGCGAAGCCCCGGGTTGGTCCGGGCTGGTGGGCTTCGTGCCCACGGTCACCGGCGACGTGGCGCCCAAGCCCGAAAACGCCGTGGCTCTGATCTGCGGCCCGCCTATCATGATCAAGTTCACCCAGCCCGTTTTCGACAAGCTGGGCTGGCAGTCCGACCAGATCATCATGAGCCTGGAAAACCGGATGAAGTGCGGCATCGGCATCTGCGGCCGCTGCAACGTGGGGCCGGAGTATGTCTGCAAGGACGGACCGGTCTTCACTAAGACGCAACTGGACAAGCTGCCCAGGGAGTACTAGGAAGTTCCTAGGTATTGTCTGTCAGTGTGTTTGTGAGATAGGATTATTTATCACCCCCAGCCCAGGCCGGGGCCCACAATGCAGAATCGGGAAGGCGGTTGGCGCGGGTCGGCCCCATCCCTAGAGCTCCAAATCAAGGGGAGACAAACATGAGCCAAGAGCCATTGAAACTGGGCAAGCGCGAGAGCAAACTTCGCGTGGACCCCAACTGGGCGGACGTCTGTCTGACCTGCGGGACCTGCGCCGGTGGCTGCCCGGTCACCGGTGTGGACGGCTTTGACCCCCGCAAGGCGGTGCGCATGGCCGCCCTGGGGCTGGATGACGAGTTGATCAACTCCAGGTGGCCGTGGATCTGCACCCTGTGCGGCCGCTGTGAGCGCGCCTGCCCCATGGGCGTGGCGATCGGTGCCCTGCCCCGACGCGCTCGCGGCCTGCGCGAGCGGGGCGCGGTGCCCGGCCCCATCCATAAGGGCACCATGATGAACCTGCAGCGCGGCAACAACCTGGGCATCCCCAAGGATGACTTCGTGCAACTTCTGGCCGAGGTGGGTCACGAGGAGATGGACGAGTGCTGCCCCGGTTTCTACGTGCCCGTCGATAAGGTAGGCGCCCGAGTCATCACTACCATCAATTCCAAGGAGCCCTTCGGCGAGCCCGAGGACATGCGCTTCTGGTGGAAAATATACTACGCAGCCAAGGAGTCCTGGACCATCTCCAGCACCAACTGGGAAGGCGTCAACTGGGGCCTGTTCTCTGGCGACGATGAGTCTATGAAGGAGCAGGTGGGGCGCGTGGTGGAAAACGCCCGGCGACTGAAAGCCGAGATTCTCCTCTTACCCGAGTGAGGGCACGCCTACTTCGGGACCAGGCTTGGTCTCGTCAAGTGGTTCCCTGAGGCTTTCAAGGAGTTCAAGGTCTACAGCATTTACGAGCTGATGATCGAGTACATTAAGGAAGGCCGCGTAAAGATCGACCGCGAGAAATTCGCGGGCAAGCTGGTGACGGTGCACGACCCCTGCAACTACGGTCGCAAGTCCGAGAAGGCCTTCAAGAAGGCCTACTATGACGAGCTGCGCTGGGTAGTGGACCAGATCTGCGATACCTGGGTGGACACCTACTCCACCCGCGAGAACAACTTTTGCTGCGGCGCTGGTGGCGGCGCCTGGGCCATGCCCTACGTCAACGAGCGTTTGTACTATGGCCGCAAGAAGGCCGAGCAGATCAAGGCCTCCGGGGCCGAGATCGTCTGCGCCCCCTGTCACAACTGCCGTGACCAGATCATGAAAGCGCTCACCAAGGAATACGACCTGGGCGTTGAGACCATGTATATCTGGGAGATGCTGGCCGATTCCTTGATCATCGAGCCCTGGAGCCCCGAGGAAGTGGCCAAGGCCAAGGGCGAGGCGGCGGCGCAGTGGGAGGCCTTAGGCGTGGTGCTGGAAGACGAGGAGGAAGAGTAGAAGGAAGTAGCCTTCATTTCTTGTCGAGCTGTATCGGAGGGGGGGCCGTCTTGTGGCGGCCTCCGCTCATTGTGTTCGGTACCCCAGCAGGGCATAAGCGGGTCGGTTGGTGTTGCCTCACGGGCAAAAGGCCGGCGGCCTCCGCGGAAAGGCTGTGGGCAGAGAAGGCGCCAACAGCTGGCACTGGGTGATCGCCGTGGACTTGGTATAATACGTTACAAATCCTGGAGAGACTCACGCTAGCCAAGGAGGCCCCCATGGTTGAGATCAAATCCAGCATCCAGATCGCCATGGAGAGGGTTGCGGCTCTGGGCCAGGGCGACAGCGGCGAAGAGACGGGCGAGGAGGGTAAGCGCCAGGGGCGCATCTTGGGCCGCCGGGCGGCCAGCGGCGAGCTGGCCCCCGAGAGTCTTGTGGCCAGCCTGGCCCAGCTTCCCGCGGACCAGCGGGACAGCGCCCGCCAGGCGGTGGCCCTGGCCCTGGTGGAGGACATGGCGGAAGCCTGGCAAGACAGGCTCACCGCCCTGGCCGCCCTGGCCGCCGGCGGGCCGGCCGAAGCCGTTGTGGTGGAATTAGCCCGGGTGCTGGCTCAGGAGGAGCATCTGACCGTGGACCTGCACGCCCAGCTGGCTCAGGAGCTGATGGGAGTCCTGGCTGCCGAGGGCATCAGCGGTAACGCCGTGCACCCCAACCCGGCGAAGCATCCCCAGTTTAAAAAACGCTACGAACAGGCTATGATTACGCTGGAACCCCGGCGTCTGGCCGCCCTGGCGGCGGTGGAGCAGGCCTTTTCAGGGCCGTTGAGCTAGGGCCGAGTTAGGGCGGCACCCAGGATTAGGGGAAGGGCCGTAGCTTACCCCGGGTTCTGGTGAAGCTACATCATGCCGAAGTAGGTTTTTTCGATCAGCTCGAAGTTGCGTTTGATGTTTTCGGCGCCCTTGAGCATGGGACCGTGACCGGGCAGGAGCCATTGCAGATCCAGCGCCGCCATGCGTTGGATGGACTGCTTGAGCAGGGCGCCGTCGCCGCCGGGGAAATCCACTCGCCCCACGCCCTGGGCGAAGATCAAATCGCCGGCAAGCAGGGCTTTGTGCCGGGGCCAGTACAGGCACAGGTGCCCGGGCGAGTGGCCGGGGGTGTGCAGGACCTGGAAAACCTCCTGGCCGACCTTCAAGTCGCCCTCCTCCAGCAGGATATCCATCTTAATCTCGGGCAAAGTTAGCGCCATGGCGGTGGCCATCTGACGTCCCTTCGCATCCAGGAAGGCGACCTCGCGGGTGTGCATGGCTAGGCGCAGGTTGGCTTTTTGCAGGGGTAATGCCGCCTCCAGGTGATCGGGGTGGCAATGGGTCAGCACTACCAGCGCCGGCATCTGCTGGATGCCGTCCTGCCCCAGGCCCCGCTGTACGTGGGTAAAAAGCCGCGTGTAGCCGGGGTCGATCAGAATCGGCAACTCGCCGCCGGCTAGGTATGTGTTGCAGTTGTTGGTCGTGGTCTGGGTCCAGGGATAAACGAAAAGATCGTCGGCTAGCTTCATGTCGGCTCCTATTGTTTGCTATCATTTTTTCAAGTCTGGAGCCATAGCCCCGGCTTGTCAATCGCTTGTGCGCCCTGACCGGAGTATGCCATGCGAATTTTGGAGATAAACACCCATAGTCGTAGCCAGGCATTGGACATAACCGGCCAGGTGAGTCAGGCCGTGGCCTCCAGCGGGGCGGAGGAGGGCTGGGCACATGTCTACGTGCCCCACACCACCGCCGGGGTGGCCATAAACGAGGCCGCCGACCCCAACGTCATGGTCGACGTGCTCATGACCCTTGAGCGCCTAGTGCCCTGGCAGGGCGGCTATCGGCACGGCGAGGGCAACTCCGCGGCCCACGTGAAGTCCATCCTGGTGGGCTCCAGCGTGCGAGCGCTGGTGAGTGGGGGGCGCCTGGCCCTCGGCATTTGGCAGGGCATTTTTTTCATGGAGTTTGACGGCCCCCGCCGGCGCATGGTGCTGGTGGACGTACAGGTTGCCTGAGCAGCAGGGATTGAACGAGGTCAAGCTGGCCATGCCCCTTGGTGAGGCCTATTATTATTGCCGCAAGCTGAAAAATGACCTGGGCCGCGCCCATGTCAGTCTGCGTCAAGGCCAGATGGAGCTGCTTGGGAGCCGCCCCGCCGAGGCGGCGGCCAAATACCGCGAGGCCTGGGAGCTGTACCAGTTCCGGGAGAACATCCCGGGGCAGGTGGCCGTCCTGAAGGGCTTGACCCAGGCCTAAGCCTCCGACGGTAGCCCCGCCGATGCGGCTCAGGCCCTGGAACAGGCCTTGGTCCTGGCAACGCGTGGTAGCGATAAGGTGGCTGCTGTGCTGCTGCGTCAGTAAATGGCCTCGCTTTACCGTCAGGTGGGCAGGTTGGAGGAGGTCTTGGAGGCCTACCTGGAGATAAGACAGGCGGCCCAGGCCCTGGGCGATCTGCAACGGGCGGCCTTGACCCTGGTGGGCGCAAGCGTTTTGCAGGCCCAGACCGGACGCCAAGGCCCGGCGTTGAAAAATCTGGAGCAGGCCTGACGGGCCTTCTAAGGAATTGGGGCAGGCTATTCTGGCCGAACAGGTGGAGCAGGAGATGGCTCGCCTGGAGGCCGGCAGTCAGCCGCATTTACCGGAACAGAAGGAGGCAAATGATGTTTAGACGCTTATGTCTCATGGGCGCCCTGGCCGGGCTTGGGGTCCTGGCGGCGTTGCATCCCGCCATGGCCGGGAGCAAGGCCGAGGCCACCACCAAGGTCACGGAGGCCCAGGTGGTGATGGAGCACGTAATGTCTTCGGACGATGCCTCCATCCCCCAGGACCTGCTGCATAAGGCCAAGGCCGTGGCCATCTTTCCGGATATGGTTAAGGCAGGGTTTCTGGTGGGCGGCCAGTATGGCACCGGCGTGGTGATGGCCCGCCGCGGCGACGGTTCCTGGGGTCCGCCGGCTTTTTTCACCATGGGCGGGGTGAGCTTCGGCCTGCAACTGGGCGCCCAGGCCGCTGACGTGGTGCTGGTGATCATGAAGCAGCGGGGGCTGGATGGCCTGCTTAACAATAAAATCAAGCTCGGCGCTGACGTGGGCGTGGCCGTGGGGCCGGTGGGGCGCCGCGGCGAGGCCAGCATTTCGGGTTTCAGCGGTTATGCTGACGCCTATTCCTACTCCCGCACCAAGGGTCTGTTCGCTGGCCTTTCCCTGGAGGGCGGCGGCATCGAGTATGACGCCAAGACTACCGGGAAGTTCTACGGCAAGAATTTAGAGGTGCGCGAGGTGCTGCAGGGCGGCCAGGCCACGCCGCCTGTGGTGGCCCAGACCTTGATGCAGGCCATGGACCGCTTCGGGCGTTAAAAATTACCTTGGTGCGGCGGTGCTGTCCGCCTCGTCGCGCCAGGCCGTCGGGCCGGGGCCCCCCCGGCAAAGATCGAAAAGATGCCCTTCGCAGCAGGTTACGCAGTCCTTGGCCCGATGGTCGTCGTACCAGCCCCGCACGCCGGCCCCGGAATCCAATCCCATCCTTCACCCCAATATTCGCGGAGCCAGCTACTTCGTGATCGCCCAAGGAGGAAGCCATGCTGATTAATCCCATCCTGGACAAGTTCCGCGCCCTGGGGTTGGAGGGCATGCTCAAGGCCCTAGAGGAACAGTTGAACACCCCCAAGGCCCAGGAGCTAGGCTTCGAGGAAAGGTTGGGCCCGATGGTGAAAGAGGGAAGTAACCCATCGAGAAAACCGCCGGCTCAAAAACAGGCTGGCCACGGCCAAGCTCCGGCATTACGCTTGCCTGGCGGTAACTGGGCCTGTTCGGGTATGAGGGGCGGAATGTGATGGGGGTGTTAGAGCCGGGCGCACAACTTCCTCTATATGAAGAGATTTAGACGCAGCATGGCGGCCAGGTTGGACAGTGACCATGCGGCCAGAGTAAAGATGATGAAGCCCCTTGAGCAAGAGCAGGGCGATCAAGGCTGCCCAAATCTGGCTTCCCAAATCGTTGCTGCTGGTGCTCACGAAGGTTTTGACCTTAAGGTTTTGCTTACGCGCCTTGAAGAACAGCTCGATATCCCAGCGGTCCTTATAGATGTCAGTCACGATGGAGACCGTCAGCTTGTGGTGGTTGGTCAAGAACACGACCTGCTTTTGATTTTTCTCGGCCCACACCACCAGGCGACGCAGGGGATAGGGAAAATCGGTCAGGCTGCCGGTGAGGAGTATAGTTTGATCGGCCAAGACGTTTTGGGCCTTAGGCCCTGGCCGATTAGCCATCACCTCGAAAACGGCGTTAGATTTGAGGCGGGTGAC
>CBCOTF020000216.1:0-10604 GCA_965112955.2 Desulfarculales bacterium
TCGACCGCAAAATCGCGCCCTGGTGGCGGCGGCGCACGGTAATAGTAGAAGATCACCCCCAGGCCCAGCAGCATATGCATGGCTCGGGTGCCCTTGACTAACAGGATAGCCTGGTAGACCACGAAGGTCGCCATGGCGATGTCCAGGATATCGCGCCAGGTGACCTGGGTGAATAGGATCAGGAAGTCGGTCATTGGGCCACCCGCGCCGCCATCACCGTATCGGCCACCAAGAGGGCTTCTTTCATAGGCGCCACGTCGTGCACGCGCACCATGTCTGCCCCCAGGGTCGAGCCCAGCACATGGGCGCTCAGGGTGCCCCACAGCCGGTCGGCGGGACGATGGCGGTCGGTGATCTTGCCGATGAAAGCCTTGCGGCTGGCGCCCAAGAGCACCGGATAGCCCAGGCGGGCCAAGGCCGGCAGATTGCGGATCAGTTCCAAGTTATGGTCCATGGTTTTGCCGAAGCCTATGCCCGGGTCCACCATGATGGCCGCGCGGTCCACACCCGCCGCCAGGGCGGCCTGGGCTTGATCCGCCAGGAAGCTCACCACCTCGGCCACCACGTCATCGTAACGAGGGTCCGCTTGCATGGTGCGAGGGCTGCCCAGCATGTGCATTAGCACCAGGCCAACGCCACTTTTCGCGCACAGGCCGGCCATCTCGGGGTCGCCGCGCAAGGCGGTGATGTCGTTTACCATGTCGGCCCCGGCGGCGATGGCGGCGCTGGCTACCTCGGCCTTGTAGGTGTCGATGCTCACGGCTGCGCCACTGCGTTTTTTCAGCTCGCGCACCACCGGCAGCACCCGGTCTAGTTCCTCGGACAGCGGGGTGGGTTCAGAGCCCGGGCGCGTGGACTCGCCGCCCACGTCCAGAATAGCCGCCCCCTCCTGGGCCAGGCGCAGGCCCTGTGCCACCGCCGCCTCATGATCCAGAAAGCGCCCGCCGTCGGAAAAGGAGTCGGGGGTGACGTTAACCACCCCCATGATCAGGGTGGCGCCGCCCAAGGGCAGGTATCCGACGGGCAGCTTGAGCCGGCGGGAACTCCCGTCAGGCACCGGGCTCTTGCTTTCCGGACCCTCTCTGGGAGCGGTCCTGCCCGGGGGGCGGGGGAGGCGCGGTCTCGGGGGACTGGCTGCGGCCGTCGACGGCGTAACGCCGGGGGAGACCCTTGGGGACCGGGCGTGGCTGACACGGCAGTCCGCTAACAATGGACTCCACGGACTCGGCGTCCAGGGTCTCCTCCACCAAGAGGGCCTCGGCTATCTTGTGCAGGATGTCCAGGTTGTCGCGCAGGATGCTCAAAGCAGTTTCGTGAGCCTCCTTGACCAGCCGGCGGACCTCGTCGTCGATGCCCTGGGCGGTACGTTCGGAGTAATCGCGGTGCTGGGACAGCTCGCGTCCCAGGAAGATTTGCTCCTCGCGTCTGCCAAAGGTGAGCGGACCCATGGTTTCGCTCATGCCCCACTCCGTAACCATGCGGCGGGCCAGGACGGTGGCACGCTCGATGTCGTTTCCGGCGCCGGTGGTGACGGTATCCAGCACCAGCTCCTCGGCGGCCCGCCCGCCAAGTAGCACGGCCAGGTTGGCCACCAGGTAGTCGCGGGGATAGGTATGGCGGTCGTCCACGGGCAGCTGCTGGGTGAGCCCCAGGGCGCGTCCGCGGGGGATGATGGTCACCTTGTGCACCGGGTCGGTATGAGGGCTTTTTTTAGCCACCAGGGCATGGCCGGCCTCGTGATAGGCCGTGGTGCGCTTCTCCTCGTCGGTGAGGATGAGGCTGCGCCGCTCGGCGCCCATAAGCACCTTGTCCTTGGCCTTCTCGAAGTCTTCCATTTCCAGGCGGTCCTTGTTGGTGCGTGCGGCCAACAGCGCCGCCTCGTTGACCATGTTCTCAAGGTCCGCGCCGGAGAAGCCGGGGGTGCCCCGGGCGATCACGGCCAAGGCCACATCCGGCCCCAGAGGGGTGCGGCGGGTGTGCACCATAAGAATTTGCTCTCGCCCTTGACGTCAGGTACCGGCACCACCACCGGCGGTCGAAGCCAGTTCGAAAAGTGCCGGATCGAAGACGTCGGGGCGGTTGTGGCGGCGAGGATACCAGCAATTCGAAGCCGTCCATCTCCACCGGGTTGGTTCAGGGTCTGCTCGCGCTCGTCGGCCGCTGCCCAGACCAGCCTCGATGGCGCCCCACGGTGTCGACGTCACGAAGATGAGCAGGGCGTTCTTCTTGCCCTGGGTGAACAGGTCGCGCACCCGGCTGGCGCCCACGCCTACGAACATTTCCACGAAGTCCGAACCGCTGATGGAGAAGAAGGGCACCCCGGCCTCGCCGGCGATGGCCCGGGCCAACAACGTCTTGCCGGTACCCGGCCCGCCAACCAGGAGCACGCCCTTGGGGATGCGGCCGCCCAGGCGGGTGAATTTCTTAGGGTCGCGCAGAAACTCGATGATCTCGGCCAGCTCGTCCTTGGCCTCCTCCACCCCGGCTACATCCTCGAAGGTGATGCGCCGGCCGCCTGGCTCGGTTTGCAAGCGGGCGCGGCTCTTGCCGAAGCTTATGGCCTTGCCGCCGCCCATCTGCATTTGGCGCATGAAGAATATCCACACGCCGATTAAGAGAAGCATGGGGAACCAGGAGACCAACATGGTCATGTACCAGGGCGAATCGTCGGCGGCCTTGGCTTGGATCTTGACATTCTTAGCACGCAATTGCCGCACCAGGTCGGGGTCCTCGGGGGCAAAGGAGCGGAAGGAGCCGTCGGCGGTGCGGCCATGTATGTCATTACCCTGGATTACCACGAGGTCACCTGGCCGCGCTCCACGGCGGCCATGAAGTCGCTGTAGGGCCAGACCTCTCCTCCACCGCTGCCAGTCCGGTTGCCGACGAGGTTGAACAACAGGGCCATCATCAGGCCGATGACCAGCCATAAGGCAATGTTTTTGTATAGGGGGTTCAAGGGTCGTCTCCAGTTTGGCAGCCTGCACCCGCGGGAAGGTCGGCTAGGCCCTTGTACAAAGGGGCATTTTTGAAAAAATTAGTATATACGGGGGGGGCTATGGTGTCAACGAGTCTGAGACGAAGCCAGGGACCCTCCCCGAAGGCCAGTCGGGCGCGCTGGGCCAGGGACCAGGGGGCTGCCCACCATAATCCCTCTTGATCTTCTACTATTACCGTGCGCCGCCGCCACCAGGGCGCGATTTTGCGGTCGAGTAGAATGCGGCTCAAGCGCTTTTGCCCCGGCGCGCCCAGGGGGTGGAAACGCTCGCCCGGGAGGGCGGGGCGGATGATTAGCGGCCAGCGCATTGCGGCGGCTGGCAACCAAGCCTCCGGCCCCCGGGCCTGCAACAGTGGCGGCCCCGGGCTGGGCTCCACTATGAGCCAGCCCCGCAGGTGGGGCAGCCACACCCAGCCCGGACCGTCCAGCTCCAGCCGAAACTCCGGTGGCGTCTCGGTCCGGTCCAGACGCAAGGTCTTTTCCTCGCGGGCCGCCCACAGCCCGCCGGGCAGGGTGACTTGGCGTCCCGGCGGCCCGGCCATTAGCTCAAGCACCTGCTCCACGTGGGGATAGAGCAGGTGCTGACCCCCGCCGGTCAGATTCCCGGCCAGGAATCGCACCAGCCGGCGGCGGGCCGCCAAGGGTAAGTCGTTGATCAAGCTTAGCTCCAGGCAGAGGCTAGTGCCCTGGGCCCGGCCGGCGGCCTGCCACTGCCCGGCGCACCATTGCCGCCAAAAGTCTTCCTCCTGGGCGCAGATCTCGGCCAGGCGGCCCAAGGCCTCCACCACGCGGGGGTTGCCGGCCTCGGCGGCCAAGGGCAGGAGTTGTTGGCGTATGCGGTTGCGCAGAGAGGTCAAGCATTGGTTGCTGGGGTCGCTGCGCCATTGCTGGCCCAGGCCGCGCAGGTATTCGCGCAGGGTCTGGCGCTGGGCCGGCAGCAGGGGCCGCCACCAAGGGCGGTCCAGAGTCAGCATGCCGGCCAGTCCGCTGGGGCCTCTGCCGATCAGCAATCGGGCCAGGATGGTCTCGGCCAGGTCGTCGGCGCTGTGGGCCAGGGCTATCACCCCGGCCCCGGCCTCGCCGGCCATGGCTAGCAGGGCCTCACGCCGGGCCAGGCGGGCTGCCTCCTCGGGGGAGCGCCCTTGGACCTGCACCCGCACCCGGCGCGCCCGATAATCCAGCCCCAGGCCGGCGGCCAGGGCCTGCACGAAGATGGCGTCACGGCCGGAGTCGGGGCGCAGGGCGTGGTCTACGTGGGCCACGCTTAAACGCCAGCCCCGTTCTGGGGCCAGGAGGTGCAAGAGCCGCAAAAGAGCCACCGAGTCGCCGCCGCCGCTTACCGCCGCCAGCAGGGGGCCGGGACCGGGGTCCGAGGCCAGGAGCAGGCGGCAGAGGTTTTGCTCCAAGCCGGGCTTGACGCCTGCCGGAGGGAGTATTAAGCTCAAATCAGTATAACTATCGCAGAAAGTGCTCACATGACCCCTAAACAAGCGCCAGTTGCCAGCATCGTCTCGGTCAATATTAGTGAAACCAAAGGAGTACGCAAGACCCCCATCCCCGAGGGGCTTCTGAATCCTCAAGAGGGCCTAGTGGGGGACGCCCACGCCGGCACCTGGCACCGCCAACTTCTTCTGGCCTTGGAATCCATCGAATACATGCGCGGCCTGGGCTTGGATGTCAAGCTCGGCGATTTTGCCGAGAATGTCACTACCCAGGGGCTCACCCTGCACACCCTGCCCATCGGTAGTCGCCTATTGCTGGGCGGCGTGGAGGTAGAGGTGACCCAGATCGGCAAAGAGTGCCACACCGGCTGCGCCATCCGCCAGCAGGCCGGCGATTGCATCATGCCTCGCCAGGGCATCTTCGCCCGGGTACTGAACCCTGGGTCGGTGCACCCCGGCGATGCGATCAGCCTCATCCGCCTGGGACCGGCGGAGGGCTAGGGGTTGAGTACGGTCCGACGGCTGGATGGACAGGCTTGCTCTACTTTCGGCGCGGGCGCTGCACCCGCACTCAAAGCTCCGAGGCCTCGGCCGAGGCCAAATCTGCTATCCTGGAGGCCCGTTGCAAGGTTGGCGCCCAGACGCTCGACCGCTTGGAGCGCTTGAAGCGCCTGGCCGACCCCAACGACCGCGAGGTGGCCCGGCGTCTGGTGATCCAGAAGAACATCACGGCCATCAACCGCATCTCTTGCCCCCGCTTCGTGCCGGCGCGCAGCGAAGGACCGATATGCATTCATCAGCAATTGGTCTACTGTTTGCTCCTTCTACCCCAGTGCCAGGGGCGCTGCGAACAATTTCTGCGACGGCGGCGGGAAAACGCGCCCGCGTGGGGCAAGCCGTGAGGCAGGGCCTCCTCCCCTCCTGCGGCGCGGTCATCGAGCGCTTTCCAACCCCACGCCCACGGTGGACGTGGTCATCGAATTGTCGGGCATGGGCGACCCCCGCCCATCGTGCTGATACAGCGCCGCAATCCTCCCATGGGTTGGGCTTTGCCCGGCGGCTTCGTAGACTCCGGCGAGAGCATAGAGGCCGCGGCCCAGCGCGAGGCCCGGGAGGAGACCGCCCTCTTGGTGGAGCTGGCGGTCCTGCTGGGCGTATACTCCGACCCCAGCCGCGATCCTCGCCAGCACAACCTCTCGGCGGTTTTCGTGGCTCGAGCCCAGGGTCTGCCCCAAGCCGGCGACGACGCTGTCGGGCTGGGCGTCTTCGACCCCCAAGATTTACCCCAGCCCCTATGCTTCGACCACGGGCTGATCCTAAAGCATTACCTGGCCTGGCGTCGGGGCCTGCGGGCAGCGGCGCCGGTACAGGGCTAACAGGTTGTTGAAAAGCCATCCCTGGCCCGCATTGGCATGCTGCTTTTCGACAGCCTGCTAATGGCCCAACGTCCCGACGGGGCGCTGATGCTTAGTATAATACCCCTAATAGCGGGAGCCAGATATGACCGATGACCGCGACATCACCGTGGAGGAACAGAAGCGTCTCTTGGCCGTGGCCCGGCAGACCATCGAAACCCTGGTGGAGGGGCAGCGTCCTGTAGCCCACTCGATGGACTTGGATGGCTTGAGCTTCCAGCGGGGGGCCTTCGTGACCCTGCACCGCCGGGAGCAGCTCAGGGGCTGCATCGGCAACTTCACCTCGCCCCATGCCCTGGTGCGGACCGTGGAGAAAATGGCCGTGGCCGCCGCCAGCCAGGATCCCCGCTTCATGCCGGTGCGCCCCTCAGAAATGCCGGAGATCGACTTGGAGATAAGCGTGCTCTCACCGCTCAAACCAATCAAGGATATCAGCGAGATCGAAGTGGGACGCCACGGCATCTACATCATCAATCCCCGAGGGAGGGGGGTACTTTTGCCCCAAGTGGCCACCGAGCAGGGCTGGGACCGCGACACTTTCCTGGAACACATCTGCTTGAAGGCCGGCTTGCAACCCGGCTGCTGGCAAGATCTTCAGACCCAGGTGCTCGTTTTCTCAGCCCAGGTGTTCGGCGAGAAGGAGTTGCTCAACCAGGCCTGAGGGTGTCAGGGAAAAAAGCGGGCGGGGATAATAAACCCAGCCCCCACATTAAGGCAATGTGGTGATTGCCTTTTCTTGATGTAGGGCGGGTTTTATCCCCGCCCGGTTTTGTTGGTTTGCGCGACATGCTTACCACGGGAGCCGTCAACGCCGGCTAGACGGTAGCGTCACCCGACCCGTTATAGCTTGCGGGGGGCTTCCCGCCGTTCTTGTCGGCGGCCAGGCGGGCGCGCAGCAGGGGGAACTTCTCGGCCAGGCGCTCGCGGGCTACGGGCGGGGTAAGGCCGTTAATGTCACCGCCCAGGCTGGCCGCCTCCTTGACGATGGTGGAGGAGACGTAGAGCCACTTGTAGTCGGTCATCAGAAAGACGGTCTGCACCTTGCGGCTGAGCTTGCGATTCATCAGGGCCAGCTGGAACTCATAGTCAAAATCGGAGAGGGCGCGCAAGCCGCGCAGGATGGCGTTGGTGTTCTGACCCACCACATAGTCCACCAACAGGCCCTCGAAGGTGTCCACGCGCACGCTCGGCAGGGCGCCTAGGGCCTCGCGGATTATGTCCATGCGCTCGGGGATGGTGAACAGCCCCTTTTTCTCCGAGTTTTTGGCCACGGCCACGATCACCTCGTCGAAGAGCTCCAGGCCCCGGCGGATGATGGAGATGTGGCCATTGGTGATGGGGTCGAAGGAGCCGGGATAGACGGCACTTTTCATGACGATGACCTTTATGTCATAGGCTCCGCGGGCCTGGGAGTTAGGAAACTGAGCATGGTCTGGCCGTAGCGCCGCTGATCTACCAGAGCCAGGCCCAGTGGCGGGTCCGGCGGTTCCTGGGGGGCGTGCTCTAGGACCAAGAGGCCGCCGGGGGGCAGAAAGCCGGCGGCGCACAGGGCCAGCAGGCGGTGAACCTGACCCTGATTATAGGGCGGGTCGGCCAGCACCAGTTCCCGCGGCCTAAGACTCAGCAGGGCCTGGCCGGCGTCGCCCACCAGAACCTGGGATTGGGGTTCAAGTCCCAGGGCCGCCAGGTTAGCCCGCAAGATGGCGGCCACCTCCCGGCGGTGCTCCACGAACAGGCAACTGGCTGCGCCCCGGCTCAAAGCCTCGATGCCCAGGGTGCCGGGCCCGGCGTAAAGATCGGCCAAGCGCGCGCCCCGCACTCGTTGGCCCAGGATGTTGAACATGGCCTGGCGTACCTTGGCGCCGGTGGGCCGGGTGTCCAGTCCCGGCGGGGACTTGAGGTTGCGTTCCCGTAAGTCCCCGCCGGTAATTTTGAGCATGGCCGGCCTGGGCCCCGGCCTACAGATAGTCCTTGGCCAGGATCTCGGCGATCTGCACCGCGTTGGTGGCCGCGCCCTTGCGGATGTTGTCAGCCGCCAACCACAGGTCGATGCCCCGTTCCTGGCTGATGTCCTGGCGGATGCGCCCCACCAGGGTCAGGTCCTGGCTGGCGGCCTCTAAGGGCATGGGGTAGCGCTTATTGGCCGGGTCGTCCACCACCAGCACGCCGGGGGCGTTGGACAGCGCCTGGCGCACTTGGTCGGAGCTGACCTTCTTGGCGGTGGTAAGGTTCACCGCCTCGCTGTGCCCGTAGATCACCGGCACGCGCACACAGGTGGCCGTGACCTTTATGGAGCTGTCGCCCATGATCTTCTGGGTCTCCAGCACCATCTTCATCTCTTCCTTGGTGTAGCCGTTGTCCTTGAACATGTCGATGTGGGGGATGAGGTTCAAGGCAATCTGATAAGGGTACACTTTGTTCTTCACTGGCCGGCCCTCGTACAGGGCCTTGAGCTGGTCCTCTAACTCAAAGATGGCTTTTTGGCCGGTGCCGCTGACCGCCTGGTAGGTACTCACAACCACCCGCTCTATCTTGGCCAGGTCATGGATGGGCTTGAGCACCACCACCATCTGGATGGTGGAGCAGTTGGGGTTGGCGATGATGCCCTTGGTCTGGTACTGGGCGATGTCCTGGGGGTTCACCTCGGGGACCACCAGGGGCACCTCGGGGTCCATGCGCCAGGCGCTACTGTTGTCCACCACCACCGCGCCCTCGCTCCAGGCTATCGGAGCCCACTGCTCGCTGGTGGAGCCGCCGGCCGAGAACAGGGCCACGTCTATGCCCTTGAAGCTGCCCTGGCTTAGGACCTGCACCGGCACCTGCTCACTTTTGTAAGTCAAGGTTTTGCCGCGTGAGCGCGCGGAGGCCAGAAGTCTCAACTCGGAGATGGGGAAGTTACGCTCCTCCAGGCAACCGATCATCTGGTTGCCCACAGCGCCGGTAGCGCCGCACACGGCTACGCGGTATTCCTTGGCCATGATGGCTAAAAACTTTCCTAGGTTGGAGTTTGGCGATTACTGGCCCATCGCCGGAGGGGCGGTGGGCCGTTGCCGACTTGCACGCTGCTCTTAGATGGAATGCAGTTTATTACAACGGTTTTTAGCGGGGCCGGGGCGGAAATGCAATGACTTTGTGCATCTGGCCGCCGCGAACCTCAGCCTTCCAATCGTTTGCAGTGCTGCCCAGCTGCCCAAAACAGGTGTAGCGGCTAAAAATGATCTTATAAAAACGGTTAGTTATCTATAAATTTAGCCATTTTTGAGATAAGGCCCCCGCTTTTGGGCTGGTGTTTTTTGGTTCATTGGTGAGTGCCTGTCCAAATCAGGGCAAGAGCGATAACTGGATCTGTTCGGGCATGAGGGGGGGGGGTGTGATGGGGGTGTTAGAGCCAGACGCGTAACTCCATGTATATGAAGAGCATTAGGCGCAGCATGACCGCCAGGTTGGACAGTGATCATGCGGCCAGGGAAAGATGGCGAAGCCCTTTGAGCAAGAGCAGGGCGATCAAGGCTGTCCAAATCTGGATTCCCAAAGCGTTGCTGCTAGTGTCCACAAAGGTGTTGACTTTAAGGTTTTGCTTAAGCGCCTTGAAGAACAGCTCGATCTTCCAGCGGCTTTATAGATGTTAGCCACGATGGCGGCCGCCAGCTTGTGATGGTGGTTGGTCAAGAGCACGACCTGCTTTTGGTTCTTCTCGGCCCACACCACCAGGCGACGCAGGCGGTAGGGACAATCGGTCAGGCTACCGATGAAGAGGATGATTTGATCGGCCAAGACGTTTTGGGCCTTAGGCCCTGGCCGAATGGCCATCACCTCGAAAACGGCGTTAGATTTGAGACTGGTGACGAGAAAGACGCCTTGTCCGGTCCCCTTACCAAGCAGGGCATAGTCTTGTTAGCCCCGGTCCAAAACCAGGATGGAGCCAGGGTTTCGGGCCATCCTCTGGGCTATGGTCACATTGGTCACCTTGGCCCCGGTGAGCAGGATAAAGCCGGGCATGTAGTCGTTGTGGCTCAGAATAATGTGAGCCTTGACCCCGCCTTAGCCCGCTTGTACTCGGCCCAAAGGAACAGGCTTAGGCACAGGGTGGTGGTGGAGGAGTCCAGGCTCAGGAGTTTGTTTTTGAATTTGAACTTGCTCTTTTTCTTGCCTAGGGAGTCCTGGGCACGGAAGTGCTCCATGGCTTTGAAGAGAAGAATAGGGCTCGGAACAAGGCGTAGGGCCTGTGCTGGTTGGCGTAGAACAGTGTGGGCCTTGTTGGGCCGCGCTCACCCCAAATTGGGACAGCTTGCCCAGGCAGCAGAAAAGACCTTGGCAGATTTTCCTTAGGAAGTCGGCCTTGGCCAGAGATGACAGAAAAGCATGGCCACGAACTGGGTCCAACAGGGAAAATTTTTGGTCCTGACCGCGGCACCGTGTTCTTTGATCAAGGTGGCGAACTCAGTGCGAGGGAAGTGATGCAGCAGTTGGCTGAACAGGCTGGCTACTTATACCATGGCCTTGTCCTCTCTTGGCCGCGGTATTGTTGGTTTTTGGTATAGCCACATTACTACGCAGGGGCGAAGGCATCTCGCTTAGATTACCTAGCCGGTTTTTGAAAGCCTATCTTGGACAACACTGATTTTGGACAGGGCCTGGGCCACGTAGAATTGGACCACCCGCCAAAATTGCGTGTCGCGGACCCGATGACGCGGGTCGCAGCCAGCACGGGCATCTCTCGTACCAGGGTCATGGCCGCCTGCTCGAACAGCA
>CBCOTF020000217.1:0-5158 GCA_965112955.2 Desulfarculales bacterium
TTGACGGCCTCCATCGTGGCTAACATCTATAAGGACCGCTGGGAGATCGAGCTGTCCTTCAAGGCGCGTAAGCAAAACCTTAAGGTCAAAAGCTTCGTGGGCACTAGCAGCAACGACTTGGAAATCAAGATTTGGACAGCCTTGATCGCCTTGTTCTTGTTCAAGTGACTTCACCATCTTTCCCTGGCCGCATGGTCACTGTCCAAGCTAGCCGCCATACTGCGCCTACATCTCTTCACATACAGGGAGTTGCGCGTCTGGCTCCAGCACCCCTATAATACTCCACCCCTAATGCCCGAACAGGTCCAGTTACCGCTCTTGCCCTGACTTGGACAGGCAACCGCCAGTGAAACAAAAAACACGAATTCAAAAACGGCGGCCTTATCTCAAAAATTGCTAAATTGATAGGCAACTAACCGCTTTTATAAAATCATTCTTAGCCGCTACGCCTGTCTTGGACAGCATTGATCGAAAACAATGTTGGAATGTTGGAATAAAGGAAGCGTCTTCCTATTACAGGCCTCCCACCGCCAGTTACTCCGGGCGAAAAGTACATTGCATATCCTTTTCGCTCTCGCAAAATACCTGTCGTGGGCTGCCAATAGGCTAATTTTTAAATGGCCGGCCACGCGCTTAAGTCCGGCTAGCCGGGATATTCGGTAAAGATTCTCTCCATATCGTATTACAGGTCTCCGAAGACCTCCAGGATGTGCGAGTCGAATTAAAACTAGAGCTTAGACGGTTATCCCCCTTGAGGATAATCTCCACCGATCGCTGGTGGTTGAAGGCCGGCTTGTAGGGACGCCGCGGTACGCAGGGCGTCGTAACCATCGGCCAGCATGGTGTGATGCGCCCTGTCAGGGGTATCTCCACGCCCTTGAGATCTTGGGATAGCCCGCGCCGTCCTCGTACTCGAGGTGGCTCAGGGCCACCTCGCGGGCCATGGCCAGACGGAGGTTTTCCCCCAGGATGCGCACCCTGCCGCACCCTGCATATGGTGTGCTCTTTCACCTCATTTCACTGCTCACTGGTCAGACGGCCGGGCTTGCGCAACACGTCGGGATGGATGTGCCGCTTGCCCACGTCGTGCATTTGGGCCGAGTAGCCCAGGACCTTGACGAAATTGGGCTCGCAACCCAGGGCGTGGGCCACGGATTCGGCGTAGCGGTTGCCCGGACGATGTGGTTGCCGGGGTCCTTGTCGTGGCTCTCGGCCGCTCGAGCCAATGCCTCGATGGTATAGAAAAAGGCCCGCTCCACCTCTTGTACATGGGAGTTGATGGTCTTGAGGAAGAGATGGACGGTAGCCACCAGGATCGAAACCATCTAGGCCTCGTAGGCGCTCACCTGCTTACCAAAGTCCAGGGCCAGCACCGCCACCGAATCGTAACGATAGGCCACCAAGTTGTGCTCAGGGGCGGCCTCCTGCAAGCACGCCCATAGGGGCAGAGCCGCCACGGAAGCGCTCTCGCCGCGGTTGGCGTAGACTAGCCGCCGCCCCTCGAAGCCTGGAGCTAGCTGGGAGGCGCTGAGCCGTTCGGGCAGGGAGCGTAAGGGCAGCCGCCCCTGGCTAAGGAAATAGGCCCAGCCTCTCAAGTTGCCACCCTGGTCGGTCCCCAGAAGCAGCACCCGCCGGGGGCGGATCTTGTCGCTGCTGGTGGTGGGGACAGCAAAAATTCCATGAGTCCGCGCAGGGAGGCGTCCAGCTCAAAATTGATTGTAGGGGGCGAACTGCCTGAGCAGGGTGTTAGTATAGGAGGCGATCTCGGCCAGGCGGTGATAGGCGATCTCCAGAGGGAACGGGTAAGGAGCTCGGCGGTGTTGACCGGCCTGAACAAAAAGTCGTCGGCCCTGGCCTTCAGGCCGCTGATTTTGTCGTCCAGAGCGCCCAAGCCGGTGACCACTACCACCGGGATGCGCGCCGCGTGGCCTCGTCGGCCTTGCGCCGGCGGCAGACCTCGTAGCCGTTCATATCCGGCATCATCCCGTCCGGGAGCACTATATCAGGCTTCTGCTCCCTGGCCAGGGCCAGGGCGATGGGCTCGTCCTGGGCTGAGGGAGGTGCGCGCCCTTTGTTGGTGGAAGAGCTCCTCCATCAGCCTTCCCACGTGAAGCCTAAGACACTTTGATACTTGATGGTTAATAACACCCCTGAGAGTAAAGGTCAAATACCCCAACCAGGCAAAAGAGCGCCCGTTGGCCCGGCACCGTGGGGCCTTCGTTGACATTTGTCCGTCAGGCTGCTACGTTAACAACGTTGAATAGAACTTTGGTTTTTCGTCGTTAACTATGGAATTTGATGAGTTCCCTCAATGGTGCGGCGATGAAATAGATCATAGTCATGAAGGTGAAGACATTACGGTAGCCTCTGGCTCTCGCCCTGGCGGCCTAGAGAATGATGCTGTTAAACCTCTCTAGGCGGGCGGTGGAATGATTGGATGCCCAGCGGCTTAGAACCAAGGTGGCATGCTCTTCCAAAGTCATGAGCGCTTGAGGACTGGGGCCAGGGTTTTGGTGTCAGGCGCTATCCACTTCAGGGCATGGCTGGTGAAGTGGGTGCTGCGCCACTGGGCGGCCCGTACGGAGGTGGCCTTTCTGATTCAGCGCCGCATCTCCTTGAGCCGCTAGGCGGTAGCGGTGGCGAAGTCGTCGATTTACAGTTCGGTCAGAGCCTGCTGCTACTTTTCGGTTAGCCTGCCGCCGTCAGCGGTCTTAAGCACGGCCCAGCTATTGGCCTTGGACAGTTTACACTCCTTAGCCTCGGCCTTTCGGACTTTTTCCACGGCGGTGGTGAAGAGTTGGACTACCTGGAACCAGTCCACGGTGACGTTGGCGCTGGGGGAGCTTTCATCGATGGCGGCCAGGAAGGCTGGTGACCTGTCGCAGACCACCTCGACGATATTGTTGCGATCGCCGCTATGCTCACGCAGGAAGCGGTGAAGCAGGACCAGACAGCTTTTGCCCTTGCCGGGGATAACGAAAATGACCGGCTTTTGCTTGTGGTTTAGGTCGATAAAGACGGTGACGTAGTTGTGACCCCGCTTGGAGGCGGTTTCGTCCAAAGCCACGGCCTTGACCCCGGCTAGGTCCATTTTGGACATGGCCTGGGCCACAGAGAACTGGACCACCCGCCAAAGGCGCGTGTCGCTGGCCCCGATGATGCGGGCCGCAGCCAGCATGGGCATCTCCCGCACCAGGATCATGGCCGCCTGCTCGAACAGTAAGATGATCAGGCTGCCCTCGCGGATCTAGGGCGTATTGACCTGTTTGATCCCCGTGGTAGGGGCAATCCACTCGGGGTACCCGGACGGTTACGCAGCAATAATGCTGGAAAAGATTGAGGTAACGCCAGGTGAGTTCGGGGAAGTCGTGAGCCTTGCACAACCTGCCACACTTCGGGCAGGGGTACTCGGCTCCCTGGTCGGCGGCAACCTCCAAGAAGGCCTCGTGGGGCTATTTACCGGTGTCCCCGCACTATCTCACCAGCCGCCAGAGCGGTTGCAACCTCAGGCCCAGGCCAAGGGCCAGAAGCTCGCCGGCGTCCATGATTGCCTTCTGCTTCAACGCGGCTATGCGGATCGCTGCATCATGACACCGGAACGACACCAACTCCACTCATGACAACGAAGAGGCAGAAATTTTACCTGGGAGCCGGATCCATGAAACCTCTGATTGCCCTATATCTGTGCCTGTTGGCCTGGCTGATTATGGCCGGGCCGGCGGGGGCGCAACGAGTGCTATACGTCAGCGACCGTATGCAGATAACCGTGCGCTTGGAACCCTCCGGGGATGCCCGCATTCTCGAAATGATCGCCTCCGGCGAACCGGCCAGCTTCCTGGAGGAAAACAATGAAGGTTGGTTCAAGATACGCACCCACTCCGGCAAAGAAGGCTGGGTGCTCAAGCGACACATGATGGAGAACAAGCCGGCGGTCGTGCTCCTGAAGGAGATCGCTCCCCAGGACAAGACCGTAGCCCAGCACACGGAAGGCCTGCGGCGGGAGTCGGCCGAGGCCAAGAGGGCCCTAACCGTGCTCGAGGAGCGCTCCCAGGAGTGTGAGTCCAGCCAGGCCAAGCTACAAAGGGACTGCGCCGAGGTTATCAAGCTGCGCGAGGACCACACCCACCTGCTGGAGGACTGCCAGCAAAAAGCCCTAGCCCTGGAGAGAATGACCACCGAAAACGAATCACTGCGTTTTGGCACCAATATCAAGTGGTTTTTGGCCGGAGGCGGGGTGCTGCTGCTGGGTTGGGTCATGGGCGCCGCCTTTAGTCGGCGCAAGCGTCGCTGGTCCTCCAACCTAGAGTAGCCTGCCGTCTGTTGATTCTTGCTTTGCTCTGATCGGGAAGTAAGGGAACTTTTCAGATTGGCTTTACCAGGTCAGTGCCGTCCAAGACAGGCGTAGCTGCTAAAAATGATCTTATAAAAACAGTTAATTATCTATAAATTAGCAGCTTTTGAAATAAATCCACCGTTTTTGGACTGGTGTTTTTTGTTTCACTGGCGGTTGCCTGTCCAAGTCAGAGCAAGAGCGGTAACAGGACCTGCTCGGGCATGAAGGGTGTTGCTTTTCGGATTAATTTGACGAAAGTTCTCTGGTTATCCTGGACTGATTCTTCCTTTCCTAATTTGATCAGATGAACTCTGTTGCGGCGATGCTACGGATATACTCCGGGGAGACGACTGGAGTCTGCTCCTAGACGTATAGTTATGATCGGGCCTCGGACCAGATGGTTGGCTCTTCGGAAAAGGCCACCGGAGCCCTACTGTAGGGGGCAGTGACGGTCGGGTCAGAGAAAAGGTTCTGTTTGACGTCGTCTACGATTTTGAGGTGGTGCAGAAGGTAGGCCTGCATGTCCTGGAGGGAGACGCCGGTCAGACGGCTTCTGGTTGGACCTTTACGCGGTCGTGGTCATGGTCGTGGTAGTGGAGGATAATTTGCTTGCCGATCAGAGGCACTGGGGGCTCGTATAGCCTAACGGCCAGGGAGATGGTGCGGTCCAGGGCCACGCGGCGCGTGGCCCTCTTTCTGAAGTAATCTTCCAGGTCGGCGAGGCAGGCCTGACGCACTCTACTTTGTTGGTGAAACGTTACAGGGGGGCGTGTCCGGTGCCCAGATGCTTGCGCTGGTGGTAGACGTCCCTAATCCAGCATTCCA
>CBCOTF020000218.1:0-5896 GCA_965112955.2 Desulfarculales bacterium
GGGCAGTTACCTGCGCAGGCGGACCATGGCCTGAGCGGTGTCCTCGTCCAATGCCATGCTGCCGCCCCGGTCATTACTGCCCATGGGGTAGAGAGATTCCAGCTTGCCGCCGCCCTGGCGGTAGAGCCTGACCCATCCTAGGATGGCGGAGCGCGACAGACTGGTGCGTTTGTGGCCAAGGAAGTGACGCCCAACGTGGCGCAGTGGGAACAGGCCCGCGATGAGCCTCGCCATTTGTGGCTCAGCATGGGCGAGTAGGGCTATCTCTGCTCCTGTGTACCCGAGGAATACGGCGGGTTGGGGCTTGATTTAATGTACTCGGTGATTATCAACGAAGATTTGATAAGGGGAGATGGCTTCGGGGTGGAGATGCCCCTGCACAGCGACGTGGCCAGCCCCTACCTGGCCTCCTACGGCAGGTTCAAGGCCAAGGCGCGCTATCTGCCCGGCTGCGTCAGTGGTGAGGTGATCGCCGACGTGGATTTTTCGGAGCCGGGAGCTAGCAGCGACCTGGCGGCCATCCGCGCTACGGCGGTGAGGGATGGTGACCATTATGTCATCAACGGTCAGAAGATCTTCATCACCAACGGCTGGTGCGTCGACTTGTTGGTGGTAGCCTGCAAGACCGACACGGAGGCTGGCTACCAGGGAATAAGCCTCATCTTGATGGACAAGGACACGCCCGGCTTTGTGCGTGGGCAGGAGCTCCACAAGATGGGCGGGCACATGCAGGACACCGCCGAGTTGTTCTTCAAGGACTGCCGGATGCCGGCCTGGCACCTGCTGGGCCAGGAGAGGCGGGGCCTCAAGTACCTGATCCGGTGTGTGTGCATCAGGCCAACGCCTTCCGCCTGGCCGAGATGGCCGCCGAGCTAGGGCAGGGGTGCACCTTCCTGGATGCCCTTATTTGCCGCCCACATGGCTGGCTAGGATGTGGTGCAGCGGGCTCCCATGGGCAAGGCTGGGGGAAATGGTCAACCGTGTAGCCTATCAGTCGCTGCAATTGCACGGCGGCTACGGCTACATGGAGGAGTGCCGCATCTGCCGCCTGAGCCGCGACGTGCGGGCGCTGTCCATATTCGCCGACATCAGCGAGATTATGAAACTGGTCATCCGCCGCAACCTGGGCCTGCGTGGCTATGACCGCCAGCCCCTGGACGCGCTGGGAGTGGAAAATCCACAGGCTGAAAGTTTGCCTGCCCTTGCCTAGGCCAATCTCCGGCGCCCTCTGTGATGCCTGGGCACGGACAAGCCATTACCCATTGATTTGGGAGCGGATATACCCGGACCATTGCACGGCGTGAAGGTGGTGGAGATCTCCCCGTTCCAGCAGAGGCCAGTGGCGGACATGCGGCTGGGCGACTTAGGGGTCGTCGAAATTATCAATGTGAAGGCCCCCGGCGGCGACCCTGTGACCGGGGCTTCATGCGCATCATCGGGGCCATAGCGGGGCTAAAGGGGCGCAACTACTATTTCGAGCACTGCAACCGCAACAAACGCGGCATAGTGTTGGACATGAAGCAACCGGCCAGGCTGGAGGCATTCTTGAGGCTCATAGACACCGCCGATGTCTTTGTCAACAACCTGAGCATAGAGGCGCCGGCGCGCATGGGCATCGACCTTCCGGTGATGCTGCCCGGCATCGGCGGCGAGATGGAAGGCCTGGTCTGCGCCTGGGCAGTATGCGCCGCGCGCTACGCCCGCGAAAAAACCGGGCAGGGGCAGTTGGTGGACACTTCCCTCATGGGTAGCGTCATCGCCAACCTGGGCTTTCTGATGGCTGCACCGGCCATTCTGGAGCAGGAATTCTCCCGCGAGACACGGACTACGGCCGGCAACCTCATCTACAACCACTACCGCTGCACTGATGGGACTTCAGCGCCACGCCAGCCTAGTACCAGCGCTCGGCGTCGGAATACCGGCCACACACCAAGGAGATGTTGGCCGGGCTGGGCTATACGGCGGAGCAGGTCGCGGAGCTCAAGGCCCAGGGTGTGCTGGGGTGGACCTCCTAGGCCCGGCAAACCAGCCCAGCCCTGGGTCGCCTGTGGAAGGCCTAAGCCCTGCGCTCTAGCTGCGGGGCTTGCCCTTAGCCTTGGCCGGGGCTTGCATAATCAGCCGCTTAATCTGGCTGGGCAGGTACCATTATCCGTTTTACTCCACGCGTACCGCCGGTGCCTCTAGGGCTATTTCTCGATCCCCCTGGCGTAGGCGACCGTTTCCGTCTTCCAGGATGGCCGTCCAGCCACTGGCCTTCACCTTGAGTCGCCAATCCTGGGCGGATTTTTCCTCCTGCCAGGCGGCCGTTGGCCAGGGTCTGGGCCGTTGGGGCGTGCAGGCGCTGATCCAGGCGCCGCAGGTCCACACTCACAGGACCTGGGCCACCGTGAGCGCCGCCTGAGGCGTTTTTATCAGATCGCTGGGCCGACTGGGGCCATAGGCGAAAGGCGGCACGTCGCTGCCGCTGTGGCCGTAGATGATCCAGCCCACCTCTCCGACCAGGGAAGGCTCGTCCGAGGCCAGCTCGGCCCGCTCGCGGTCGGTCTTCAGGTGGGATAGGGCAAAGAGCCACGCCACACGGCCGCCCCGGAGTACCGCCAACTCCTCCCGGTTTCTGGGAGTTTGGTAACCCTGCCGGTGTAGTCCGTCCACCAGGTCCAGGCTGTCCTCGCGTTTGCCGCCGGAGGCTTGCGGCAGGAAGTGCTGCCAGCCCCCGTCCAGGAGTACCGTTAGTCCCTGGTGGGCTATCTGCTTAGCGATGGCGTTTTTCTGGTTGTGCTGGCTGACGTGGGCCGCGAAGGCCGTCGGGGTGGCGTGGGTGATGCGAGAGGTGGCCATAAGGCCGGTGGACTTGCTCAAAAATCGCGCGACTTCCAGCACCGTGGCCAAGGGGAGCGCAGGGCTATATCTTCGAATACGGGCAGGCCGGGCAATTGCCGCTGGGGATCGGGATCTAGGCTGATAAACTTATCGCTGGTGCGCAGGCTGGTGGCATAGGCCGTTGCCGCCGGGACTGAGTCGGCTACCACCGAATCGGCGATGTAGGTGCGCACGGCCCCCCCTCTATCAGGATGGCGTCCTAAGCCAGGGGCCGACCCTGGGCTCAGCGGATTAGGGATTACTGCTCGACGGAGCAGCCGTCGGAAATGAACATAATGACGTTTTTGACTGGCGGCGTGGCCGCCAGTCCCAGGGAAAAAACACTCAAGATAAGGGGCAGGCCGGTCAGGCGGCGCGCGGTGGTTAAGAAGAGCACGGGCAACCCCTTTTGGGCTGTTTGTGAAGGCCTGGACTCCTCCGTAGGCGGGCCGGCAGCGATAAAATAGTACGCCCAGGTCGCAAAAATGAGAGTGTTTGGTTACGATTGTGTGAGATGGGCGGACCGACACGGTCCCGCCCGCTCCAGTCGCTTGTAACTTAGCGGGGCGGCTGTCCTTGCCAGATTGGCCATACGATAATAAATAAGGTAGCCTTCCGCCCCGGGCAGGGCGGTCGCTTATGCAACCCCAACGCCTCCGTAACGCGAGGAGGGTTCCCATGTCAGAAATCGGTATCACCGTAACCCAGCACCTATTGAGCCAACAGGCCGCGCACGGCGGCGCTACCGGCGCCCTCACCCGCCTGATCAACGAGCTGATCATCTCGGCCAAGATCATCAGCCGCGAGGTGGCCAAGGCCGGCCTGGTAGAAATTCTGGGCTTCACCGGCTCTCGCAACGTGCAGGACGAGCAGGTGCGTAAGCTAGATGTCTACGCCCACGACATCATCATCCGTCGACTGTGCCATAGTGGGCACCTGTGCGTAATGGCCTCCGAAGAGAACGCCGACCCCATCGAGATTCCTCGCGGTTTCCAGATGGGCAGCTACGTGCTGATGTTCGACCCCCTTGACGGTTCCTCCAACATCGACGCCAACGTGAGCATTGGCACCATTTTTAGCATCCTGCGCAAGAAAAGCCCAGGCGTGGGCTACCAGATGAGCGATCTGCTGCAGCCCGGGTTCCAGCAGGTGGCCGCTGGCTATTTCCTATACGGCCCTTCCACCATGATGGTCTACACCACCGGCACTGGGGTCAGCGGTTTCACCCTGGACCTCTCAGTGGGCGAATTCCTGCTCAGTCACCCCAACATCGAGATACCATCCCGGGGCACGATATTCTCAGCCAACTTGGGCTACTGGGACTACTGGAGCCAGGAGATCAAGGATTACATCGATTACCTGCGTCGCCCCGACCAGAACAAACCGGTGTACTCCTGCCGCTACATCGGCTCTCTGGTGGCCGACTTCCACCGCACCATGCTCTATGGTGGCGTGTTCCTCTACCCGGCGGACAGCAAGGACCCCAAGAAACCCCACGGCAAGCTGCGCCTGCTCTACGAATGCGCACCCCTGGCCTTCATCTGCGAGCAGGCCGGCGGGGCGGTCACCACCGGGCGCGGGCGCATCATGGAAATAGTGCCCCACGAACTGCACCAGCGTGTGCCACTGATCATCGGCAGCCCCGAGGAAGTCTATCTGGCCGAACAGTTCTTTGACGGCCGCCTGCCCTAGGACCGCGGCATGGACATCCCCACAACACCCCAGGCCGCCGCTGCTGCCCAACC
Source organism: Desulfarculales bacterium (assembly GCA_965112955.2). GTDB lineage: Bacteria > Desulfobacterota > Desulfarculia > Desulfarculales > Desulfarculaceae > JACRDC01. The sequence goes on from CBCOTF020000218.1 coordinate 4,605, forward strand.
ACGGGCCTTATATGTTTGACGAAGCCACTACAGGAGTTGACCAAGTTAGCCAGGAGAGAGCGGTTTCCGACCCGTACCTGCCCAGCGACGGACACGCCGCCGACCCCGGCACCCTGGTGCTGGGCATCGAGTCCTCCTGCGACGAAACCGCCGCGGCGGTGGTGGCTGAAGGCCGCCGGATGTTAAGCAGCGTTATCGCCAGCCAGGTCAAGGACCACGCGCCCTTCGGTGGGGTGGTGCCGGAGCTGGCCAGCCGCCGCCACCTGGAAAACATCGTGCCGGTAGTGCGCGAGGCCTGCCGGGAGGCTGGCGTGGGCTTTGGGGAGCTGACGGGCATCGCTGTGACCCAAGGGCCAGGGCTGATCGGAGCGCTGTTGGTAGGGCTCAACCTGGCCAAAACCCTGGCTTGGGGCCTGGAGCTGCCCATCGTGGGGGTCAGCCACCTGGAGGGGCACCTGGCGGCCTTAAGCCTGGGCGACCAGCCGCCTACCTATCCCCACGTGGCGCTGTTGGTCAGCGGTGGGCACACCAGCCTCTACTTTGTGCAGGCGCCGGGCCAACAGAAGGAACTGGGCCAGACCGTGGACGACGCCGCCGGCGAGGCCTACGACAAGGTGGCCAAACTCTACGGCCTGGGCTATCCTGGCGGAGTGGTGATCGACCGCCTGGCCGCCGCCGGCGATGCATCTGTCATCCGTCTGCCCCGACCGCGCCTGCACGACGGCACCCTGGACTTTTCCTTCGCCGGCTTGAAAACCGCGGTACTGCACTTCCGCCAACAGCACCAGGGCGAGCCCTACCGCATCGAGGACCTCTGCGCCGGTTTTCAGGAGGCGGTGGCTGAGGTACTGGTGAAGAAGACGCTCGCTGGCGCCCGGCAGCACGGCGTGGGGCATCTGGCTCTTGCGGGGGGAGTGGCAGCCAACCGCCGCCTGCGCGAGCTCATGGCCCAGAGCGCCCAGGCCGCCGGACTAGGCCTGACCCTGCCGGCCCTGGAGTTATGCACGGACAACGCGGCCATGATCGCCGCGGCCGGCTGTCAGGGCCTGCGAGCCGGTCGCCGCCTGGCACTGGACGCCGACGCTGTTTCCCGCCTGCCCCGGGGAGGCAGCCTGCCCGCTGACTGCTGACCACCCGCTCGCTGTCAAGCCAGCTCGCCGGGGGGCATGTGCTTGGCCTAAAGGCCTGACGCGGTGACCTCCGTAATTGCCGTAACTCTAGCTTACCAAAAAGCCTCTTCGTCGTCATGAATGGAATTGGTGTAGTTCCGGTGTCATGATGCAGCGATCCGC
>CBCOTF020000219.1:0-9875 GCA_965112955.2 Desulfarculales bacterium
TCACCCTTGCCGTCTACGGGTTTTCGCCCGGAGCCTGACTGGTCCCAGGTCCATCAAGAGCTGCGGCGCGAGGGTATAACCCTGGAGTTGCTGTGGGAGGAATACAAGGCGGTCAATGCTTCGGACTACCAATACAGTTGGTTTTGCGCGCGTTACCGGGGATGGTCGGGCAAGCTGGGGCTGGCCATGCGCCTGGAGCACCGGGCTGGCGAGAAGACGTTTATCGATTATGCCGGCCAGACCGTTATGCCGGCCAGACTGTGGACGTGGTGGTCCCCTTGACGGGTGAGGTTAGGGTAACCACGATCTTCGTGGCGGTTTAGGGCGCCAGCAGCTCGACTTTTGTCGAGGCCACGTGGACCCAGGGTCTATCCGACTTGATCGGCTCCCTCCAGCGGGGCGTCCAGGTTTTTACGGAGTGACGGAGTTGATGGTGGTCGACAACCTTAAGTCCGAGATGAGCAAGGCTTGCCGCTACGAGCCCGACATCAACCAGACCTACCAGGAGATGGCCGCCCCCTACGGCACGGCGGTTTTGCCCGCTCGGGTACTAAAATTCCGTGACAAGGCCAGAGCCGAGGTGGGGGTGCAACTGGTGGAGAGGTGGATACTGGCCACCCTGCGCCAGAGGATCTTCGTCCGTCTGGCTGAGCTCAACCAGGCGATCCGTGGGCTTCTAGACCGGCTCAGCAACCGGCCTTTCAAGAAATTGTTCGGCAACCGGCGCTCCATGTAAGAGTTCCTGGATAAGCCGGCGCTCAAGCCTCTGCCCGCCACGGTCTATCAGTATGCCCAATGGAAGAAGGCCAAGGTCCCCATCGGTTACCACGTGGAGGTGGATCGCCACTACTACTAGGCCCCCCACCAAATGGTGGGCAAAAAAATGGACGTCCGCTAAACGGGGCGCACAGCGGAATGCTTCCATAAGAGTCAGCGGGCGGCTAGCCACTGTCGCATCCTGGAGCAAAGCGGCGCTACCACCCTGGTCGAGCATATGCCCCGCTCCCACCAGGAGTACGCTAAATGGGTTCCCAAAAAAGTCATTAGCTGTATACACAAGATCGGCGAGGCCACGGTCAAGCTGGCCGAGGGGATCATGCGTCGTCGGGCGTATCCCCAGCAAGGCTTCAGAGCCTGCCTAGGCCTGGTCACCCTGGCCAAAAAACATAGTGAGGCGCGAGTGGATGCCGTCTGCCTGAGGGCCTTCAGCTTCAAGAGCGTAGAGCACATCATCGACAAGGAACTGGACAAGGCGCCTTTACTGCCGCCGGCCCCGGAATCCAGTCCTATCATTCACCCCAACATCCGCGGAGCCGGCTACTTTTTGACTACCCAAGGAGGAAGCCGTGCTGGTTAATCCCATCCTGGGTAAGCTCCGCGCCCTGGGGCTGAAAGGCATGCTCAATGCCCTAAAGAAACAGCTGAACACCCCCGAGGCCTAGGAACTGGGCTTTGAGGAAAGACTGGGCCTGATGGTTGACGGGGAGGCCATTCACAGAGAAAATCGCCGGCTCAAAAGCAGGCTGGCCAAGGCCAAGCTCCGCCATGGCGCCTGCCTGGAAGACATCGACTACCGGCAAAGGTGTGGCATGGGCAAGTCACTCATCATGGCCCTGGCCTCATGCCGATGGACCGCCTAACACCACAACCTGCTCATCAGCGGACCCACCGGCATAGGCAAGAATTTTCTCACCTGCGCCCTGGGGCTCAAGGCTTGTCTGGCAGGCTACTCGGTCTTCTACAAGAGGGGCCTGCTCTCCTGCGCGAAATGGTCGCAGCCCGAGGGGACGGCAGCTATCAAAAGATGATCGTCGCCAGTTCCAAGACTAACCTGCTCATCCTGGACGACTGGGGGATAGAGAAACTGTCACGGGAGCAAAGCCTGGATATGCTCGAAGTCCTGGAAGACCGCTACGACCGAGGCGCCACCATCGTCACCGCCCAAGTGCCCGTGGACCAGTGGTACGAAACCGTCAGCGCGATCCCACCCAGGCCGATGCCATCCTCGATCGCCTGATCCGTAACGCTTACAAGATAAACTTGAAAGGAGAGTTCATTAGAAAGAAGCGGGCAAGCTTGACCAGCGACAAGACTCCTGTGGTATAATGTAGACACCAGTGGTGTCGTGCCCCGGCCACCGGTCCACATCCCCGGATTAGGTGGCCCTCTTCAAATAAAATGTATGGCCCACTTCCCTGGAATCCGCAATCCTCGCAATTACGGCTTACTTTTGGCGGTGCAGACTCGCGACGGGAGCCCGCAAGGCTCGTTCTGGACTCTGCCCGGCCCGACCAGTTTAAGTCCCATGTGGAGCACTCCACCTACCAGCTGCCGCCACTACCGCTGGAATTGGGGCCGCGGTTTGTGCCGAGTTCGCGACCGAAGCCATCGTCCCTGCGGGAGCGGTGGTCGCCGGTCTTTTCGCATTCATCGGTGCGATGGCACAGCGCGGGGATGTAGCCGCCCATGTCGGTGGCCATTTTGTCGATTTTGGAGCGCAGCTCGTTCACCTGGCGATCCAGCTCGTCGATGCGGGCCTTGTCCGGCGCGGGGTTGCACGGTGAGCGGCTGCATCTCCAGCTCCATGACGGCCAGGGCGGGCTGACTGGCGGCCAAAAGGTCGGCCACTGGGCGAGTACATCCAATAGGCCTGAGGCATCGGGTAGCACTAGAGCCGCGCCGGCGGCCTTACGGCATCCTGCCGCTTGGACGGTCTACGGGGTGGTCGGCCGATGAGGGCGGCCTGGTCCGGGGACAGCCCCATGCGTCTCAAAGCCTCCAGGTGGTGGCCGGGGTGGGGCTTGGTGCGGGGCACCGTCTCGCGGAGCAGAAAGACATCGCACAGGTGATCCACCTGGGGGAAGATCAGGCGAATGGCCAGGCCGCAGTTGCGGCTGATGATGGTCAGGCTGTAGCCTTGGGCGCGGGCGGTGGCCAGCAGCCGGGGGGTGAAGGTGAAAAGGCGTCCCCGCTTGGCGGCGGCCAGCGCGCACTCCATGATGAACTGGCCGGCCTTGTTGGCAAAGCCGTCGCTTAGGCTGGTGGCGCCTCGTCCATCTGCTCCAACAGGTAGCCCTGGCTGGAGCAGTCGCCACCCAGGCCAGGCCTCGGGCCAGGCTCTCCACCTCAGCGCGTATGGCGACGAAGTCGATGTTCAGCTCAGCCATGGTGTCGTCGAAGTCGAAAATGAGGACCTTGGGCTGCATGGGTGAAGACCTTACTCTAGCTTAATGTAGCCTATTTACCGCATGGTGCCGAACATGTCCAGCAATTCGGTGGTCTTGGCGATGCGACCGTCCTTGACCTCGAATATTATCACTGCATTGAGGGGGACGCCCCTTCCGATGGCCATGATGCCCATGAATTCTCTTCGGTGCACGCCGGTAACGGTGACCTGAGCCACCATCTAGTGCGCCCTCGACGATGAGGTCGCTGATGGTCAGGGACAGGCTGCCGAGATTGTCCGCTGTCCTGAACCTGGGGTGCCCACCTCCACTATTTGGTAGTCCTGGGCGAATAATCAGGGCGGGGTTTCCTAGTCGTTGTTGAGGATGGCACGGTAAAATTTGCGCACCAAGTTTTTGTTGGCCCAAAGATCGGCCTGGGGCGGGGACGGAGCGGTCAGCAGGACAGCGCCCAGGGCCAGGCCCAGGACCAGACGCATAGTCCAGGATGTTGTGCGAGGAGTCATGGTGGTGGTCCTTCTCCAGCCGTGGGTTACACTTCGGGCAGGGGCTCGGCGCGGGAATCGTCCAAGTAGCGGTATAGGCGCACCCGGAGGTCGTGGCCCAGGTCACAGACCAGGGGTCGCCGGTAGGCAACTCCAGGCCGGATATCTCCTGGTCGCCGATGTTCAGCAGGTGTGTGTACAGGGCGCGCAGGGAGTTGCCGTGGGCGGACACAATCATCCGTCGACCCAGGCGCAGGTTGGGAGCGATCTCCTGATGCCAGTAGGGCATGACCTGGGTCAGGGTGTCCTTGAGTGATTCGGTGACGGGCAATAGCGCCGGATCCAGCTCGGTATAGCTGGGGGCCTGGCGGAGGTGGCGGGAATCGTCCGGGGCCAGCGGCGGCAACGGCTGGTCGAAGCTGTGCCGCCACACTTGCACCTGCTCGGCCCTGTGGCGCGCAGTGGTCTCGGCCTTGCAAGGCCGGCCGTAGTGGCGCTCGTTGAGGCGCCAGAAGGCCACCTGGGGAATCCCACATGCGCTTCAGTTCCTCCAGGACAACCCACAGGGCGGATAGTCCGTTTGAGCATCGAGTTAAGGCCAGGTCAAAGGGGTGCCCCTCCTCCCTTGAGCAGGCGGCCGGCCAGGGTGCCCTCGGCGCGCTCCTGCTCCGACAGGTCCACGTCGGTCCAGCTGGTGAAGCGATTCTCTAGGGTTCAGTCGCTTTACCCGTGGCGGATCAGCACCAGGCTGGGCAGGAGCACCTCCCCTTCTATGTTCCGCAAGCCCTATACGGGAGCCGCCGGCGCGGGCTGCTACTTCAGGGCCAATCGACCCGTTTACGCCTTGCCCGAGGCACCGGGTTGCCCCGCCGGGGGCACCCGGCCTAAAGGCCGAAAATCGGCATCAGCTCGGCCACCACCTCGCCGCGGTGGTTCTTGATTTGGGGGCGGACCAGGTCGGCCAAGGCGCCGACCAGGACGTCGTGGCCCAGCACATCCAGCTCATGCAGGATGTTGCAGGCCACTGGCGCCAAGGCGCGTGCGGCGCCGTCCTCGATCTGGAAAGCCACGCCCAGCTTCATTTCGGGAATGGCCATAGCGTAGGTGCCTTCGGTGCCGGTCTTGGCTAGAAGCCGGCCGGGTGCGGCCTGCATCAGGCGGGTGCACAGGCGATCCGTGCCGGCAATCATCTCGGGATGGGCCAGACAGGCGGCCATGAGATGCTTCAGGGCCTGGACCCGCTCGGCGGGCAGGCCGGCCTCTGCCGGGGCGGCCAGGCGGGCGTAGGCCCCGGCTAGGGCGATCAGTGGCACCCGGAAGACCGGCACTCCGCAGCTGTCGATGCTGATGCCGATCTGCTCGGCGGGGTAGGCGCACATCTCGGCCACAGCTTTTAGGATCAAGGCCTGCACCGGATGGCTGGGGCGGGTGTAGTCTTGGGTGGCATAGCCCAGGTAGGCGCAGAGCACTAGCATGGCGGCATGCTTGCCGGCGCAGTTGTTGTGCACCGGTTGGGGTTTTTGCCCCGCCTGCTGCAAGGCCTTGGCCGTGGGGCGGTGGCTGGGGGCGTGCAGGCCGCAGGCCAATAGCTCCGGCCCCAGCCCGGCTTTTTGCAGGATGGAGAGCACCGTGGCCACCTGGAAGTCCTCGCCATTGAGGGAGCCGCACATACAGGCCAGCTCGCGGTCGTCGAAGCCGAAGGCCTTGGCTGCACCGGTGGTGATAATAGGCAAGGCCTGCAAGGGCTTGGCCGCTGAGCGCAGAAAGCTGGGCATGGCCGGATGCCCCAGACCCTTGATTCTTTTGCCACTGAAGTTGCAGACCGCCACGGCCCCTCGATGCACTGACTCGGTCAGGCCACCGCGCTTGAGCTCCAACAGGGGTGGGGCATATTCGGCCGGGGCGCTGCCGCCGTGGTGGTGGTCATGGCCGTACTCGCCGTGGTGATGATGACCACCGCGATGCCGGGCGGCAGGGGCGGCAGGTATGTAATCAACCATGTTTATACCATTGCTCGTATAAAAGTTGACAGGTGCAGGTACCAGCCTTAAATTAATCACGTAGGGTGAGATAAGCAACCATGGGTCGCCCATCCGCGAGGGCAACCAAGACCGGGCTAGCCCCCCTCTTCTAGCCCGGGCAAGGCGAACTCGCTCCCTACCCTCCTTCCCTCGGAGGCCTTTGGACCGGCCAGCCCAAGGGCCTCCACTTTTTGCCTCTTCGTCGTCATAAGTGGAATTGGTATAGTTCCGGTGTCATGATGCAGCGACCCGCATGGCCGAATTGAAGCAGGAGGCAATCATGGACGCCAGCGGGCTTCGGGTCCTTGGCCTGGGGCTGCAATCGCCCGGGCGGCTGGTGGAACAGCGTGTGGACACCGATAAACAGCCCCACGAGGTCTTCTTCAAGGTTGCCGCCGACCGGGGAGCCGAGTACCCTGCCCGGAGTGTAGCAGATTGCGCAAGGCTTACGATTTCCACGAATTCGCCTGGCTTCACCTCAATTTTTCAGCATCATTCATACGTAACCGCCCGGGTGCCTCGGGTGGACTGCCCCGACCACGGGACAAAACAGGTCAAGATGCCCTGGACTCGCGAGGGCAGCCGGTTCACCTTGCTGTTCGAGCAGGCGGCTATGACCCTGATGCGGGAGATACCCGTGCTGGCTGTGGCCCGCATCATCGGGGTCAGCGACACGCGACTTTGGCGGGTGATCCAGTTCTACGTGGCCCAGGCTCTGCCCAAAATTGACCTGGGCGAGGTAAAAGCCGTGGCTCTGGACGGAACCGCCTCTAAGCGGGGCTACAACTACGTCACCGTCTTCATCGACTTAGACCGCGAGCAAAAGCCGGTCATCTTCGTTACCCCAGGCACGGGCAAGGGCGGTCTAATACTGTTCCGCCGCTTCCTGCGTGAGCATGGCGATGATCACAAATAATATCGCCGAGGTGGTCTGCGACATGTCACCAGCTTTCCTGGCCGCTATCGGCGAAAGCTTCCCCAGCACCAACGTTACCATGAACTGGTTCCATTTAGTCTAATTATTCACCACGGTCTTGGACTATGTCCGAAAGGCCGAGGCTAAGGAGCGTAACCTGCCTAAGGCCACCCGCTGGACCGTGCTTAAGGCCATTGACGGCAGCAGGCTAACCGAAAAGCAGCAGCAGGCCCTAGCCGAGCTGGAAGTCGCGGTTTCGCCACCGCTACCGCCTGGCGGTTCAAGGAGATGCTGCGCTGGATCAGAAAGGCCACTTCTGTACGGGCCGCGCAGTGGAGCATCACCCACTTCACCCGCCATGCCCTGAAGTGCATAGCACCGGACACCAAAGCCCTGGCTCAGGTTTTCAAGGCGCTCATGACTCTGAAAAAGCATGCCCTCCTGATTTTAAGCCCGCTGGACCTCCAACCATTCCAACACCCGCCTAGAGGGGGGTTAAACGGGATCTTCCAGGTCGCCAGGGCAAGAGCCAGAGGCTACCGTAATGTCTTCACCTTCATGGCCATGGTCTATTTCATAGCCACACCATTGGGGGAATTCATCAAATTCCATAGGTAACGACGAAGAACCAACTTTTTGTGCCGCCAGCCTCCAACTAGAATGCGTATGTCCAGGGCTATAGCCATTTCCGTGCGTCAGAGCGGCATGCCGGGTGCCGGTAAGCTTGTGGCTCGCCAGGCCCTAACCTATAATCTTGGAGCAGAGCTTAATAATGAAACGCCCGCACCCGAAGGTCAAGGCGCATGTCCCTCTCGCATGAATGGATCAGCCCCGACGAAAGCCCACGGAATTGGCCAAAATGGTAGATTCACCCGACCGGTATATGCCCGCTCGGGCAGCAGGCCGGGTTGACACCGGGTTGGCCCGGCTGTGCCAGGAACCTCCGGCCCAGCTCAAGAAGGCCCGCTTGGGGCTGTTGTGCAACCCTGCTTCCTGCCTGCCGGACCTCACTCCCGCCCCCGAGGCGATTAGCCAGGCCCTGCCCGGGGCACTCAAGGTCCTCTTCGGCCCCCAGCACGGCTTTTTCGCCGACAAGCAGGACAACATGATGGAGTCGGACCACTCCCGCCATCCCAGCTTGGGGTTGCCGGTGTATTCACTCTACGGCCAGATACGCCACCCCACGGCTAAGATGCTTGAAGGGCTGGACGTCTTCTTAGTGGACCTGGTGGACGTGGGATGCCGGGTCTACACTTTTTTCAGCACTCTGGCGGCTTGCTTGGAGCAGTGCGCGCGGGCCGGGGTGGCGGTGTGGGTGCTAGACCGGCCCAACCCACTGGGGCGCGGCCAGGAGGGACCCATCCTTCCACCGGAGCTGTTCAGCTTCGTGGGGGTGCACGAGATGCCGCTGCGGCACGGGCTAAGCATGGGCGAGCTGGCCCGCCTGCTGACCGCCGAGCGAGGCCTGGATTTGGACCTGCGCGTTATCGAGGCCCAGGGCTGGCGAGGCGGGGATCTAGCCGGCACGGGGTTGAAATGGATCATGCCTTCGCCCAACCTGCCCACCCTGGACAGCGCCCGGGTCTACCCCGGGCAGGTGCTGATCGAGGGCACCACTTTGAGCGAGGGACGCGGCACCACCCGGCCCTTTGAGATCTGCGGGGCACCAGGCCTCGACCCCTGGGGTGTGGCCCGGGCCGTAGAGGAAACGGCCCTGAGCGGGGCGCGCCTAAGTCCGCTGTTTTTCGAGCCCACCTTCCACAAGCACGCTGCAAAAACCTGCGGGGGCTGGCAGATTCACGTCACCGACCCGGGAGCCTTTCGCCCCCTGCGCCTGACCTGCGCCCTGCTCTCGGCCATCAACAGGGTGCATCCAGGGCTGTGGAACTTCCGCCCACCCCCTTACGAGTACGAGCATACTCGTCGGCCCCTGGATCTGCTCCTGGGCGACCCCCTGGCGGCCAACAGCATACAACATGGCAATTTAACGTATGATATTTATAAAAGTTGGGCTCCGGGCCTGGACAGCTGGTTAGAACGGGTGCTCCCCTACTATTTATACCCCTCTTGAGAACCCTCCCGCAAAGGAAGCGCTATGCTGGATATCCGCGATCCCGGACACATTTACCAGGCCAGCGGCGCCATTGAGCGGGGCAGCTTTTTCGGGGGCGCTGGCATTCTTCATTTGATCAGTACCACGACCTGGCGCATATACCTTTCGGCAGCTTAAGGGTCTTCAACGACGACACCCTGTTGCCCGGAGCCACCTGCCCCTGCGCCCCCACGCGAGGTCGAGGTGGTTATCTACTGCGCGGGTGGGCGCTTCCACCACGTCGACAAGCACGGCCGTGGCGGAGTGCTGGAGAAGGGCTGGGTACAGCACACCACCGTGGGGCGGGGCATGTTGGTACGCCAAGATCAACGACCTGGCCGACCAGCCCATGCGCTTCATCCAGATGTAATTCATGCCCTGGGCGTTGGGGCTGGAGTCGGCCTTGCAGCAGCTAGCCGTGGAGCCCGGCCAACGCCTGGAGCGCTTTTTGCCCCTGGCCTCCAACCAGCACCCCGGAACTCTGCCTATAACATCATAGGCCCGGGTCTACGCCTGCAGCCTGGAGACCAGCCAGGAGGCGGCCCCAGTCCTGGAGTCGGGCTGGGGCCGCTACCTCTACCTGTTGGAGGGCGACCCAGTGCTGGTCAACGGGCTGAGCCTGCCCGCCCTGGGGGCGACCCAGGCCGTGGGAGAGCCCGCCATGGTCCCAGCGGAGCTAGATCCTAGTGGAAATTCAACTGAGCTGACCGAGGACCAAGCAATTAGTTAACCGCACGGCCTTGTGTCCCTACATCGTTAAACGTTGGAAAAAATTGATAAAGGCGACATTTTGATGAGCATCCTCTGCTTCAACAACGAAAAGACCATAGAGCACGTCATCCAGATGCTCACCCACGGTCCTGCCCGGCACTACAAGAATCAGCGCTGCGTCATCCAGGTGTTGATTCTTGTTCTGTTCTGATCGGGAAGTAAGGGATTTTTTAGCTTAGCTTGACAGGCAGGGATTTTATCCCATTATCCTGGACCTTGGATGTGGGTCCAGGAATGAGGAAGGGGCTGAGGGTGGTGGAGCACCCCTAAACTAGCCCAGCTTCCTCATGACCCTGCCCTGCTGCGCTCTCGCCAGTGCCACTGGCTCAAGGGCTTGCTGCGGCATGTGAGTTTATACCTGGGGTCCAGCTGGTCGTGCGACCTCCTTGGGGCCTTCGATTGGCT
>CBCOTF020000220.1:0-3791 GCA_965112955.2 Desulfarculales bacterium
ACAGGACCAGACAGCCCTTGCCCTTGCCGGGGGTAACGAAGATGACCGGCTTTTGTTTGTGGCCTAGGTCGAAGAAGACGGTGACGTAGTTATGGCCCCGGTTGGAAGCGGTTTCGTCCAGAGCCACGGCCTCGATCCCACCAGGTCCATTTTGGACAAGGTCTGGGCCACGTAAAACTGGACCACCCGCCAAAGTTGCGGGCCGCTGACCCCGATGATGCGGGCCGCAGCCAGCACGGGCATCTCCCGCACTAGGGCTATGGCCGTCTGCTCGAACAGCAAGGTGAACCGGCTGCCTTCGCGGGTTAGGGCATTTTGACCTGTTTGGTCCCATGGTCGGGGCAGTCCACCCGGAGCACAAGAACGGTTACGTAGCAATGATGCTGAAAAAATTGAGGTGACGCCAGGTGAATCCGTGGAAGTCGTGAGCCTTGCACAACCTGCCACACTCCGGGCAGAGGTACTCGGCTCCCCGGTCGACGGCAACTTCCAAAAAGACCTCGTGGGGCTGTTTATCGGTGTCCACACGCTGTCCCACCAGCCGCCAGGGCAGACTTACAACCCCAGGCCAAGGGCCAGAAGCTCGCCGGCGTCCTTGATTGCCTCCTGCTTCAACTCGGCCATGCGGATCCCCGCATCATGAAACCGGAGCTACACCAAGTTCACTCATGACGACGAAGAGGCAAAAATTCTTTCCGGCGCTCGCAAAACTCTTGCCTTTGATATTAGGCAAGCAACATTATGGTCATTGTCGCGCCATAAAAGCCCTACGCTATGACCAGAGCAAGGTTGCCTTGCTGAACAAGGTGGCCACGCCTCCCTATGACGTGATTACCGAACGGCAGCAGGAGGCTTTTTATCAGTCCGACACCCACAACATTATCCGTATCGAGCTGAACAAGCCCACCGAGATGGGAACCGTGGAGGATAACATCTACACGCGGACCGGGGCCCACCTGCGCAACTGGATGGCCAAAGGCATTTTGCTGCGCGATCAAAAGCCCGCCCTGTACCTAAACAAGACCACCTACGTCGACTCCAACGGCCAAACCAAAGCGCTCAAGGGCGAAAATTATTCCGGCGGGATGGTGCTGCCCCACGAAAAATCTTCACCGGGCACAAGGAAGACCGCCTCAAGCTGACCAAGGCCATCGGGGTCAACGTCTCGCCTATTTTCGACCTGTACCCCGACGAGGAGAACCAAGTCTACCGTCTGTTGGAGCATGCCCGTCGGCCTGCCCCAGCGCCTCTACGCCGTGGACGACGTGCAAGCCTGCCTTGAGGCCCAGCGGCTCATGGCCGACAAGAAAATCTTCATCGCCGACGGGCACCACCGCTACGAAACCGGGCTCAACTACCGCAACTATATGCGTGAACCTCACTCCGGCCGGAGCGGCAACGCCACCTTCAACTACGTGCTCACCTACCCCGGCTCCACGAGCGACCCGGGGTTGACGGTCTTCCCCTGCCACCACCTGGTGCCCTACCACCACGGCTTGGACGCCAAGGACTTCCTTGTGCTGGCCAAACACTTCTTCAACGTCGCGGAGATGCCCTTCGGCAACGATCAACAGAAGGCCCGACAACGCCTGGCCGACTCCCTAGCCAAGGCCGGCGAGAAGCGCCCCCGCATAAGCATGGCCTCCATAGACAGCCAGTCTTGCGACGTGCTGTCGCTCAAGATGGGCGTGCGCCGCACCGACCCCCTGCAGGCCAGCGAGCCGGCGCTGAAGGACCTGGACGTGGTGGTCTTGAACGACGTGGTGCTGGACCACATCCTGGGCCTGGACAATAACGCCACCGATCAACTGTACACCATCAAGTACCTTTCCAACCTGGACGAGGTGCAGGACGGTTGGGCTCCTCTGGCCTTTCTGATAAATCCCCACCAAGGGTTCCCAGATGGAGGCGGTTGGCCCAGCAAGGGCTGGTCATGCCCCGCGCAAGTCCACCTATTTCTACTCCAAGGTGCTCACCAGCCTAGTCCTCCACCTCATCGTGCCCCAGGAGGACGCGGCCATCTCCAGGGGTAGGAGGGAAACCATACCCCTAGCGAAGTTTGACTGCACCGTCGACCGCCTGGGGCGCTTGAGCCTTTGGCAGCCCCGCCGGGGCTACCGATTTTCCATCGGCAGCGTGCTGCTGGCCGCTTTCGCGCCGACGACCGGCAGTCCCATCGCCGACCTGGGGGCCGGCTGCAGGATACTATGCCTGCTGCTGGGGACCCGGGGAATGCTCGGCCCCTTCGCCGCTGTAGAACTGGCCCCCCCCCCCCGCCCATTGCTGTCAGCGCAACTTCCAGAGCGCCGGCCTTGCCGGTCAGGTGTTAGAGCATGACCTCAACCAGGACCACCCCAGCCTGCCGGCCGGCGGCTTCGCCCTGGTTATCAGCAACCCGCCCTTTGGCCGGTACGGGCACGGCCGCCTGCCCCCGGACCACGCCCGGGCCGCGGCGCGCCACGAACTGACTCTGGAATCCGGGCAGCTATGGCGACGGGCCAGCCACCTCTTGGCCCACAGCGACCGTTTTTTGCTTTGCCTGCCGCCCCACCGCCTGGCCGAGACCTGCCGGGACCTGCTGGAGCAACGCAACGGCTGGCGCCCAAGCGCCTACGCCTGGTGCACGGCCGCCACGGCAAACCGGCCAGTTTATTGCTGATCGAGGCTGTCAAGAACGGCGGACAGCACCTGGCGATAGAGCCCCCGCTGGTGGTCTACGAGGAGGGCCAAGCCCACACGCCGGAGGTGCAGGCCCTCTACGACAGCCTGGAGTAACATCGGTTTCACGTAGTAGTTATAGGCTCCCCATTTTTTACTCCGCAGAAAATGCGCAAGGCTGTTTCTGCCCTTTCGCCCCCATTCCGATGGTGAACGGGGCGGGGTGAGTGGCTTGATGCCTCGGCTGCCAGATTCCCCCCCTCTCCCTGACCATCTCCCCCCGGAGGGGGGAGATGGAAAGCCAGTTTATTACTATATCAATGACGTTATATTTTTTGATATAAGCTTACAGGAGCCACCTCCCTAATAAGCTCCTGAGCCTGGCCTCCTCCACCATCACCCTGTGCCTGAGCCTGTTCCCCTGGGCCGAGTACAAGCGGGCCAAGGGCGGGGTCAAGGCTCACATCATGCTGAACCACGACGGCTACATGCCCAGATTTATCCTGCTCACCAATGCCAAGGTGATCGGTGTCACCGTGACCCAGGGGCTGGCTCTAAACCCTAGCTCCATCCTGATTTTGGACCGAGGCTACCAGGACAGGACTATGCCCTGTTTGTCAAGAGGACCGGCCAGGGCGTCTCCTTCGTCACTCGCCTCGAATCTAACGCCGTTTTCGAGGTGATGGCCAATCGGCCAAGGCCTAAAGCCCAAAACGTTTTGGCCGATCAAACCATACTTCTCACCGACAGCCTGACCGATTGTCCTTACCCCCTGCGTCGCCTGGTGGTGTTGCTTTTCGGATTAATTTGACGAAAATTCTTTGATTATCCTGGACGGATCTTTCCTTTTTCATTTGATCAGATGAATTCTGTTGCGGCGATGCGAACGTGCTCCGGGGAGACGACCTGAGTCTGCTCCTCGGCGGCAGCTATGATCACGCCTCGGGCCAGGTGTTGGTCCTTCGAACAATTTTGAGGTGGTGTAGGAGATAGGCATGCACGTCCTGGAGGGAGACGCCGGCCAGATGGCTTATGGCCACCACCCTGGAGGCCAGGGGCAGAGAGGTTCTGTATATGAGGAGGTCGACAAGGTTGTTCCAGTCGGCCAGGATGATGGACAGGATTGGCTTGGA
>CBCOTF020000221.1:0-1062 GCA_965112955.2 Desulfarculales bacterium
GTGCCCTCCGGGGGCTGGGACGAACTGATGGCCTCCCACGGCCTGGTATGTCCGGGACCCCTGGAGGACCAGGACGGCAAGGTGCTGGCCACTCATGGGGGCATACATAGATTCACCATTGGTCAGCGACGGGGTCTTGGGGTAGCCTTAGGATATCCGGCCTATGTGCTGGCTTTGGATGGTGTGCGCTCGGCGGTACGGGTGGGTTCCGAGGAAGGGCTTTATAGCCGTGGCCTGTGGGGCCGCTCTCCGCGTTGGTTCACCCCGCTGGAGCAGGGATTGCCCCTGCGTGTACGAGTGCGCCACGCCCACCGCGGTGTGGACTGCCAAGTGCATGAGGAAGGCGGGAGGCTCTTGGTACAGTTCCAGGAGCCCCAACGGGCCGTGCCCCCGGGGCAACTGGCAGTGTTCTTCCACCACGAACAGGTGCAGGGCTCAGCCTGGATTGCCATGGCTATTTATTAGAAACAACGGAATAACTTCATGAAATTTTCGCTAGAGGACGTTACGGCGTGCGGGCCATGCTCAAACTGGCCTTCGTTATTTTTCGGATTAATGTGACGAAAGTTTTCTGATCATCTTGGATTGATTCTTCCTTTTTCATTTGATCAGATCAATTCTGTCGCGGCGATGCGGACGTGCTCTGGGGAGACGACCTGAATCGGCTCCTAGCGGCTCAAGGAGATGCTGCACTGGATCAGAAAGGTGTTGATTCTTGCTTTGTTCTGATCGGGCAGTAAGGAAGTTTTTCAGATTGGCTTGACCAGGTAGGGACTTTTATCCCATTATCTTGGATCTTGGATGTGGGCCCAGGAATGAAGAAGTGGCCGAGGGTGGTGGAGCACCCCTGACCCCGAAAGACGGGAATAACTTCCTGCCATCTGGTTGCCATCGTACTTTTCGTTGCAGCCTGCGTCAAAAAGATCATGGAGCTGGAGCGGCGTTTTCCCTGGCCCCGGCCGGAGAGGTACCCCCGGTGTGGGGGCGTCCGGTTCTGGGGGCACGGTTTCGTGCCTGCCTATTTTGATGAAGCCCCTACAGCGATTTGGCTTCGACGTTTCC
>CBCOTF020000222.1:0-1958 GCA_965112955.2 Desulfarculales bacterium
GGCTGGACCGAGGAGTTAAAGTACGATGCCTGGATGCAGGCACTGGGCCAGGCCGGTCTGAGCGTCGAGGAATACCTGCGCGCCCGCGACCCAGGCGAGGTGCTGCCCTGGGAACACATAGACGTGGGGTTGTCCAAGGACTTCCTGCTGGCGGAGCGAGACCGGGCCTACGGCCAGAAACCCACCAACGATTGCCGCGCCGGTCGTTGCCACGATTGCGGAGTCTGCGACCATCAGGCCATCAAGCCGCGCCTGGCCCAGGGGGACCTGACCCCGCCGGCCCCGCCGCCACCATTGCCGCCAGACCGCATGGCCTACCGTTTCCGCCTGGAGAAAACCGGGCCGGCCCGCTTTCTGGGGCACCTGGAGACCATGCACCACCTGGGTCGGGCCTTTCGCCGGGCCGGCGTGGAGATGGCCCACAGCCAGGGCTTTCATCCTCACGCCCTGATCAAATCCGACTCGGCCCTGCCGCTGGGGGTCGAGCCTAGTTGAGGTGCTGGAGGTGACCACCCTGGGCAGCCATCATCCTGAGCACCTGGCCCAGAGGGTCAACCGTTCTGCCCGCCGGACTCAAGCTGGCCGACGGCCGCCGCTCCGGGGAAAGTTGCGCGAACCCGACGAAGTGACTTATCGTTTATACAGTCATCTGGCCCTGGAACCCCGGTGCCTGGATGATTTCGCAGGCCGTCGGATGTCGGTGATGCGTCAAAGCCCCAGGGCCGGCGGATGATCGACCTCAAGGCCACCATCAACACATGGAGCTGGTGGAGGGCGGCTTGTGGGTGGTGGTGGGCGCGATGGCGGTAGCCAAGCCGGCGGAGATACTCATGGCCGTATTCGGCCTAAGCCAGAAAGAGGCTCAGGCGGCGCGGGTGCTCAAGATCGGCGCCCGGCGCGTGGAGTGTTAGGCATGGCCAGCACGCTGCTGATTAACGCCCGCTCCTACGAGACCCGCGTGGCCCTGGTGGAAAACGGCCAGGTTGTGGAGGTCTACGTGGAGCGGCACAAACAGGGCGCGCTGGCCGGCAACATCTACGCTGGCCGGGTGGCCAGAGTGCTGCCGGGCATGCAGGCCGCTTTCGTGGATATTGGCCTAACCAAGGCCGCCTTCCTCTATGTCAGTGACGTGCGCAGGAGCTCAACCCCAGCGAACTGGTGTCCGGCGAGGCCCAGCCCAGCGTCCGGCCTGCGGGGAAGCGCTGCCACACATAGAGTCCCTCTTGCGCGAGGCAGGAGATCATGGTGCAGGTGGCCAAGGAGCCACTGGGCAACAAGGGCGCCCGCATTACCTGCCACATCACCCTGCCGGGGCGCAATCTGGTCTTCATGCCCACCATCAACCATGTGGGCATCAGCCGGCGCATCGAGGAGGAGCTGGAGCGGGCGCGTCTGCGTTCATTGATTCAGGAGATGCGCCCGGCGGACCAGGGCTTCATCGCCCGCACCGTCAGCGAGGGCCAGGACGCCGACAAGCTAAAGGCCGAGATGAACTTCCTGTGCTCGCTGTGGAACGCCATCAACCGCCGCCACGAGAGCGCCACGGTGCCCAGCCTGCTGCACCAGGACCTCTCGGTGAGTTTAAGGGCGGTGCGCGACCTCTTCACCTGCGAGGTGGACCGCCTAGTCATCGATTGCCGGGCCGAGTACCAGCAGGTGGTGGATTTCGTCGGCGTCTTTATGCCCCGGCTTCTAACATGCGTGGAGCTATACTCTGGCGGTGAGCCCATCTTCGACGCCTACGGCGTGGAGCCGGAACTGGCTCGCGCCCTGGGGCGTAAGGTCTGGCTCAAAAGCGGCGGCTACGTGGTCATCGAAAAGACCGAGGCGTTAACCGCAGTGGACGTCAACACCGGACGCTACGTGGGTGGACACAACCTGGAGGAGACCATCCTCAAGACCAACCTGGAGGCGGTCAAGGAGATTGCCTACCAACTCAGGTTGCGCGACATCGGCGG
>CBCOTF020000223.1:0-9428 GCA_965112955.2 Desulfarculales bacterium
AGGGCGCGGAGCTTGTTCCGGATGGGATTAATCAGCATGGCTTCTTCCTTGGGCGGTCAAGAAATAGCCTGCTCCGCGGATGTTGGGGTGAAGGATGGGACTTGATTTCGGGGTCGGCGTCAGCAGAGGTGCCTCGTCCAGCTCCTTATCGATGATGCGCTCTACGCTTTTGGAGCTGAGGGCCCCATAGGCCAAAGCCTTCGGGCAGGCGGTCTCCGCTCGCACTTCACCATGTTGCTTGGCCAGGGTGCCAGGCTAGGCAGGCCATGAAGCCTTGCTGGGGATGCGCCCGCCGGCTCATGATTACCTCGGCCAGCTTGGCCGTGGCCTCGCCGATCTTGTGCATCCAGTTGGTGATTTTTTGGGGGTCCATTTGGCGTGCTCCTGGTGGTGGTGAACCGCTTTGCTCCAGGATGCGACGGTGGGGCTGGCCACCCGCTCGCCCTTATGGGCGTATTTCACCGGGCGTTCCGTGTAGCGGATGTCCAGCTTCTTGTCTACCAATTGGTGGGGGGCCGTGTAGTAGCGGCAGTCCACCTTCACGTGGTAATCGATGCGGACCTTGGCCTTTTTTCATTGGATATACTGATAGGCCGCGGCGGGTAGAAGCTTAAGCATCGGTTTGTCTAGGGGCTCGTACATGGAGCGCTGGCTGCCAGGCAGTTTTTTGAAAGGCCGGTTGTTGAGCCGGTCTAGAAGCCCACGGATCGCCTGGTTAAGCTCAGCCAGGCTTAAGAAGGACCTCTTGCGCAGGGCGGTTAATAACCACCTCTTCACCAGTTGCACTCCCACCTCGGCCTTGGTCTTGTCACAGGGTTGTCGTACCCGGGCGGACAATATCGCCGTGCCGTAATGGGCGGCCATCTCCTGGTAGGTCGGGTTGATGTCGGGCTCGTAGAGGGGGCCTTTCTGCTCTAGCGCAGCATTTTCTTGAACCGCCAGGCGGTGGTGGTGGCGAAGCCGCTGGTTTCCAGTTCGGTCAGGACCTGCTGCTGTTTTTCGGTTAGCCTGCCGCCGTGAGCGGCCTTGAGCACGGCTCAGCGGGTGGCCTTGGGCAGGTTACGCTCCTTAGCCTCGGCCTTTGGGACCTCGTCTATGGCGGTGGTGAAGAATTGGACTACATGGAACCAGTCTACGGTGACGTTGGCGCTGGAGAAGCTTTTGCCGATTGCGGCTAGGGAGGCTGGCGACATGTCGCAGATCACCTTGGCGATATTGTTGTGATTGCCGCCATGCTCATGCAGGGAGCGGCGGAACAGGACCAGACAGCCCTTGCCCTGGCCGGGGGTAACGAAGATGACCGGCTTTTGCTTGCGATCTAGGTCGATGAAGACGGTGGCATAGTTGTGGCCTAGCTTGGAGACGGTTTCGTCCAGAGCCACGGCCTTGGCCCCGCCCAGGTCCATTTTGGACAGGGCCTAGGCCACGTAGAATTGGACCATCCGCCAAAGTCGCGCGCCGCTTGACCCCTATGATGCGTGCCGCAGTCAGCACAGGCATCTCCCGCACCAGGGTTATGGCCGCCTGCTCGAACAGCAAGATGAACCGGCTGCCCTCACGGGTCCAAAGCATTTTGACCTATTTGGTTCCATGGCTGGGGCAGTCCACCCGTGGCACCCGGGCGGTTACGTAGCAATGATGTTGGAAAAGATCGCGGTGACGCCAGGTGAATTCGTGGGAGTCGTGAGCCTTGCACCGCCTGCCACACTCCGGGCAGGGGTACTCGGCTTCCCGGTCAACGGCAACTTCCAAGAGGACCTCGCGGGGCTGTTTATCGGTATCCACATGCTGCCCCATCAGCCGCCAGGGCGGTTGCAACTCTCGGCCAAGAGGCAGAAGCTCGCCGGCGTTTATGATTGCCTCCTGCTTCAACTCGATCATGCGGATCGCTGCATCATGACACCGGAATTACACCAATTCTACACCGCGGGCGCGCATGACGGTGGCCAGCGCTCAAGCCGAACTGAGTCAGAAGATTTTGCGCGGATAGGACTTTATCTCGAAAATCACGGCCAGCGCCTCCTTAAGGGCGCAACGTTCCAGCTTGACAGTCGCTGGAGATGGACGTAACTGTCCGGCGGCAGATCTTCCGCGTCCATTTTTTGCTGGTGCACCAGCCGGGGCTGCATCTGAAATTCGTAGGCCGGGCTGGTCTTGAGATGCATGTCCGTGGAGAGGGGCTAGCTTCCGGCCAGCATCTGAAAGCACTCCAAGGTGTTGGTCTCGCGCACCCCGTGCGTGAGCGACATCAGGCGGGCGAAGTCCACGAAGGACACCAAGCCCCATGGTCTCGAGGTCCAGCTTGTCCGTGTGCGGCCTCTCGCGCTCTACGGCGAAATTGCGGAAATGCTGGTCAGGAACAGTTGGGCCGTGTGGGTGCCCTTGGCCAAAAGCGTAGGGAACTCTTCTGACCCTTTACCTGGCGCATGAGGTGGTCGCGCAGGCAGCTGCCCAGCTCCAGCTGCCCCAATCGACGCGGAAGCCTAAGAAGATGTGGCGTGCAGGAGGTCCTGGGGCTCGGGCGTGGTGATCCAGCGGTCGAAATATTGGCGCCAGATCGACAGAGGCTGGCACCATAAAGGGTTGGAGGCCATAATGCTCCCTTTGCAGCGGGGGACGCCGCAGCGAACCAGGTGCTCGATAGCCTGGCTGCCGAAGAGGGCGAAATATTCGTGGGCGGTCTTGGCCTCGGCCGGGCTGTAGGGGTTCTGGTAGATTAGGGCACTGTCTTGGTCAGTGCGAAAGGTCTGTTCTTTGCGACCTTCGCTGCCCATCATTATCCAGCAATAGGCCACGGCGGTGGGCTCAGCTACTTCTAGAGCAGGGTGAGCATGCGGTCCAGGATGTAGTCGTTGATCAGGGTGATCATGCGGGTGATGTAGCCGGCCTTGGCGCTTTTGTAGGTCAGTGTCAGCGAAAGCTCGTAGAGCTCCTCGATTTTCGTCTGCCCCACGATCTCGCGTACTAGAGACAGGGGTGAGAAATCCTGCACACCATCAGGTCGTAAGCCGCGAAGACGCCACGATGCACCCGCCCTTTTCCATGGCGATGTGGTGCGCCCGGCGTTTTATCATTTCCAGCATGGCGTCAAAGCAGACGGTGTGGGGGGGAGGGGATGGTTTGCACCGGGCTGGACATGGGGATGGTCACCGGCCGCCGGCGGGACACGTCCCCCACCTGGGCGCTGAACAGATACAAGGAGCCTTCTGCGGACTAAGGCGCTGCAACTCCGCCAAGGCCTTGCCCACGTAGCTCTCCGAGATCAGCTTGAGGTAACGCTGGCGAAACCGCGGGTCGTCGGCGATGAGCTTCAGGAAGTTCTCGCGAGACATCATTAGGCACGGGGCATCTTCCACTATCACCACGTCAAAGTTGGACAGGCTGTCTCGCAGTATGTCCAGGGCACCGATGCTCATGCCCGCCCCACGATAGTCGATGAGGCTCTCTTGGCTCTCCTCATCGGTGAAGAAGACCTTAATCCGCCCTTTGATGATCAGGCATAACGCGTCGACCTTGCTTTTGCCCCGCACTAGGATGGTGGTGCCTTGAGGATATAACTCCTGATGACAGCGGGCGGCCAGGCTTTGCAAGGTGGCCTAGTCCAGATCGAAAAAGGGCGAAGTGCTTACAAAAAGCTTAAAACCTCCGAGGCCGACAGGACGGGTGGGGAGCTCTGGGTGGTCATCTCGTCTTCTGAAGCTTGCCCGCGGGGCCGTCATGAAAAGCCATTATAATTAGCTCACTTTAATTCTAGCACATACCTCGCCGAGCTAGGGACATTCGAAGGAAACGGCGGGTAACAAAAACGGGGCGCCCCGCGGGGCGCCCCGGAAGGGACATGGACAGGGCTATTTGTCCTTCATCTCGATGAGGGTGTTGATGACCGAAGGGTCGGCCAGAGTGGAGGTATCGCCCAGCTGATCCATCTCGTTATGGGCCATCTTGCGCAGGATGCGGCGCATGATTTTGCCCGAGCGGGTCTTGGGCAGGGCCGGCGCCCAGTGGATGATATCAGGCGTGGTGATAGGCCCGATCTCCTTGCGCACGTGCAAAACCAATTCCTTCTTGAGGGCGTCGGTGTAGTCGATGCCCAACTTGAGGGTGACGTAGGCGTAGATGCCCTGGCCCTTGAGTTCGTGAGGAAAGCCTACCACGGCGGCCTCGGCTACCGAGGGATGGGCCACCAAGGCGCTCTCCACCTCGGCGGTGCCTATGCGGTGGCCGGAGACGTTGATGACGTCGTCCACGCGGCCGGTGATCCAATAGTAGCCGTCCTCGTCGCGCTTGGTGCCGTCACCGGTGAAGTACAAACCGTCGAAGTCGGAGTAGTACACTAGCTCGAAGCGCTCATGAGAGCCGTAGGTGGTGCGCAGTTGGCCGGGCCAAGGGGCCTTTATCACCAGGCGGCCGCTGACGCCATTGCCCTGGATCTCCTGGCCGTCGTTGCCTACCACCGCCGGCTGCACGCCGAAGAAGGGGAGGGTAGCCGAACCGGGCTTGGTGGGGGTGCAGCCGGGCAGCGGGGTAATGAGGATACCGCCGGTCTCGGTCTGCCACCAAGTATCCACGATGGGGCAGCGCTCCTCGCCGATCACCTTGTGGTACCACTGCCAGGCCTCGGGGTTGATGGGTTCGCCCACGGTGCCCAACAGGCGTAGGCTTTTACGGGTGTATTTGCGCGGGAACTCCTCGCCCATGCGCATCAGGGCGCGGATGGCTGTGGGGGCGGTGTAGAAGATGTTAACGCTCCATTTGTCCACTACCTGCCAGAAGCGCCCCGAATCGGGATAGGTGGGCACGCCCTCGAATATAATGCTCTGGGCACCGTTGAGCAGGGGGCCGTAGAGAATGTAGCTGTGGCCGGTTACCCAGCCAATGTCGGCGGTGCACCAGTAGACGTCGCCGTCATGGTAGTCGAAAACGTATTTGTGAGTCATCGAGGTGTACACCATATAGCCGCCGATGGTGTGCAAGACGCCCTTGGGCTTGCCGGTGGAGCCGCTGGTGTAGAGAATGAACAGAGGGTCCTCGGCGTCCATCCATTCGGGCTCGCAGCCCACGGGGGAGTCCTTCATCACATCGTGCCACCACTGGTCGCGACCGGCCACCATGGGGCAGTCGATGCCCTGGCCCTCACCCACGCGCTGCACGACCACGCAGTGCGGCACCTTGACGCCTTCCTTCTCGGCGCCCTTCATGGCATCGTTGGCGATCTGTTTCAATGTGACGGCCTTGGCTCCGCGGTAGGTGCCGTCGCTGGTGATCATGATGCTGCAACTGGAGTCCACCACGCGGTCCTTAAGGGCTTCGGCCGAGAAGCCACCGAAGACCACGCTGTGGATGACGCCGATGCGGGCGCAGCCCAGCATGGCGATGGCCAGCTCGGGGATCATAGGCATGTAGATGGTGGCGCGGTCGCCCTTCTTGAGGCCCAAGCTTTTTAACACGTTGGCGAACTTGGTGGCCTGCTCGTACATCTGCTGGTAGGTGAAGACCTTGTCCTCGCCAGGCTCGTTGCCCTCCCACATGATGGCCGGCTGGTGGGCCCGGGTGGTCAGGTTACGGTCAAGGCAATTGTAGGTAATGTTGGTCTTGCCGCCCTCAAACCACTTGATATTGATGGGCCCCCTGCTGCGGTGATAGTTGTAGGACAGGACCTTGTCCCACTTCTTTTTCCAATAGAAGCCCTCGGCTACCTCGCCCCAGAAGCCTTCGGGGTCCTTCACGGACCGCTCGTACATCTGGTGGTAAGTATCCATATCCTTGATATGGGCTTTAGCCACGAAGGATTTGGGGGGATAATATTTGCCACTCTGCTCGACGACCTTATCCTCAACCATATGAATCCTCCTCCCACGTTTGTTGGATCATTGGGACGCTATCGCCTGCCAAAAAGTCTACCTCAACTTACCAACCGCCCCGGCCCGGGGCCTGAGTCGCGCAGGCTGCCCGAATTTCCTGCTCAATGATTTGTAGGAAGTGCTGGAAAATGAGCGTCGTGGGCTGGGCGTTGCCTAGGGCGGTGTGCCTCTCGGGCACCTCCAGTTTATATATTTCGACCAGCATGTCCAGGCTGCATTTCTTGAAGTTGCTATAAACCCCGTAGGGGGCTGGCCTGAGCAAAGGGTACGGCATATCTCCCCGGTGTCCAGTACCAGGTTCTGCAGGGCGAAGCCCGAACTGGCCTTCATGGTCAGGTTGAATATATAAGCGTCGAAGGATGCGTAATGGGCTATAAGGATGTCGATGCTGATGAAAGTTAGAAAATCATTGAATACCTCTCAGGCCTCGCGGGCGTCCCTGATCATGTCCAGCGCTATAGCGTGTACCTTGATCGATTCCAACGGTATGTCGCGGCCTGGATTGCATAGCTCGCTGAATACCTCGCCCAGCTTGACGCGTCCCTACACCATCTGGAAGGCTCCCACGCTCATTACCCGGTCCCTGGTGGATCCAGGCCCGTCGTCTCAAGGTCTAAGACCACGTAGCTGTGCTCGCGGGCCGGGGCGTCCAGGCGCAGCCCCTCCAGGGCATGCAGGTTTTGTCGGGCCAGGGGGCCCAGGGTGCGCCCACCCTTGCGCAATTGCAAAATCTTGTTGCGCTGGCGGCTTGTCCCCCAGCTTATGCCTGTCCCTTCCCCCCGCCGCGGGGCTTGCGGGCCGGGTGCGCTCGGCAGCGATGTGTTGATGCCGGAACTAGCCTCCTGGCTTCTCTAAGCTCTAAAAATATTTATTACAGCATAACCCATGCCCGGGGCTTTTTGAAAGCCATGGGGCGTAATGTGCTTCTAATTGTTGAAGCCCGTCCTTGCCCCCGCACCCGGATCCGGGTGGAATATGGAAATTATTCCATGTCCGCTGAGAATTTTGTCATTGTCCAGGCCGGGGACAGGGTCAGGCTACCATCTGGGCGCGGTAACGTTATTTTATGAATTCCTGGAGTTGGCTGATCACCGTGAAGCTTTCTTTGAGCATCTTGCGCTGCACCACATTGAGGCTAACCAGGTCCACGAAGCTGTCCGGCTCGCGGCCGGCGGCCTGGTCCTCCAGGTGGCGGGAGATGCGCAGCAAAGTGATGAAGCCACAGGCCGCGCGCAGGTCACTGGCGAAAAGGTCCTTCAGGACCCAGTGGCCGGCCAGCTCGGCCAGGCGGGTGAGGGTGTTGGTCACGGTGAGACTTTGCTTCAAGGCCAGCACCCTCGCCCCGTGCACTAAAGGCTGCAAGCCGTTGCTGCGCAGGTTTAGCTGGTTCTGGTACTGGCCGCGCTTTTCCACGAAGTCGCAAAAAAAATCCAGGAGCGGGCGGTCGTGTGATCGCCCACCCGGGGCCATGCGGGCCAGGAAATGGCGGTGGCCGTTTATGGCCTCACTGACGTGCAGACGCAAGATCTCGGCGAACGACATTTCCTAGTGCACGTCCCGCAAGTCGAACAGGGGGCCGGCCTCGGGCAAGGCGCAACGGTTGGTCTCTTGGATCATGTCCAGATAGGCCTTATACAACTAAGAATTGTTCTGGCACCAGGCCGGCGAGGAGGCCAGGAGCCCCTGTTGCTCTTGGAGGAAGCCGCAGTGGGCCAGGCGTTCCACCACGCGCTTGGCTCTGGCCAGAAGCCAGCCCTTAATCTCGGCCTGGCTGACCCGGGGTAGCCAGGTGTAGACCAGGCAATTTTGCTGGAGGGTACGCAAAGCCTACTCGCGCTGCCCAGCGCTAGCCAGGCGTAAGGCATCGGCGCCCGGCCCGGGCCCTGCCCCTCCATCTCCAGCTCGCTCAACTCCAGGATTTTGAGGGAAAGTCGGTCGTTGAACTCGGTGGCCAGTTCCAGCATGTATTCGGTCGAGTCTCCCAGGCGCAAGAGCTTTTCCAGCACCGGATTCAGGCTCTGATGCACCAGCTACAGCTGGTCCATGGAGTGGATCTTGTCCAGGTCGCGCATTACCCCCACCGGGGCGCTGCCGGTGATACCGCGCATATCGTGGTCGCTGATCACGCTGAACATGCGCTCGCCTTCGGTGACCACCAGGTAGTGCACCCGGTGTAGGATCATCTCCACCATGGCCTAGAAGGTGTAAGCCTTGGTATCTATGGTGCGCGCTGGGCGGTTCATTACCACCTCGTGCACCGGAGACCGTGGGGGGCCAGACCCCTGGCCAGCACCCGCGAGCGCAGGTCGGTGTCGGTGGGGACGTCAAGTTGCAGGCCCGTATCCTCGCGTACCACGATAGAGCCCCATCGCGTCTGGATTCTGCGTTGGGCCGCCTTCTGAACCGCGTGGTGAGTGGGGCGCAGCTCAGCGCATCGGCGGTCATCAGCTCCAAGTATTTTGGGTAGGACTGTCCCTACCTGCAGCCGGTGATAGGATTTCGGTGCCCTACTTGCGCTAGGGGATTTTTTCAGGAAGCTCAGCCCCTAGCCGGGGTAGGTGCGCCTCTGGCCGGGCGGGGTGGGGCTATCCACCGCTGGTCAGTGCCCCGGTGGGGGTCGACCACCTCCCGGATGAGGGCGATGGCCCTGCGGTTCTCCACCATGCGCGGCGCTTGGTGCAGGTCCAACAGCGGCGACAGGTGGGCGAATTAAATGGGGATGCCGTTGGAGTCGAAGGGATAGGCTTCTTCGTCATCATGAGTGGAATTGGTGTAGTTTCGGTGTCATGTTGCAGCGATCCACATGGCCGAGTTGAAGCAGTAGGCAATCATGGACGCCGGCAAGCTTCTAGCCCTTGGCCTGGGGTTGCAATTGCTCTGACGGCTGGTGGAACAGCGTGTAGACACCGATAAACAGCTCCACTAGGTCTTTTTGGAGGTTGCCGCCGACCGGGGAGCCGAGTACCCCTGCCCGGAGTGTGACAGGTTGTACGAGGCTCACGATTTTCACGAATTAACCTGGCGTCACCTCAATCTTTTTCAGTATCATTGCTACGTAACCTCCCGAGCGCCCCGGGTAGACTGCCCCGACCACGGGACCAAACAAGTCGAGATGCCCTGGACCAGCGAGGGCAGTCGGTTAACCTTACTGTTCGAGCAGGCGGCCACGACCTTGGTACAGGAGATGCCCGTGCTGGCTGCGGCCTGCACCATCGGGGTCAACGACGCGCGACTTTAGCGGATGGTCCAGTTTTACGTAGCCCAGGCCCTGTCCAAAATAGCCTGGGCGGAATCAAGGCCGTGGCTCTTGACGAAACCGCCTCCAAGCGGAGCCACAACTACGTCACCGTCTTCATCGACCTAGACCGCAAGCAAACGCCGGTCATCTTCGTTACCCCCGGCAAGGGCAAGGGCTGTCTGGTCCTGCTCCGCCGCTTTATGCGTGAGCATGGCGGCGATTACAACAATATCGCCGAGGTGGTCTGCGACATGTCGCTAGCCTTCCTGGCCAACATCGGCGAAAGCTTCCCCGGCGCCAACGTCACCGTGGACTGGTTCCATGTAGTC
>CBCOTF020000224.1:0-3386 GCA_965112955.2 Desulfarculales bacterium
GCCAGCGACCTGCACTCGCCAGTCCCGCCACAGGGTCTCGGCCAGGCCGGGGCGTCTGAGGACCTCGGCGTAGAGCCCCTCGGTGGGCAGGTACATTATTGCAAAATCGGTGCTGTAGGGCGGGGCCACGTATTTCTCGCCGATGTCCTTGGCGAAAGCCTTGGTGCGCGCCTCCAGAGCCTTGATCGCCGCCTCCTCGGCTACCGGGTCGGCCTTCTCGGTGGCGTCCATCAGGCGCTCGTAGTCCTCCTGGGGGAATTTGGCGTCGATGGGTAGCAGGAGGTCGTTGTCGCCGGTGGGGCCGGGCAGGCGGATGGCGAACTCCACGCGCTGGCCGCTGCCGGGGCGTATCTCCACGTTCTTGGCCACCTGCTCGGGGATGAAAACCTCGTCCAAGAGGCTGCCCAGCTGCACCTCGCCCCAGGTGCCCCGGGTCTTGACGTTGCTAAGCATGCGCTTCAAGTCCCCCACGCCGCTAGCCAAGCCCTGCATCTCGCCCACGCTCTTGTGCACCATCTCCAGCTGCTGGCTCACCAAGCCGAAGGACTCCCCCAGACGCTTATCCAGGGTGCCTTGCAGCTTCTCGTCTACGGTCTGACGCATCTGCTCCAGTTTTTGCGAATTTTCATTGGTCAGCTTTTCCAGGCTGGCACCCACGGTGCTGCCTATGGCCGAAAGCTCGGCCTTGACCTCGGCCTGACTTTTGCCCTGGGCCTCGGAAAGCGCCTTGAGGGTCTGGGCCATCTCGGCGCGGCCGGCGGCCAGGCCGCCCTCCAGGGCCAGGCGTTGGGCCTCCAGGCGTGTCTCCTGGGCTCGGGTCAGGATGTCCAGGCGCTCGGCCAGAGCCGATAGCCGCTCCTGCTGGGCGCTGGCCAGTTGGGTCAGGGTGTCGGCTTGGGCCTCGCCCAGGCGGGCCAGCCCCTCGCCCAACTCCTGGCGGGCCTGGCGGGCGCTCTCGGCGTCCTCGGCCCGGAACTTTTCCAGTTGCCCCTCCATAATCTTGCGGAAGACCTCCAAAGAGTTGGCGAACTTGTTCAGCTGGGATTCCTGGGCTCCGCCGGCTCGCTCCATCACCTGCACCAGATCCTGGCGCAGACTCAGGCTATGGCCACTTCCCGACGTAGCCGGCTGCCCGATCCGCGGCCTCCTGCGAACCACGTCGTCTCCTCGCGCAGTGAGGCCTCCAGGGCGCCCTGGCGCGGCACGCGGGCCGCAGGTCAGGGCCGCCACCAAAGGATTATGGCCAAGAGGCCCAGGCCCGCGCGATCAGCGGCCAAAATCGGGTTCATGTTTCACTTATATAGTTAGAGTTAGACCAAGTTGCGATCAAACGATCAAATTCGATTAAAACTTGGTCTGCGGGCCATGTATGGCCCGCCAGGCGCGTTAGCGCCCAGGAGGTCTAGCAAAACCGCGCTGTTACCTGATCAATGGGCAAGCGAAGCCATAAATGGCTTTGCTTGCCACAGTTAGGGTATCAGGTCCAAAGCCGTCAGGCCCAATATCTGCTTAAGATCCTCCGGCACCAGGCCGGCCTGCTCCAGTTCCTGCTGGTAGCGGCTTACCGGCAGCAGAGGGTGGTCGCTGCCCAATAGGAGCTTGCCGGGCCCCATGAGCTCCACGGCCAGGGCATAGGCCCGGGGGCCGTAGAGAAAGGGGCCGGCCGCCGTGTCTAACCAGACATTTTGCAAGCTCTGGTTCACCTCGCGCTTGAGCAAGGAATACAGGAAGATGCCCCCGCCCATATGGGCTAGCACCAGCTTGGTGCGCCCGTGGTCGCGGATGAGCTGGTAGAGGGTGGTGAGGTTCATCGGCGATTTGCCCGGATAGCGGTGCCCCACCGGCTCGTTGGTGTGCAGCAAGAGCGGCCGGTCAGCCTGGGCGCAGAGCTGGCATAAGGGGGCCAGGGAGTTCAGGTCCAGGTCGGAGTCGTAGAAGGCTAGCTCCCCCAGGCCGGAGAGGCCCATCTGAAGGCAACGCCGGGCCTCGGGCAAGGCCCAGCCTGCTGGGGGATGCACGCAGCCCAGGCCGCGCAGGCGCCCGCCGCTGTCGGCCACGGCCTGGAGCAGATAGTCGTTGTGCAAGCAGGCGTGCTCCTCCTGCACCCAGGGAAATCCCAAGGCCCAAGAGATGTCCACGCCGTCCTTGTCCATGGCCGCCAAGAGCCCCGGCCCGTCCAGCATGTGGGCCTTGGGGCTAGCGTAGATAGCGGCAAAGGCCGGCTCGCCCTCCAGAAAGGCGTGGCGGTGGGCAAGGACCTGGGGCGGAAAGATATGGGTGTGGGCGTCCACGATCATGGTTAACACTATAACAAGCTGACACGCCAAAATAAACCCCCGCCAGAGGCCCCTCGAGGGGGAACCGGGCATCCGGCCCCGGCGGTTGGGTTCAGGCACTGTTTGGGGCGAGGGGGCAGGCCGAGCAAAAAAGGCCTTGACGCTTCTAGACGACCGGTCTATTATTAACTTAGACTTCAACGATAATACAGGAACCAAGACCGTCGCCACACGCCAGCGCATTCTGGAAGCAGGAGCCCAGCTGATCTATCGCCAGGGCTACAATTGCACCGGCATCCAGGAGATATTACAGACCTCCGGCGTGTCCAAGGGTTCCTTTTTACTTTTATTTCAAGAACAAAAATACTTCGGCCTGGCCTTGATCGACTTCTTCGGCCAGTTTCTTCAGTAAAAGGCCCAAGAGTTGCTGGAAGACCCCAGCCAACCTCCCTTGGCCAAGCTACGGGCCTCCTTTCAGTCCTTCCAAGAATATTTTAGCCAGAATGGCCTCTGCGGCGGCTGCCCGGTGAGCAACCTGCCCCAGGAGATGAGCAACCTCAGCCCGACTTTCGCCCACAAGCTGGCCCAGGGCATCGACTTCATGGCCGGGCGCGTGGCCCGGGTGCTGGAAGAAGCACGCCAAACCGGCCAGCTGGACGGTGACTGCAACACCCAAAGCCTTGCCTATTTCATCATCGCCAGCTGGCAGGGGGCCTTGGTCCACATGAAGGCCCTCAAGAACCAAGAGCCCCTGGGAACCTTCCAAGAGGTGATCTTTGGCCGTCTGATGGCCGGCTAAAAAATTAGTTTCCGTCGTTAACTGTGAAATTTAATGAGTTTCCCCAACGGTGCGGCGATGAAGTAGATCATGGTCATGAAGGTGAAGATATCCCGGTAGCCTCTGGCTCTTGCCCTAGCGGCTTGGAAGATGCCGTTAAGCCCCTCCAGGCGAGCGTTGAAATGGTTGGAGGTCCAACGGCTTAGTAGGATCAGATGGCATGCTCTTCTAGAATTATGAACGCCTTGAGGACCGAAGCCATGGTTTTGGTGTTAAGCGCTATGCACTTCAGGGCATGGCGGGTGAAGTAGGTGATGCTCCACTGAGCGGCT
>CBCOTF020000225.1:0-1021 GCA_965112955.2 Desulfarculales bacterium
CTCGTAACTGCCCACTGCGTCCGGGACTACCCTCAGCACAGAGAGGATGCGCCGACGCTTACCCACGCTCGACGTGGTCCTCAAGGCGCCCACCGCCTATCGTTCTTTGCACCAGCAGGGGGTGATGGGCAAACAAGTCGCCCCATCTGTCGACCGCAGACGCTTCGAGGCCGAGCTGCCCAACGATATTTGGCAGAGTGACATCATGCATGGGCCGATGCTCCTGATGGGCGACAAACGGCGCAAAACTTACCTCTTCGCCTTCATCGACGACATGAACCTTCTGATTGTCCACGCCGAATTTTACCTCTCCGAGGGCCTGGCCACTTATCTATCGGCCTTGCGCCAGGCCCTGCTTAAACGGGGCTACCACGCAGGCCCTACTTCGACAATAGCCCAGCCTTCCGCTTTCATCACCTGGAAGAAATCACCGCCTCCCTGGGCATCGCCCTGGTCCACTCACCGCCATACGCATCCCAGGGCAGGGGCAAGATCGAAAGGCTCTTCCGCACCGTCAGGTCCCAGTTTCTCCCCGGTTTCAAGGGCGACACCCTTCTAGACATCAATGAGGCTCGGGAGTGCTGGATTAGGGACGTCTACCACCAGCGCAAGCACCTGGGCACCGGACAGGCCCCCTGTAACGCTTCTCCAGCAAGATGGAGTGCGTCAGGCCGGCCCACGCCGACCTGGAAGACAAATTCAGAAAGAGGGCCACGCGCCGCGTGCCCCTGGACCGCACCGTCTCCCTGGCCGGCAGGCTATACGAGGCCCCAGTACCTCTGATCGACAAACAAAACAGCCTTCTTTACCACGATCATGACTACGACCGTGTAGAGGCCCTACTGGAAATTGCTCCCACGGCTTGCTTAGGCCGCTGAACCTCGCCGTCAATTGCAGGGCCAAGCGCGACCACCATCTGCTGTGTTTGAAATCCAGCTCCACCACATCCCCCACTAGCGATTCCCTTTTCTCGCAAAAACCAGACTCGGAGGTCAGCAACTCATGAAACCAAACTACCGCG
>CBCOTF020000226.1:0-1681 GCA_965112955.2 Desulfarculales bacterium
CGGCCAGGATGGCCGTACCGATGGCTCCGATGACGTCGTGGTGAGGCGGCACGGTGATGGTCTGCCCCAGCCCACCACCTCGAAGGCGGTCACGGTGCCCTGGTTAACGGCGGTGCCCCCTTGGTAGAAGGCCTTCTGCCCCACGTAGCGGTTTTTCATCACCTTGTTCAAGTAGTTATAGACAATGGAATAGGACAGGCCCACCACCAGGTCGCCTAATTCCTCGCCGGCGGCCTAGTGGCTCACCAGGTCGGACTCCATGAAAATCGTGCAACGCTCGCCCAGGCGCACCGGCTAGGGGGCCTTGAGCGCCCGGGAGCCGAACTCGCCCTTGATCTCGATGCCCAGCTTCTCGGCCTGTTCCTCCAAAAAGGACCCGTGCCGGCGACGCAGACCTTGTTCATCATGAAGTTCACGATGACGCCGTTTTTCAGCGAGATAAGCTTGGAGTCCTGGCCACCGATCTCGAAGATGGTGTTCCCTTTGGGGTCGATGACCACGGCGGCCGTGGCCTGGACGATGATTTCGTTGCGCACGATGTTGGCGCCTATGAAGTCGGCTGTGAGATAGCGGCCGCTGCCGGTGGCGCCGGCCCCCAAAATTTTCAAGCGGTCGCTGATCTCCTGGCACACCAGCCTTCAACCCTTCTTGGCGGCGTCGGGGACGACCGGCGGTGGGCATACTGGCGCTGAGCACCTTCAAGTCCTCGTCTATCACCACCACATTGTGGGATACTACCCGCGTCCACGCCCAGGTAGCCTCTGAGGGCCCTCTTCGAGCACGCTGATGTCCTTGAAACCGTCTGGTGATGGCTGCCCCAAGTCAGGCGCCCCAGGTACTTTGTGCCCTGGCCGGAGGCGCGACCTGTTTCTCCAAGGTCTGGAGTTCGACGATGGGTGCTATTAGCCCCTGGTCCTGGGCGGTGTGCGGGCCGCGCCGAGAGCGCCCATGCAGCCGAAGGACTCGAGCACGATCAGCTCCTTGAGCTTAAGCTTCATGATGTCGATCAGTGCCCGCCGCACCCCCCGGTTGGCGGCCACGCCGCCAGTGAAGCACACTGGCGGGATAACGGTCTTGCCCTTGGCTATGTTGGACTTGAGGATGCGGGCCATGGCGAAACACTGGCCGGCTACGACGTCGTAGTCCAGTGTGGCCTCCTGCTGCAAGCGGATCATATCGCTCTTGACGAAGACCGAGCAGCGCCCGGCCAGGCACAGCAGTTTTTTGCTTTTGAGCGCACCTCGCTAAATTGCTCGATGGTCAGCTGCAGACGGTGGGACTGCTGGTCCAGTAAGGAGTCGGTGTCGGCGACGCACATGGCGTTCATGGCGAAATCGTCTATCCTTAAACCCCCGCGCCCGTCGGGGCTCACCAGGATTAGGTTGGCGTCCTCGCCGCCCATGATGACCTCGTTGCCCCCCCCCCAATAATTGGCTCAAGGCCGCGGCCCCGCCGTCGGGGAGCGCCAGAACCGCAAAGTTTTGCCGGGGATAGGCATCAGAGACCCAGCGCAAGATCTGGGCCTACCGCGGCCAGAGGCCGGCCCTTGCTGCGGGTGTCGTACGCCAGCAGGAGCGTGCCCGCCGCGTCCAACACCACGGTGTCAATGCTCACCGCGCCCACGTCCAAGCCCAGATACAGGCCCCGGGGGGCGGCCGCGTCGCTGTTTCTCTGGAGGCTG
>CBCOTF020000227.1:0-1182 GCA_965112955.2 Desulfarculales bacterium
CCGGTGTGGGAGCGTCCGGCTTTGAGGGCACGGCTTCGTGCCTGCCTATTTTGATGAAGCTCCTACAGCGATTTGGCTTCGGCTTTTCCGCTGCCCTGACTGCTGGGCGGTGATCCAGCTGCGGCCGCGGGGCTACTGAAGCCGGTTTCAGGCTCCGGTGGAGACTATTCGGCAAAGCCTTCCCAGTAAGCTGGCCCGGGGCAGATGGGACCCTGGCCTGCCGCGCTTCCGCCAACGCCCCTGGCTCAAGGGCCTGTTGCGGCAGGTGAGCCTATACCTGGGATCAAACTGGTCGGGCGACCTGCTTGGGGCCTTCGATTGGCTCAGTGGCCGGGGTTTGGCCGCGGCCAGCCGGTTGGCGCAAAGCGAGAGCCCTTTTCCTCCCTGAGCCATCTACCCAAGGATGCCGTTGTCCTGTCCCGGTCCCCCGGTTTACATCTGGGCGAAACACCCCCACGGAGGGCCGACATGGACGAGTGTTGTTTTTCGGATTAGTTTGACGAAGGGTCTCTGATTATCCTGGACTGATCCTTCCTTTCTCATTTGATCAGATGAATTCTGTTGCGTCGATGCGGACGTGCTCCGGGGAGACGACTTGAGTCTACTCCTCGGTGGCAGCTATGATCGCGCCTCGGGTCAGGTGGTTGGTTCTTCGGAAGAGGCCGCCGGAGCCCTGCTGCATGGCGGTGACGGCCGGATCAGAGAAGAGGTTCTGTTTGACGTCTGCGATTTTGAGGTGGTGCAGGGGGTAGACTTGTATGTTCTGGAAAGAGACGCCGGCCTGATGGCTTCTGGCCATGACCCTGGAGGCCAGAGGCAGGGAGGTCCTGTATATGAGGAGGTCGGCGAAGTTGTTTTGGCCGGCCAGGATGAAGGGCAGGATTGGTTTGGAATCTTCCTGAAACTGGGTGCTGGTGTCCACCTCAGCCAGGATTTGAAGCCTGAGGAGGGAGGCTTCATCGATGAGGAGGGCGGGTTTTTTCTTGCGGTCCTGGGCGATCTCCAGGACCTGTTTTCTTATGAGCTTGGTGAGGACGGCCCTGGAGAAGCTGGTGGCGTCCACTTCGAACGTGACGCAGATTTGCCTGTAGAGTTCTAGGATGGAGTCCTATAATATTGGGAAAGACTGAGGTGACGCCAGGTGAATTCGTGGAAGTCGTGAGCCTTGCACAACCTGCCACA
>CBCOTF020000228.1:0-1794 GCA_965112955.2 Desulfarculales bacterium
TCCACTTCGAGCTCGACGCAGATTTGCCTGTAGAGCTCCAGGATGGAGCCCTGTGCGGCGGTGACCCAGATGATCTGATACTCGGATGGGTGCAGTCTGCTGGCGACCCAGCGCAAGGCGGTGGATTTCCCGCTGCCCACATCGTGAGGGCTCAATGCCAGAACGCCAGCGATCTGGGGCTTGCTTAGGCCCTGAAACAAAAGGTGCAGCACTTCCAACTCGCGGGCGGTTAGTGCCTAGTCCAGGTCAGAGAGGAAAGGCAGCTCGCCGAGGTGGAGTCGGGTTAGTTCTGCCACTGAGCGTTCCAGAGTGGCTCTCCGTTGGGATTGCCGCGATTGCCGATTTTTGCGGTGCGAGATGTCAAAGCTGATCCAAGCCAGCAGGGCCACCAGGCCACTACCATCGTAGATGGGATAGGCCCTGGCCTCGCGCCAAAGCACCCTACCGTCCTCGAGCATGGTCTGGCGCTCCATCACTTGGGCATGTCCGGTGGCCAGAGCTGGCTGAACCGTGCAGCCCGTTTGGCAGACCTCGTTTCGACCGGCTAAAATATTGAAACAAAGCTTGCCAGCCGAGTTGGCGTTTTCTGCGCGGCTTGATTGGGATAACAGCGGCTCTTTGGCCCAGACCACTCTGTAGGACGTGTCCACCACCGCCAGGGAATCGCCCAGGCTGGCCAGGACAATAAATGGGTATCATCCCTGTTGGGCAATGCACCTGGTTTGCATTCTCGCCTCCTTCGTACGTCCACGGCCTTTCCTCGCCCTTGCCGGGCAACCAGCGTCACCAGACCTTGCATTAAACAGAGCGTCTCCACCGAGCTCGTCAAGGCCGAACCGAGGTGGCCAGCAGGCATCCATCCCAATGCACAAGAGGGCATCCGTGCACCAACCGGGGCCATCCTACAACTCCGGGCAGGATGCTACGCACTGGATGCAGGTGTACCAGGCATAGTTGCCTACGGCTGTGGTGTGGTTGAGCAACGCTTCCCCCCCTGAGCGGGCCGCGTCAGCTCAGGCCTGTTCCCGCACTCGGAAGCCACCTGCCCCATAATCCCTCACCCCACCCCGCCTGCTCTGCCTGACAAAAGTAGCAAATCCCCGCCCGCGGCGATCGAGGCCGAGAGCGAGGAGCCTTGGCAGGGGGAGCAGATGTGATCTACAATGGTGGTAGGTTGTACCCATTGTTATTGTTGGTGCGCCCGGCAAGATTCGAACTTGCGGCCTACGGATTCGTAGTCCGGCGCTCTATCCACTGAGCTACGGGCGCTTATGTCGGTAAACCATATGCAGCAATTATTTATTATAACAAAAGCCCTGTCTTTGGCAACCTCGCAGGCTGGTATTGATTCTTGCTTTGTTTTGATCGGGAAGTAAAGAAATTTTTCAGATTGGCTTGACCAGGCAAGGATTTTTATCCCATTATCCTGGACCTTGGATGTGGATCCAGAAATGAGGAAGTGGCTGAGGGTAGTGAAACACCCCTGACCCTAAAAGACGGAAATAACTCCCTGCTATGAGGTGATTCCGGTGTGGGAGCGTCCGGCTTTGGGGGCACAGCTTCGTGCCTGCCTATTTTTCGGCCAAGCCTCTCCAATAAGCTAGTAGCTCTGAACAGATGGTACCCTGGCCTACCGCGCTCCTGCCAGCGCCACTGGCTTAAGGGCCTACTGCGGCAGGTGAGCTTATATTTGGGGTCAAGCTGGTCGGGCGACTTGCTTAGGGCCTTCGATTGGCTCAGTGGCCGCGGCCAGCCGGTCGGCGCAAAGCGAGAGTCCTTTCCCTCCCTGAGCCA
>CBCOTF020000229.1:0-31103 GCA_965112955.2 Desulfarculales bacterium
GGAAAACCCTGAGGGTGGAGTTGTCGGCGGGAACATCGAGGCCGCCCAGGCTACCCCGGAAGCCACCGCCCCGGGCGCTCCGGCACCGGGCATTATCCGCAGCAGCGTTGGCGGCAGCATGGTTAGATTCCAAAACCCCAACGGCGTTGAGGAGATCCGGGGGACCGGGCGCCCATCCTGGCAGCTTTACCAGGGAGCCGGGCAAACCGAAGCTTATCCGGCAGCCGTCCAGAACTGGCACTCCGGGCTGGTGAAGGAATCGGCCGAGGCGGCGAGGGCCAAGCTGGCGGCTGACACCCAACTGGAGATAGCTAAGACGCCCGCCAGGGAGGGAGAAGGGGTAGCGGCGAAGAGGCGGGAAGAGAGCTATGTTTTTGAGGAGGCCAAGAAGAAGGCCATGGAAGAGATTAAGCTGGCCAAGCAGAAAGAGGACGTATCGGAATTTAACCGGCAGCTCCACGCTTCATCGTATGCCGACTTCACCCCAGGGAAGGGGACAGAGTTCGCTCCCAAGACCCATGAAATGGCCCTCGATAAGAACGCTGCCGAGAACCATGCCAGGGAGTTCGGGTGGAAGGCAGGGATGCAGCACCTGGACGAGCGCCAGTTGGCCCGCAAGTACTTGGCTACTCAGCAGATGCGGCCAAACACCAACATCAACGCAGTTCTGGATGAAGCCGCCAGTAATCCGAAGGCTTGGAGTGACCTGGTCACGTTGTCTAAAAAGGCTGGAAACGTCCCTGGCCAAGTGCAGCCTCCTCAGGGTATTTTCGGCAGAATATTTAACCCACGGGTCGCCGAACCAATCCGCGGCGCAGATGTAGTCGGCCCCTAAAACAGCATTCAGAGGTTACTATGCCTGAAGACAGCCTTAACGATATCTTGCAGCGCCATGGGGTTGGAGCAAGTGAACCAACCACACAGGTCGCAGAAACGCCAGCTCCGGCTTCCGTACAGCCCCCTCAAGAGACCGGAGCGCTCGACGAGATCCTTAAGCGCCACGGAGTTGGAGCCCCGGCCGCCCCGGCCGTAGCTGCTCCCCCACCTCAGGCCGACTTCACCAAGGTACTCCAAGATAACCAGCACCTGGACTTCGTTGACCGGATCATGAAGCCGGAGCAGTACCCCGTTATCGAAAACCCGGACGGAACGGTCAGCACTCATAAGATGGCTTCAGGCGAGGTTAATGGCAAGAATATCGTCTACCCAACCATCGTAAGAGACAAGGTCTCCGGAGAATTGCGGGAGCTACCGCCCCAGGAGGCGATGAAGTATGCCGCCGACACCGGTGAGCATATTTCCTTCCCCACCCGGGAGGAGGCCGAGAGGTTCGGGTCTGGCGGGTACAAAGAAGCCGCACAGAAGCTCGTGAGCAAGCCCTTAGGAACAGTCGCACCCAACGCCACACCTCCCCAGGACGAGATCGTCCCTGGTGGATTCGGCGGCCAGGTTAAGGAAGAATCTGTAGGTGCGCCCCGTGCGCTGCCTGAAGCTTTTGCACCCGCGGCTGCTCTCGCTGCCTCAGGAAAACCCCTCTACGAGCAGGTCTGGGACACTGCCAACAGCCTGGCCGCCAACATTGATAAGCCTGTGATCGATGTGTTCCATGGTCTGGCGAAGGGGCTTGATGACCTGATCGCCCGTGGTGGTCTCTTGGCCCAGGGCGAATGGAAGGCCGCGCTGATGGGTGACGGAAAGCCTGTTCCGGCCTACCTTTCTCAGGTCACCGGCGCTATTCCTGGGGCCTTTGGAGTAGATGAGGCCATTAAAGCTTCAGATCCTGTGACCAAATTCATCGGTAGCCTGGCCGGTGGTCTTTGGGCTTATATGATACCAGGAGGGGCCGCCACCAAGTTCGCTAAAGCCACCGAGATGGCGCCTCTGGCCCAGAAGTTTCTCACTAACCTGCTCACCTTCTCTACCACTGATGTGCTGACGGCTGCCGGTAACAACGGCACTCCAGAGGAGGTTCGGGCGGCTTTTATCAAATCGATTCCCACCGCTGCTCTATTCACCGTAGCCCAGGTGCTGCCCTACGACAAGGTCACCAAAAGCCCCTGGATGAAGAAGGCCTTGGAATCAACCGGAACTGGCACCGCTTTTGCTGGCAGCCATGCCCTGGGAGGCACGACTGACCCCGCCGAACTGGCGACAAGTTTTCTCACAGGCTTTTTCCTGCATGGGATCCAGAGCACCCTCATGGAGGGGCTACCGCGGCGTGGAATGAAGATCGACTGGGCTGGCACCGAAGCGGACAACCTGGCCAAGGCAGCCCAACAGGACTACCTGAATTTCAGGGCTGAATGGATGAGGCGTAATCAGATCACCGAGGAAATGTGGGCACAGATGAAGCCCATCCTCGATGATATTGCCAAAGGAGCCCCACCGCTGTACAGGACTCCCGAGGTCGCATCACCTTACACGCCGGAACAAAAGCTCGAGATGATGTTCGGCAGCAGGGCTGAAACCCTGAGACTCCCAGAGGCTGAAGCCGTCAGGCAACTTACGGCAGAGATCGGCGGGCACGAAAAGGCCCAGCGGTTCTACGATTTATTCAAGGCCTGGGATGCCGACACCGCCATGAGTGAGTTTCCAGAGCTATCTACTCAGGCCACCCAGCAGCAGAGGGCGGCAGAGGTAACCCCTCAGACCCCGTCCAGGGCGGCCGGGCCGATGATCCCCGGGGCCTACAGCGCCGCCGAGCGCCGGGTGGCTCCGGAGGCGAAGCCGGAGTCGGTCTTCAAGCCCCAGGAGGAACTCCCCGGGGCACTCGGTAAGCCCTCCATGGTGGAAGAGGTCCCCCGGGACTACAGGTCGTTGGTCAACAAGGTTAACGAAGCTGGGGATCCTGCCACAGCCTCACAGCTTAACGACATCATGGGGAAGAACCAGGAGACTCTGAACCAGCTTCTCGGAACTCCACGGGAAGCAAGAGGGGGGATGCTCAACCTCGTTGACCGAGTCGAGATCCTCTGGGATAGAATCAACGAGACAGGTGACCCAGCCGCTGCCAAAGAACTGACCGAGCTTCTCAAGACCAACGAGGAGCGGATGAGGGCTCTCCCCAGGCTGGCGCCGCCCACCTCCGTGACCAATGTGGCCAGGCCCGATGGACCTGCGATCCCTGGTGCGGCTGTGGCCGAGAGCCTTGGCATCACCCCGAAGGAGGCCGCCCCGGTCGAGAAGCCGGTCATGCCGGAGGCCATCGTGCCCACGAAAGAGGGTACGGGCGAACAGGCTCCGCTTTTCCCGAAGGAAGCCGAGGCTACCCCTACAGAGCCGGGCCCTGGCCCCAGAGTTACCCCTGAAGGCGAACTCGAAGGCTACTCCGTCGAGCAGGCGGCACCCATCTTCTACTCTCAGATGGCCAAGTCCCTGGACCAGGTGCTTCCCGGGAAAGGCGATGGCCCCGAACTCGCTAAAACCATCCGGAGATGGACGGCACAGGGCGGCGTCAAGGTTAAGGACAAGCACTTCCCCATGAAGGCCGAGGAGCTCAAGTGGTCAGGCCTGGAGGACTGGCTGGTCGAGCAGAAGGGCAAGGTCACTAAGCAGGAAATACTCGACTACCTGGATAAGAACCAGGTGGAGATCGAGGAGGTCCACAAAGGCTCTCCCGAACCGAACAATGAAGCACAGCAGCGACTGGAGGAGCTTGCGCAGCGGGCAGATGAACTACAAGACAGTATGGAGGCAGATCGTATAGAGGCATATCGGAGTGAATATGCCCAGGCTCAAAAAGGCGGGTTTGTCAAAAGAAGTTCCCTGAAAAAAGAGGGAGGTCCTCGAGACCGGGTGGACCCAGGGCGGGATTACCCACGACAAAGCCCTGGCCGAGGCCAGAGTTCTTGCTCCAGATTTCGGGAATGGTTTCCGGCAGCATCAGGAATGGGAATTGGCAAACGATATATATAACAAGCTCAAGGAAGGTAGCGAAGGGGAAGGCCCCACCAAAACGGCGACTACAACCATCGTGGCGAGGACTACCGTGAACTCCTGCTGACCCTGCCCAAGATGAAGTCACCGACCTGGTATCAATGGGAGGCCTATAAGCAGCAGATGGCCGAGAAGTACGGGGCAGACTGGACCATGATGCGGCTCAACCCTGATGAGCGCACCGTGCTGGAAGGGCTTCACCGTATGGCAGGCAGCGGTTCCGGCGCCGTCTATGCAAGCAGCCATTGGTCCGAACCAAATGTCCTGGCCCACATCCGCTTCACCACCCGCATCGACGCCCAGGGACGCAAGACCCTCTTTATCGAAGAGATTCAGAGCGACTGGCACCAGGAGGCCAGAAAGAAGGGCTACAAGGTTTCCGGAGAGCAGTATGCGGCGCTGACCCAACAACTGAATGGCCTCAAGCGACTCCTCGATCAGCAGAATAAAGACAGAGAACGGGCTCTGAAAGACCGTGAGGCTGTGGGCCGGGCGGCCTACCTGGCTAACCGGGGCATGACCGAGGTCAAGCACGACTGGGTGAAGAAACAGAAGATCGACATTAATGTCTCGACCGTCGATTCACCCACTGGGAAGAAATCGATAGACGCCGATGTTCTCGGTCCTTTTGCCATCCATAAAGCCTACGGCAAGGCTGGCTTCGAGATCACCCATGTGCCATCCGATATGTAGTCCCCCGCCCCATGGGTTTCGACCGCACCCTTATTAAGGCCCGGGCCAAGGAGATCGCAGAATACCTCAATGCCCACGCTCTACAGGACTGGAATGTCGATGCCAAGACGGTGAGTGCCAACACGAAGCTTTATCAGGCAGACATCGATGCTGCGGTAATGGGGAAACCTCCCGAGGCCAAGTTCCACGAGATGGGTCCGGAGCATTCTGCCGAAGCCTCTCGTCTGGCGCAGCTCATAGGGGACTTACACAACGAGAGAGAGAAGACCCGCCAGGAGATCTACGACAAACAGGCTGAGGTCTCAGAGGCCTCCAAGGGCGTGGCCGACGCCCCTTACGGCAAGACCTGGCACGAACTCACACTGAAGCGGATGCTGCGCTACGCCGCTGAGAATGATTACCAACAGGTCGGCTGGATTAACGGCGAGAAGACCAAGGAGCGGTACGACCTGAGCAAACAGCTCGACTCCCTGGGTTACTGGACCAAGACCGGCGAGCTGACCGGATGGAAAGATGGCCGAAAGGTGGTCAGTAAGGTAGTTCCTGAGGATAAGCTGGGCGACTACGTCGGCAAAGAAATAGCCGAGCGCCTGATGAGCGATGAAGGCATCGCCAAGGCCACGGTCATGTACTCACAAGAACCGGGGAATGTCTCAA
Source organism: Desulfarculales bacterium (assembly GCA_965112955.2). Classification (GTDB taxonomy): domain Bacteria; phylum Desulfobacterota; class Desulfarculia; order Desulfarculales; family Desulfarculaceae; genus JACRDC01. Next base: position 5,287 of record CBCOTF020000229.1, read on the forward strand.
ATATACCGAGAGGAGAAGTAGGACGAGCGGGGGCAGACCGCCCCTGGAGGGTCTACCTGGAGGACGGCAAGCTGGAGGGGGCCTTCAAAACCGAAGAGGATGCTATCGCCAGAGCTGACCAGGTAAATAAACTCGCTGCGGATAGTAATCGCCGTCTTTCCGGCCTCCAGCTTCAGGTCGGCGGCGAGTGGGCCAATAACCTCTATGACCGGATGGTGCCCCAGTTCCTGTCGAAGTACGGGAAGAAGTGGGGCGCCCAGGTCGGCGAGGGGGAGTTTGACACGGCCCGTAACGCCAGGTACCAGGGCCCGGAGTACACCGTCGAACAGCTCGAGGCGATGCTGCCGAAGGATACCGGCGCCTGGACAGTTAAAGCGAATGAGGCAGAGAGCGACTATGCGGGCAAAGCGATGCTCGACGTTCTCGACCAGAATGGGAACGTCAGGGCCACCTTGCCGGAAAACGAGGTGGCCGATTATATGCGCCAAGAGCAGGCCTTTTCCGAGCAAAAATTGACAGAAATCCAGGGCGGGAAGAAGGTCATGGCTTCTTCCCTGATCCGCATGATCAATGACATGAAGCAGGGGATGTCATTCGACGAGGTCGTCAATAACGAACCCACGACTACGGCCCAGGCCCTGGGTGGCGACTTCGTGCGGCCGCTGGAGAAATACGGCACCATCCCGGTCACCCCGGAGATGAAGGAGTCGGTGCTCAAGGAGGGCCAGCCAGCTTTCTCCGTCGAAGGACAGGGGCAGGAAGGCCTGCTGCCGTCCGACTTCAAGGTTACCAAGGAACACCTCCAGACCAACGTCTTCAAGGGTTCCAAGGTGTTCGACCTGGGCGGCGGGCGCTACACGGTAGAGACACCATCCGGTTCGACCTTCGGCTTCAGGGAGACTGGGTACATCGAGATCGACCCAGCGGTCTACCAGAAGGGGTATGGCCAGAGTCTGGAGGGACTGTCTCCCGGCGCCAGAGCCCTGGGTAAGTACACCATCCTCGGCAAGGACGCATTCGTGTCCCTGGCAACCGGCTACAAGGTTGGGACCATCTACCACGAGGCCTACCACATCGCTGAAGAACTTTTTCTGACCGCTGCCGAGAAGGCCTCTCTGATCAAGAAGTACGGCGATAGTCCAGAGTCCAGGGCGCAAGCTTACGAGGCCTGGGCCACCGATAAAAACGCTGCCCCGAACACCATCTGGCAGAAAATCAAGGATGCCTTCACCAGGATGCTGCATCTCATCCGTCCAACTGCCGAAAGCACATTCAAAGAAGTCCAGTCCGGCCGGGTGTGGGAGCGCCAGGCCCGGGAGGCCAAAGAGATCTCCGATTTGTCTGGCGGCGAACTCAAACTGGCCGGGGAGGGTGTCGGCTTTGGGGTGAATACCTTTAAGGAAGACCTGCTGAACAACAAAGAGCTGATTAGCGCTCTGGCAGAAACGAACGGATACCCGGCGGCAGAATATGTGGAGCAGTATTTTAAGGACGCCACCAATGTCTACCGCCAGATGCTCACCATACCGGAGGCTCAGTTCGACTGGGACAAGAGCTCCCCGTTCTGGGCTGTAAAGGGTAACTCGGATTTCTACAAATGGTCCGAAGACTTCACCACCCTCTGCAAAAACCGGGCTTTCATGACGGCCACGGTAGACGCTATCCAGAAGAAAATCGGCGGGTTCTTGTCGAAAGAGGACCTGTTGCAGGTCTGGACCATGCTTAAGGCCGAGGGATATCCTGTCGAGTGTGGTCCATGCTATGTGTCTACGGCCAGAGGCCGGATGGGGAAGCCGGGTGACAAGTTCCTGAAAGAGTGGGAGAAGCTTCAGCTCGGCGCCACCTATGAGAAAGACCCCTTCTGGTTTACGGCCCGCAATGTAACCAAGGAGCAGAAGGAGTCTGGGGTAGAGAAAGGCGCTTACGGCGCCATTGATTATATTAACAAGAACGGCAAGCCTGATATCCCTCTTGAATACTTTGTGACCTCTGCCGGTAATGCCAGACTGGCCCGGGAGTACCCGGAGATCTACTCTACCTTCAACGAGAAGGTCTTCGGTAGCGCCAAGGCCAAGGCCATCGAGACCAGCGTCGAATATAATCACGAATGGCTCAACGACATGGTGCCAGACGGCAGTATGAAGATGTCTACCTTCATCGCTCAGGTTAACCGGCGTGGCGGGGTGCGGAGTCAGTCCTGGTCTGACTTTCAGATGCAGCACCTGTTGGATAAGATGCAAGCCATCTATGACTGCTCCCTGCGTGGGGCGAAGCGGCACTCCTATACCAAGGTTGTCGAGATGGTGGAGGCTTTCGGGCTCACCGGCGAGAAGATCAACATGAGCCTGGTCCCGGGCGAGGGTAACGGCATCGGTGCTGATGGTAAGTACACCTTTGCTGAAGCTCCTATGACCTTCCCGTGGGAAGACGCTGTCAGACTTAGGGAGATGTTCAGGGAGAACGCCGGTACCGTCATGCTGGGGGTAAGCGATGAGCATATCCGCATGGCCATGGCCGATAACCTCATCGATTACATCATCCCCTACCACAAGAGCGGCCGTAGCCAAGCGACTCTGGTCCATTTTGGGATGAAGGGCTGGCAGGATTACACCTACGAGCAGGGATGGAAGGATCTGCGGGAAGGGATGAAGGGCCGGAAGATGTCCCTTGGGAACGCCGCCGACGACCAGCGGATCCCTGTTTGGGATGACTACGCTTACGATGGCGACAAACCCAGGACACCGCAGGAGGCGGTGGATAAGTTTTTCGAGATCTGTAAGGAAAAGCAACTGGAGCCGCCCTTCCTGCGGTTTGCCGGTGAGGAAGGAAACCGGGATCCCAATTACCTGAAGTTCATCACCGACACGAAGTGGATGCACGATGGGGAGATTCTCCCCAAGCAGAAGCCGGTGGAGCCGGTGTTCGATCAAGAGACCCTTAACCGTCTGATTAAGAACTTCACGGAGAACCCCTCTAAGCTCGTCGAAGACGCTCCTCAGGACATCGTCAATAAGTTCTTGCAGGGCCGGAAGTTTGGCGACCTTGAACAGAAGGCTGGCCTTCCGGAGTCCCTGGCTCCCGGGAAGACAGGGCTGGCATTGGCGAAGCCTGAGCAGCGCCCAGAGGTGGAAGAGGCTATCAAGAACACCGAAGGGGCAGAGTTCACCCCTGAAGGCCGCCTCAAGTTAACCGTGGTTCGCTACCAGAAGCCGTGGCAGGCCGGTGAACGGGCCGTGCGTTCCGGGGTCTTTTACCTGCCTGAGTCAAACTCTCCCAATAAGAAACATTACTCTGGGAAAAGTAAAATTTATGGAGGAGAGGAAAGGTTCGAGGGAGAGACCGAGTACAGGAATCCCTTGATCGTCAAGGCGGCTACCGGCGGGAGGGCTCCTGAACTCGCCTACGACGCTGTTAATGGCAAGGGCGCCTACGAGAAGATGCGGGAAGAGGTTTTGAAAGTGACGCGTCCGGGGTGGGTCAGAGTGTCTGATGGGAAAGCTGCCGAAGTCTCCAGGGTTGAGGAACTCCTGAAGAAATACGGGGGCAACCCCAACTTCGCATACGACATGGTCGAGCACAGCACGAAGGGTAACCTGCTGGCATACGCCATCCAAGAGCATATCGTGGCGGCCTCGCTGAGGGATGCCCATTACGACGCTGTCATCGGCTATGGGAAGGCAAAGGGGGCGCCCCGTCTGTCGGAGGTCTTCGATCTAAGGGAAGAGCAGTTTCCCTGGAGAGACAAGTGGACCGAGAAGTACGAGGACTTCTATGAGGGCAGGCCTGAGTCGGTTGGTATCCTCGACCCGATGCAGATTGGCAAGTTTAATGCCCTTGAACAAGCCGCAGCTCTGCCTGAAAGCCTGGCGCCGCAGGGATACTCTCTCGAAAGCAAAGAGCGCAAGGCAGCCTACCCCATCGGAGCCGTGAAGAACCTGGAGGGCGGGGCCCAGTCGGTTGAGCTCACCCATCTACCTGAGGGGATAGCTCCCCGGGAAGCCCCGGCCTCGGTAGAGAAGTCCTTTATGGCGAAGTATCTCCCTGGATACAACTTCGCTGAGGATGTGCGTCAAGGTGCCCTGCTGAGGTTTGGGCCGACAGCCAAGGGTCAGGAGTGGTTCCGGGCAGGCGTAGTCCTGGGGTCTCACCTTGGAACCATGCACCGGGCTGTAGAAAATACCTATGCCAAGTTCGGCCTCGACAGTAAGTTGTTCGACAAGCTGGGGGTTTTCAGGGACGATATTCCCCTGATGGATAACCTGGGGATGCTGTTCATGTCTTATGTGTCCGATCCAAAAGGCAAAACATTGCCCAAAGTGTTAATTCCTTTACAACCGGTGATAGACCGGATCCGTGGGGCCTTCTATGACCGGGTCGAGCGCCTGGAGAAGGTTGGCGCCCCCCTGGATAAGCTCAGGGAGTACTACTTCCCTGGGATGTGGAAGAAGGAAAGCATCCGGGCCTTCAATCTGGCGATGGAAGAGGCGATCAATGCTGGCCGCGGTGGTGAGGCACGGGAAGGTGGCGTGTACGGCCAGATCATGGATGTAAACGCCTGGAACCCTGCTGATAGGGCATGGGTCAAGGACAGGACTCAGGAGCTCCTGGCGGCTGGTGAAGGGTCCGACAAGAGCCACCTGGCATTCCTGACCCGGCGCCCCTTCAAGGGCACAGAGAGCTTCAGAAAGGCGAAGGTCTTCGACGACATTATGACTGGCGTGGAGTTCGGCCTGGAGCCGATCTCCAACAACCCCATCGACCTGGTGAAGCTGAAGCTTTCTGAGCTTGACCGTAGCATCATGGCTAACGGGGCCATCCAAGAATGGAAGAATTCTGGAGACATCGAGTTCCTCCACACCAGCAAGTCGGTGCCGGAGGGGTGGAAAGCAATCGAGGACAAGTACGGCATCGTCTACGGGAAGTACGACCCCGTGACCGGGACCAGACCAATCATCGGCCGCTATATCGCCAAGATCCCGGTCTTCGATGTGCTGAATAACTACCTCAGCAGCAGTATCTATAACAGCCCCGCCTGGGGGAAGGCCTTCAAAAACTACATGTTCGTGGGTAACCTTCTGAACGAGGTCCAGCTCGGGGTCTTCAGTGCCTTCCACGCCGGGTTCACCAGCGTTGAGACTCAGATCACCGCCGGAGCCAATGTCTTCAAGGACGCTTATGGGCTGATGAACGGCACCAGATCGGCAGCAGACTTGGTTAAAACCTTGAAACGGTACCCCACGGCTATCGTTCGGACGGCAATGGAAGGAGGGAAGATCCTGTCGGAGTTTAACTCCCCCAGCGGCATCGACACCCCCACCGACATCGCCATCAAGTTTCTCCAGACCAATGGTGAGCACGGTATCGCCATGGTGGCCAAAGCGGCCGAGCTGGCGGGCGGCGGCTTCGCTATGGACCGGGGCCTCAGGACCTACCAGACCGAGGCAATGGTCAGAGATTGGGCCAGCGGCAAGAAGCTCAAGGCCATGGCTCGTGGCCCCATGGCCCTGATCGAAGTCTCGATGAAGCCGGTGCTGGAGTGGTTGGTGCCCCGGCAGAAGGCTGGGGTGTTCGGGGAGATGGTGGGGCGCATCGTCGAGATGAACCCCGACAAGACCTTGATGGAGCTCCGGCCGGAATTCAGGGAGGCCTGGAACCGGGTGGACGCCCGTCTGGGGCAGGTGCGTTACGATAGACTCTTCCTTGACAACGCCTACAAGAACGCCATCCAGGCTATCATCAGAGCCCCCGGGTGGACCGGCGGCACCCTGACAGAGGTCGGTGGCGCCCCGGTGGACGCCGCCAAGTTCGTCAAAGAGTGGCTCGACACCGGCAAGGCCCCAAAAGACATCCCCAACCGGGTGGCCTACACCATGTCGCTCTTTGCCACGGTGTGCCTGGCCAACGGCCTGATGACCTACCTCTTCACCGGGGAGACCCCGAAAGGCATGGACTTCTTCGCCTTCAGGAGCGGTGGCAAGGACGTCCACGGAAACGAAAATCGCTGGTTGCTGCCCACCTACATGAAGGACATCTTCGCATACTTCAGGGATTGGCAGCACACCATCACCGCCAAGACTCACCCGCTGCTTGCCCTCGCTGGCGACATGATGAAAAACAAGACCTACTACGGGGAGCAGATCACCAACGAGGACCGTAACTGGTACGAGCGGTGGGTAGAGGACCGGGGCCTCCATGCCGTCAAGACCTTCACCCCGTTCTGGATGGCGGGCGCCAACAAAGCTGTGGAGAGGGCCGGAGGGTGGGGTCAGCCAACCGGAGATATACTGGAGCGGGTTGCCCCGCCCCTGGTCGGCGTGATGCCTGCACCCCGGCCTTACACTGCCTCTGATGCTCAGAAGGTGATCGACAAATACAACGAGCTGACCCGCCCGGCCACCACCACCAAGGAAACCGTGCAGGCGAAGGATATTAAGCGCAGGCTGCTGGAGATGGCTCGTGACCAAGATGAAGCTGGCTTTCAGGAGCTGGCCACCCAGGCGATCGGCACCGGAGCGGTAACCCTCAAGGCGGTTAAGGAGCTGATGAAGGAGTCCAAGAACCCTCCGGGCCTGAGCCGGTTTACCAAACTCCCTCTCGAGTGGGCTCTGAAAGCTTTCGGCGCAGCCGACGAGGCCGAACAGGCGGCGTGGAAGCCGTACTTGCTGAAGAAAATCCAGGGCGGCAAACCAGAGACCATCTTCAAGCATCAGGAGAAAGTGGTTGATGCCCTTGAAAAGCTCGGCCTCAGCAAGGCCGCTCAGGCGGTTAAGGGTCTGTCGATATCCGAGAAATACAGCCAGCTTGATACCACCGGCCTCGGAGTTGAGAAAGATTCCCCCCAGATGGCTGACATGAACTCCATCGACGACGCCATCGCTGAGGCCTTGGAGAAGATGACCGGAGAAAAGCCGGAGAGGAAGAAGTCCATGCTTCCTCGGCTATCGCACAAGAAAAAGAAGAGCCCCTACGAAGCCCTGGGGTTATGATTGACACACAACCGAAAACCATCTACAAGAGATGAAGGAGGACGGAGATGCTGACTGAAACTTTTATGCTTCCGAAAGTAGGAATGCGGGGGACGCTGCTAAATGCCGTTACCGGCACCAACAAAGGCGAGTGGATGAACGCCCAGGGGTTCGAGCGGTTCAGTATCCATGTACTGATCTCAAACACCGCCACGGCCCAGGTCCTGGCCAGCAACGAGATCGCCCCGGGGGTGGACGACGACGGTGGCCTGGTGGAGCAGGTGACTGCTTCCGGGTTCGTGCAGTTAAGGGCACCTGCCAGGTGGATCAAGGTTAAGGTCTCAGCGCATACCTCTGGCACCGTTTCAGCTTTCATCGAAGCCGTTCCTTAGGTCGTGGAGGTTACAATGGAATCGGAGCTGAATAGAGATAACTGCCTGCTGTTCGGTCTGCCGTGCTGCCCTTTCCCAGCCCTCAACCTGTTTTGGAAAATCACCATCGGGGCGACAGCGGCCTTGATGTTGGTTTTTTCAATTACCCTGTTTCTGATGGCCAGGAGCATGGATGGCTATGCGAAGTCGATAGCGGCTCTTCAGGGCGTGACGGCTAAGGGGCATGACGACATTTCTTTTAAAATCGATGGGCATAAACAACTGACTATGGATAACCGTGTGGTCACTTCCCGAATCGAAGGGATGCTTACTAATTGGATAGCCGAAAGGCGCCATGGCCTCGTCGATACCAAGATTGATCTTGAAAAAGAACGGAGGTCTGAACAAGAAAAGACCAGGGAAACCAAGAGATAAAAAGGGGGGGGGTATGGGGGTAAGTTCCGTCGCTACAGGGATTCCTACTGCCTCGTCGTGGTTTATGAACCCGTATTTCATGGCGACCTTTGGAATTATAGCAGCCCTGGGTTTGGTAATTTTTGGGATAACCTACTTTCTGTTTTATGTCAAAACCCGCAAAGCATCTGTGCCAGATGAGGGTAAGTGTGATACCTGCGGTTTGACAGGAGATATACTTTCTAAACTGATTCCATGCAACGCCCACTCCGGGCTGGTGGCCGACATAGCTGGAATTAAAGCGTGGATAGCAAGCCATGAGCAGGATTATCGGCGTTTGAGTGCCAGGATAGACGCCTTATCCGACAAGAGGGGGTCTTGATGGAGCCCAGCAATAACCAGTTATGTACGCCGGAAGAAGGGTGTCTATTGAGAAAGTACGGCATACCTATGCCCGTCCCCACCCCCATCGTTTTCACCAAAAAGTTCTGGTGGATAATCGGCAGCATATCGGCTTCTTTTCTACTGACTATTGGCGTGACAGCGTTCTTCATGTTCTACCCCTTCAAGACCGTGGTATTCACTCAGCCAATCAAGGTCACAAACCCACGCCCATCTCCAGCAGCACAGCCGCAGGTAGCCAAGGACGGTGTGGTGGACATGACGATCTATTACGAGAAGTTCACCGATGCGCCGTCACTTATTGTCTGTACGCTGGTCCGAAAATTTCCAGATGGCAGTATGGTGGTGCTGGACTCGAACACCAGGACGGCCCACCGCAAGAGGGGAAAAGGCATCACCTATGCCCACTACCACTTGAACGGCAGCGCTGGCTTACCTGGAAAGGACACCTATGTCGTTTTCTCGATTTTCTACACGCTGTATGGGGTCAGGCCCATAATGGCGCCGCAGTTTGAAACTGAGCCTTTTGAGATAGTAAAAGGAGCGCCCCAATGCCCCTGAGTCGATTCGCAACAACCGCCAACCTGAATGTTCGTTCTGGCCCTGGACTCGACCATGAGATCTGGGACACACTGGATATAGGCGACACCATTGAGGAGACCTCAGTCGCCGGGTGGTGCCCCATCGAGATGGAGGACGGGACCATCGGCTGGGTCAGCAGACAGTTTCTGGTTGCTGCCCCGCTGGTGATTAACACGCCGCCGCCAGTAATCATTCCGTCTGGTGAGCCCGCCTGGATCCGCTGGGCCCGCCAGCAGTTAGGACAGAAAGAAGTCCCAGGCCCGGCCAGCAACCCCGTGATCCAGGCCTGGTACCGTCTGACCACTCTCCCCGAGGACATGTGGACCGACGCCACCGCCTGGTGTGCGGTGTTCGTGAACGCCGCCTTCATGCTTAACAACATCAAGACGATCCGGTCTGCCGGGGCTGAAGAGTGGCTCAAGTTTGGTAAAGCCGCTGGCACTCCTCAGAAAGGAGATGTGGTGGTCTTCGAGTGGTCCAACGGCCAGCACCATGTCGCTTTCTTTCTACGGGATCTCGGTGACGGGATGATCGAATGCATCGGCGGTAACCAGAACGATGCCGTGACCATCACCGCCTTCCCTGAAGCCAATGTCCTGGGCTACCGGAGGGCGGTGTAGATGTGGTCTCCTATTCGATGTGGAGCTATCTGGACGGTTTACGGTGGCATATTTTCGTGGCCGAGGTTTTTTAGGTTCAGGTCAAAAGGGAGGCGTTTATGCCTGACTGCGGGATGAATGTGCCATGCCCGGGGCTATCAGCGGCTCAAGAAGCTGAGAAGACGATGGCCCAGAGGCTGATGTGGGTCGACCTGATTCGTGAAGTGGTGCGGAACGCCATCGGCCTGATCTGCATCCCCTTCATCCTCTGGATGCTTTACCAGTTTGTTCTGATGGCGCCACCCGAAGATAAAATGAACATCATGCTGCTGGTCATAGGCTACCTGGGCGGCCTGGTCACGGCAATCATGGGGTGGTATTTCGGCGGCGCCATGCGAAGCGCCGTACAACAAGCCCTGCAACAGGCAAAAGGAGGAACGCCGTATGTACCTGAAGCCCCTGACATTCAACCGCAACCTGATGCTGGTCCTGTTCCTGGTGCTGGCCCTTGGGTGCGCCGGGGGTCAGACCCAGAACTCCGGAACCCAGCAGGACAGCCTCAAGACCCAAGCTTACAAGGTCCTTATGACCGACAAGCAAATCTACGACGCGACCTTCAAGAGTCTCGCCCTACTGGACAGTCAGGGCAAATTACCGGCGGCAGTCAAGGCCAAGTCTATAGCCCTGGGGAACAAGTATATGGTGGCGCACAACCTCGCCGTGCAGACCCTGTTGGATAACGGGCAGCCCAGCCTGGCGGGTGTCAGGGCGGCGCTGGATGCGTTCTTGGTCTTTGCGGCGCCATACGCCTCGGGGGTGAAATGATGGATCCGCTGATGATCGCTTATCTGGCGAAGTTCGGCATCGACGCTGTGACCGGGATCATTAAGGCCTGGCAGGAATCCGGCCAACCCACCCCGGACCAGATACGGGCGGCCTTCATCACGAAGCGCCCCGAGGACTATTTCAAACGGGATCAGGAGGTGTCGGGATGAAGAAAAAAGGCTGCGGCAAGTAGAAGGTAACCTAACTGAGGGAAGGGGCCGCCAGCCGCGGCCCCTATTTCTTTGGTCTGGCGTAGGATTTTCCGCAGTGCGGGCAGGTTATTTGCTTCTGGTGCCAGGCAGCCCGGCAGGAGTGGGAACAGAAACGCTGCCCACGCCTTATCGGCCGATATATCACACAGCATTCCTCGCATACTCTCGCTTCCAATTCTAAGGTCACTGACCCTCCCTTAAATACCCTCTCAGAATGCGTGATGCGCTTGCTGCCGAGAGATAGTCCCCGAGGCGCAAATCTACTGGCCTACGCCACTGAGCTGTGCCCTAAGGGTGTTCAGAGTGACCGCGACTTTCGTGTAGCGTTCAAAGTCCTTTTCCAGATCCAAGAGTTTAGCCAGAAACGGAGTAAGAACCTCTTGAATTGTCTCAGCAGACTGGATCATCTCTCCCAAATGTTCCCTCAACTCATCGAAAGACGGGACTGGAGCTTCGTTGTTAGGTTGGCTTTCGGACATTTTTATCTCCATATATTTTCCTGGTTCTATTGTCGTGGCAGCTATTGACACCAGCGGTGGCACCCCTAGGAGGCTGACGGGGCGTTTAACCAGCTTATACCGTCCTCTCTTCGCCGCCCCATCCCCAGACACGGTCTGGGTAACCACACCTTTCGTAACCAGTGACCTCAGCCCCGTGTTAATTCGGTCTGACTGAGTTTTCCAGTCGTTCCACCGTTTGTCGATGGGGACATTAGGGTAGAGGAGATCGAAAACTTCACCATGGAGAACCCCATCGGGACTTTTCCCTTCGAGCAGCTCGATGGCTGTACAAATCTGATCCAGCTCTTCAGGGGTTAAATGTTTGGTCGTGCGTAGCTTGGCTTTTGCCTTGCGATCTGTGGCTTTCTCTTCGTTCAGCTCTGGGGCGACGGGGAACATGGCTAACAAGGAGCTTGGGGTGATGACGAACTTGTTTGGAGCAGAAGTTACCGATATCATCCAGTTATCGGTGACATCATGGACAAGGGTAGCCTCAACCCCAGGCATTGACCTTAAATGTCCTATCAGGGGGTAGAGCTTGTCCATGTCGGAGAGATCGCCTGTACTGGTTACCCCGAACTGCCGAAGCTTGGCCTTGAGGTTATCAAAAGAGAGGCGTTTCGCTGGGGCCGGTTCCGCTGGGGTGGAAGGTGTCTGCGTGATGGTGGCTGGCTCGAGCGTGTACAAATTGTGCGCCCCATGGCCACTCCTAGATTCTCCCTGCGTAAAAATCATTCCTTTCTTGCGGAGGAGGTGTAATTTTGTATACACGAGGTTGTAAATATGGTTGCCTGGAGTATAGTTTCTTGCCGCATGGTTCGGGAACAGGTGTTTGGCGACTTCCGTGGCTGACACTCCACGGCCATGCTTGGTCGAGAGCACCCTAAGTGCCGAAATGGTCTGTTCTTTTGTTAGTTGTTGTTTAGCCATATTTCTCCTTTTAGCCATAAAAGTTGGCCCCCGATCTGCCCCGGGGGCGTCAGGGCCCTGTCAACTGGAATGAGCCGGGAAAAGACATAAGCCCGCTCCCACACCCAGCCCGTCCCTCACACCCCGCAGCGAGAAAGGTGTGAGACTTCCAGTCGTTCACCGCCCAGGTAGCGGAAGGAGTATTTGCAGGACGGGCAACCGTTATGAGACTACTTTTTACCCCGGCTGGGCCTATACTCATCGACAAATTTCTGGATCTGGTCGATGTTTTCCGGGGTGAAGTCGTTCATCCGCTGGATCACCTTGTCGCCGACCCTCAGCTCAGACAGAGGGATCCCTTTGCCGATGATCTCGTGCCACAGCTTCTGGACACGCTCGGCAAACTGGATTATTACGGGCTCCTGGGCCGGGGGCCACTCTTCGCCACCACCTTCGTCCTGGCCAGGGCCCTGCTCTTCTTCGGCCTTCTCGGCCGGGCCTCCCTCACCGATGGGTGGGGCGTTCACTGCACCGGCGTTTGCCGCCGCCGCCAGTTCTTCAGCCGTGGGGCCAGTCGGCTCCGGCTCTTGGTCCTGACCACCCTTGGGGTGGCTTACAGCCTCCCACTTCTCGAAAGCGCCGAAGAATCCGGCGAAGTTAGCCGCGGCTTTTTCTTTCAGCATCGGGACGGTAACCTTGCTCTTCTTCTGGCTGGCGGCGGTTTGTCTGAGAAACTCATCCAGGTAAGCAAGGCGCTCCGGTGTAAGCTTCTTGGCAGCCAGCAGGGAATTGTACTGTCCCAGGTCTACCTCTGGCGGCGGCGGCTCTTTCTCGGCAGGAGGGGCGGGGAGCTCGTCTATAGTGCCGAACTGATCGGAATGGAAACCAACTTCCTCGGCCGCCAGGGTGCCACGGAATTCATCGGGCCACAGGGTGCGGAGCCCCTGGGACTCGGCCACCTTGGCGATCATCATCGCCGGGTTCTTCCAGAAGGCGGTAATGTTTCCTTCCTTGGTCTTCTTCTGGAACTCCCTGAGGTTAACCTCCAGCTCCCAGGGGAGATCCCAACCCTTCGGATGCGCCCGGAAGAACCCACCAACGACCTCCTCGCTATCCAGCACCAGGCCCTTGGAGTACCGGAGGTCTCCGGTCTCCTTGTGCATGACGATGACACCCTTCTCCCAGCCAACACAATCCGGCTGCGCCTTGGCCCGGCTCCGGTAGAAGTCGATGGCCGTGATGATGGCGGCGTTCTCGTTGACCGAGTACTTCACCAGGTAGCAATCCTTGGCGAAAGGGTTAAGCCCCCGAGCCTTACAGATCCCGATGAAATAGACCATCTCCTGCACGGTGACCAGGTCTTTGTTCCCAGTGACCAAAAAGTTCTTGACGGTTTCGAGGGAGAGCTGAACCTGCTCCCCACCCCGGGCCTGGTAAACCACCATCCCCGGGTCAGACTTTGCCGGTACTGTTGCTGCTGCCTTTGCCATGCGATTTCTCCTTTTCGTATGCGCCTTGGGGGTGGAGGCCTTGTTCACCCGGCTGGGATTCACATGAGGGCTGATTACCTCAAAACCCAGAGGCCTCAGTCCGGACCCTCTCTTTCGAGCACCCCCTCAGCGCAAATTGTTATGCACGAATTCTGGTCGTATATTCCTCGTAGATCCGAACTCCCGGGGTGGTCCGGAGGCCACCCTTGATATGCTCACGGAGCTTCTTCTCATTGAGCATCAGAAACTCACGGTCGATCTTGGACTCGTCCTCCACCTCGAAGGTCCAGTCCTTCCGCTGGCTCGTGGATCCTCCGGCCACCCGGGTTACCTTCTGGACCTCCGGCGCCACCGGAGCCACGATGGGGGCCGGTTCGTAGTGGACATCTTTTTTTGCAGCTTCCCGGGCCTCGTCCTCCAACTGCTTCTGGATCTTGCGGGCCTCAGCCTCCTGCTCGGCCTGGATGCGCTTGGCCTCGTTCTCCTGATACTGCCGGTAGTTTCCCAGTAGCCTGGATAAGTAGGCTTCTGCCTGTCCCAGGGGGTCAGAGTAGAGCTTAAAGAAGCGGTTGACCTGGGTGAGGTAGATGTTGTAGGGAGTTACGATCCTCTTCCGGAGCTCCTCCAGGTCCTTGATCTTCCGCTTGGTCTGGACGGCCCACTCTGCGGCGGTAGCGTTGGTGTCCGGGTCACGGATCACCGTCAGAGTCTTGGCCCGGCCCACTACCAGATCGCACTCGGTCCTAAACCGATGCAGCAGGGCCGCTATCGGCTGCGAGTCAATGGTGGCCGGAACACCGACTGCCTCAAGCAGGTCCTCCTCCACTTCAAACTCGGCGTCGACCACTTTGCCTTCGGGCTCGGCTCCCCTTTCCTCGCCGTTCAGGTTGTCCCAGTTAAACTCTTCCATTTTTTAGTCTCCGTTGTAAAAGCGCCAAACACTTAGGACCGCCATAAAAACCCCCAGGTCACCTGTCAGGCTGTTTGGATAATCAATAAACTTTGCCACCTTGCCGTCCCGACGCGGCTGAAGTGATGCCACCCGGGTTATCTTGTGCCCAGCCTGCTCTGCCAACGCCTTGTAGCCAGCAAGCTGTAGGCGCCATCCCTTGGAGGCGTAGTGGGGCGTCTTCCAGTCCAACAAAGTAAGCCCCTGGTCACCTTTGAGCCTGCCCACCCAGTCAGGGGTCCCCTCATAATAAAGGGTGGGATGACTGAGCCGTTGTTCCACCATGACGGTTTCCACCACAAACTTGTCGAACCACCTGGAGAATGACAGGAAGAATCCTGTGAGATCATCTCGGAGTTCCGGAAGCCACAGTTTCAAGGCGTAGGCAGCAGCAACCTCATGAAACTTAGTGCCGCGGTCCTGGGCCGCCTGAAGCAGGTCGGGTGGAATGTTAGCGAAGGCTCCGGGGTTTCCAAAGCCTATCGCCTGGGTGACAGAGGGGATGGCTATCAAGGGCCGGTGGCCTCGCCTTCCAGCTTGAGACCACGCTGGCGTTCCTCCATACCCATGGTACGGGTCCGGACGACCTCTCCAGTGTCGAGCCGAATCAGGGTGATGGTGCCAGCCTGGAAGTCCTTCACCAGGTGGCAGTCGACCTTCTTGTACTCGCAGCCGGAGTTGATGATGGCCGAGTACTCGTTCCTCTTGGCCACCGCTGCGTCGATACGGCTCTTGTACTGGCTCTTGACGGCCGCCAGCTCATCCTCGGCTTTGGAGATGTCCTGGTTGGCCTGGCCCATTTTAATCCCGAAGTCCTTGTAATCCATGTCGGTGAGTTTCACCGGCAAAGTCTCAAAGGTCTCCTTGACTTCCATCATCGGCTCCACCGACTCCGGCTCACGAACATACCCCGGGACATCAGACACTTTAGTCCCCTCGTTTTTTGCCATACAACCCTCCTCTTCGGTCTATTTGATCTAATGAACATCATCTATCACCTTGGCGTATTTGTCAAGAATTTTTTTAAGTCTGCCCGAAAAAAAATCTCAAAATTCCGCTTGACACCTTTGCCAACTCATGCGAATATTGGTGGCATGAAGAACCCAAAACCGTTGGCCATAAAAATTCCTGGTGATTACGCTGAAAAGCTGGGGATTCATTTTACCACCTTGAGCAAAATCAACGCCGGGATCAGGGGCATGAAGCCAGACAAGGCGTGTCTCCTGTTGATGCTGTCCCGTGGGGATGAGCGCCTAAAGGGGCTCACTTTCTACGACCTCTGTCCAGATATCGTTATCGCCCACCAGTTCCTATACAAAACCAAGCTGCCACCCAGATTAAGGGGCTAAAATGAACAAGGTGATCCTCAAAGGAAACACTGGGGGCGAGGTAGATCTCCGTTATATCGGTCCCAAAGAAACCGCTTTGGCTAAAGTTAGCCTGGCTATCAAAGATAAGCTCGAGCCCAAAAACAAAGACAAGACCTACTGGGCCAACCTGATCGTATGGGGTAAGCTCGGGGAGGTTTTCAAGGATCATGTGAAGAAGGGCCAGGAGATACTGGTGGAAGGGCGCCTCAGCCGCTCGTCCTGGGAAAAAGACGGGGTAAAACACCAGCGGGACGAGGTGATCGTGGAGTCGATGGAGTTCTGTGGCAGCCCAGTGAAAAGGACAGCCCCACCCGAAGACGAACCGGACATCCCCTTCTAATTTTACTTGACGCCCCACCCTGGGGCTGCTATTCTGGCGATGGTGAAATTGAGATGACATGCAGGCTTTACAGCGCACCCTACGATAACCCCTCCGGACCCGGTGACGGCCGGAAGCCCCATCTCAGGCTTGCCAAGGTTATCGTAGGGTGCTTTTTGTTTACGGGACAATGAGATATGGCCTATGCCAGAATAGACGAGGGCTTTTGGACTGACCCTTTGATAAAGGGCCTTTCTCCAGAAGGCAAGCTGATCGCCGCCTGGTTATTTACAAACCCGCATAGACATTTTTCGGGCATATACTACCTCCCTACGGTATTGATACAGGTAGAGATAGGGGTATCGATAGGGGTATCAGAGAAGGTGATAAAATCCCTGGAAGAACAAGGGTTTATTAAATACTCCCCGGAGTTTTCTGTGGTCTGGGTGATCAAAATGCTCAAACATCAAGCCGGGGTGAATTCTCAGAATGGTAAGTTAAGCCCCCAGCAGGTTAAGGGTATAGAGAAGCAGTTGGCCACCCTCCATGGTTGTCCGTTAATAGTTGATTTTATTGAACATTACAAACACTTCAAAATAAAATACGATACCCCTATCGATACCCCTATCGATATAAAGAAACAGTCACAGTCACAGAAACAGAAACAGGATAAAGAACTTATTGCACCACCGGGTACTATCGTACCCGCTGATGCCGCCCCCGCCAGTCACCCCTTTTTCGTCTGTCCATATTTCGTCGTAGATCTCGAATACCGGCTAAAGCTGGCCAAGGAATATCCTGCCATGGCTGATAACCTGCTCCTGGTAGAGCTTTCTAAAATGGAGGACTGGATCAGTGACAACGCCCAGAAGAAGAAGTTCAAAGCCAACGGCCATCTGGCCAACCCGAAGTTGTTCATTAAAAACTGGCTAAACAAGATCGACGACATCAAGGGGCCTGGGTCCGACAAGCCCAAGGGTTTTGCTGTGGTGAAAAATTGGGTACCAAAAGGAGCATGAGATGAACTACGAGGTTTTTAAAAAAGGGATGCTGGTCTTGACGGCGCTTTACCCAGACTACGCTCTAAAGGAAGGGACTATGGATGGTTACTGGGAGTTTCTCCAGCACTTGGGGCCCCGGGAGTTCGAGCTGGCCGTCAAGAGCCATATCAGCAAGCACAAGTGGTTCCCGAAGGTCAGCGAACTTCTTGAGGCAGGTCAGCCCTTGGAGCCTGATCCTCAAGAGATATGGGCTGGACTCATAGCGTGGGCCGAGGCAGACATTAAACCGGAGCTTGACTTTGCCACACAGCGGGCGTTGGACACCGTCTGTGGAGGGTGGGGGAAGTTCAAGGTCACTCCTTATGACGAGCTGAAGTTCCTCTTTAAAAACTTCAAAGAGGCTCATCTTCACGCCCGGGCGGTACAAAAACGGGGCCAGGAACTGTTGGGTGGGGCCCCGCTGCCTCAGATAGGGGGCGAGTGATGCCCTACAAAGAACTCCCGGTGGGGCCGCTTTATCTGGTCGTTGGATATCTCTTGACGGAGCGCAGGGATACACTCGCCAGAGTTATGGGCTGGGGTTATGTTTTGCTCGGGACAGTCGAGTTTTTTATTTGGTTAGGGAGTAAGTGATGTCCAAGACCCCACCAGAACAGAGCGCAGGCTATGTACCACCTTCTAATCCCGAGGCCGAACAGAGTGTGCTCGGGGCCATCCTGGTACGGCCGGAGGTCATGGACGAGGTGAGTGAGATACTCGATCCCGTCGACTTCTACCGGGAGGCTCACGGGAAGATCTTCACCGCCATGCTTGGTCTTTACAATAACACGGACCCGGTGGACCTGGTGACGGTGTGCGCCAGGCTGCGTGAAGCGAATTGGCTGGAAGGGTGTGGAGGGCCCGCCTTTCTGGCGGGTCTATCCGAAGAGGTGGGTTTTGCGACAAACGCTGTGTTTTATGCCAAGATTATTAAGAAGATGTCGCAACTTCGTAAGCTTTTGGATGCCAGTCAGCAGATTGCAGCCGCCTGTCTGGCGCCGGTAGCCGACATAGATGCCTTTCTCGGTCAAGCTGAACAGAGGATCTATGAGATAGCAGAGGGGCAGCAGTCCATCACCGTCCACTCCCTGGATGAACTGGTGCCGGAAGAGGCCAGCCGGATCGAGAAACTTTTTGAGCATAAGCAGGAGATCCTCGGGGTCCCCAGCGGCTTCGCTGATCTCGACTACATCACGGGAGGTTGGCAGAACAGCGACCTGATTATCCTGGCGGCCCGCCCCAGCATGGGTAAAACTGCCCTGGCCCTGAACATGGGCTATAACGCAGCGAAGGCCCACGGTGTACCCACGCTGTTTGTCAGCCTGGAGCAGCCTAATGAGCAGGTGGTGCAGCGCCTGATCTCCAACGCCGGTCCCATCCACTCGACCAGACTACGCTCTGCCAAGATGATCGGCCAGGAGTGGGTCACCTTCGGGGTGGCCTGCGGAAAACTGATGGATATCCCCTTTTACCTGGTCGACAAGCCAGCCATGACAGTCATGGAGATCAGGGCCCAGGCCAGGAGATTAAAGACCCGGAACAGTCTGGGGCTGATCATTGTGGACTACTTGCAGTTGGCCCGGGGGTCAAAACCAAAGAGCCGGGAACAAGAGGTGGGTGAGATCAGCCGCGGCCTCAAGTCCCTGGCGAAGGAGCTCCAGGTCCCCGTGATCGCCCTCTGCCAGTTGAACCGGGATGTGGAGAAGCGTCCCAGCAAAAAACCCATGCTGGTGGACCTCAGAGAGTCTGGGAGCATAGAGCAGGATGCTGACCTGGTGATGTTTATTTATCGTGACGAGCTTTATCGGGAAAACTCCCCTGACCGGGGGACCGCAGAAATAACCGTGGCAAAACACCGGAATGGCCCTACCGGCAAACTCAAGCTGACATACTTGGCTGAGTACATGCAGTTTCAAAACTATATCGGAGGTGCAGAATGAGTGGAGAGGCGTCAAAAGCGGCACGGCCCAAGAAACAACACGAACTGAAGGAGTGGCCGGAGTTTTTCGTCCACACGCTGTCTGGCCGGAAGAAATTTCAGCTCAGGCTTAATGACCGTGACTTCCAGGTCGGCGACGAACTCCTGATTAAGGAATGGGACAACAAAGGCGAGTACGGCAGCCCGGCTGAGAAGACCGAGCCTGTCGGCTACACCGGCCGGGCGGTTGTCCTGCGGGTGGATTATATTATGCGCTCAGAGGATACTCGTGGGGTTGAGAGCAAGTTCGTCCCTATTGCCCTAGGCTACATCATCATGAGCACCTCGCTGGTCTCGTGAGGAGGGTGCATGAGCGAAGATAACTGGGCAGGAAGGTCGAAAGGGATGCGGTGCTGCACCTGTATGTTTTTTGTAGAAAAGAAGCCTGGGCCCAACGATACCAGGGGAGATTTTGGGCGCTGTCGGCGCCACTCCCCTACCATGGTCGGTTGGCCAGCGGTATTTGGCTTTGACTGGTGTGGCGATCATAAACTGGACGAAAACAAAATTTGAATCACCAAAAACCATAGCAGCAAAAGGAGATGAGCATGACTAAATCGGAAATGATCAAGGATTTGTCGGTTCAGGCGAAGGTGACCCTGGCCGAAGCGGAGCGGGTTTTTGACGCCCTGGTAGGAAATGTTATCGCCGCGGTAAGGATCGACGGCCGGATGTCGTTCACAGGCCTGGGTGTATTCAAGCGGGCAGAGCGTAAGGCCTGTCAACGGAACAACCCGCAGAGGCCCGGGGTGAAGGTTTCGGTTCCCGCCCACAACACGGTGACCTTTAAGCCCTGTCCGGATTTCTACGACAAGGTTAATCGGTAAGGGAGGTTAGTTTTGGAAATTGTCATAATGCTTTTATTGGTCTTCGCCTTCGCGCTGTTGTTTCTGACGGCTGTGGGCGTCGGTGGTCTTCCCTGGCTGAACATCGCCTGGCTGGGCATGGCCCTTTGGGTCTTGGCTATTTTCTTGTCGGCCATCTCCGGAGTTGGAATACGAGTAGGCAGATAATTGCCCCGTGTCCCTCCGGGTTATGAGGCCCACCCCTGCCTGAAGGGTGGCGAAAAACTCAGGCACAAAAAAAAGGGGGCCCCATGGCCCCCTCCTTTTTTCGTTTAATTCGTTTAATTCGTACTCAGTCGCGGGGGTCAGACTTGGATCCCGGGTGGTATCCGGCGTCGATGCCGCCTTCTTCCCCGTTGCCCTTCATCTCCTTCGCCAGCTTCACCAGCTTCCCGAATGGGTTCGGTTGTGGGTCTTCGCTGATCTTGTTCAGATGCACCCAGATGGCCGCCCAATAGCCAAACATCTGGAATTTGTATCGGGCCAGGGAGTCGATGGCTTTTGCTTCAGCCTCTTTTCTCTCCTGGTAGATTTTCTCAGATAGATAAGACATTTTTGGTCTCTCCCTTTCGGTTTTTTCCCGAGCTTTTCGGTTTTTGTATGCTCTCAGCCATTCGTCGGCCGCTTTAAGGCACTTTTTACAGGTGACATCCGATGGTCTCGGGGAGCTATTATCCCGGGCGTGTGGCCCTTCTGCTGGGTTCCTCCAGACCCCGCACCAGGTATGCATTCCGGTTATGGTTTTTCGGTAGTGTATCGTATTCACCTCACCCTCCCATGGCCATGCGAACCATGGCCTCTTCGAGTTCCTCATCCTCCACATGGAGGTAGATTTGCGTTGTGGAAATATCGCTATGCCCCAGGGCTTTTGCGACAAGGAAAAGGTTCTTTTCTTGACGCAAAAGATTACTGGCAAAAGAATGCCGCAGCGTGTGCGGGTGAACGTCTTTTTCAATCCCGGTTTTCGAAACCTCACGCTTTACCATGCGCCTCAGCCAGCGGTCACACACCGGTTTGGTGCCGTTGAGGTTGGTAAACAGCAAGTTACTGGGCGGCACCCCCAAGTTACTGGGCGGCAACCTCAAGTCCCTGGCCTCCAGCCAGCGACGCAGCAAAAAAATATCGGGGCCGGAAATGCGCATGACCCGCTCCCGGCCCCCCTTCCCTCTGACCTTGAACCGCCCCGTGGCCCAGTCGATCTGGTTAACCCGCAGTTCCCGCAGCTCCCTGGCCCGGAGGCCCGTGTTGAGCATCAGGCGCAGGATCGCCAGATTCCTGAGTGCCGACAGGGAGGTGGACTTCTCCACCTCCCCCAGCACCTGGGCCGCTTCATCCGGGGTCAGCACCGCTGGGATGCGCCTCGGAGCCTTGCGGCCTTGCTTCCTCATCTCTTCAACCCTCCTCTTCAACGATCCACCGCCGCAGCTTGTAGTCGTAGCCCACCCATATGGCCTCGCCACCGTGGGGTTGTTTGGTGAACTTGCAGAGCCAGATATCGCCCTTGGCCTTGCCGTGGCCTGAGATAAAACGATACCCCCGGCGCACGGCGACCTCATGTGCGCTTATGTCGTGCTTCACGCTGTTGATACCCATTAGTTGTCATCGACTCCCTTGGCCCAAAAGACCAGGCCCATGAAAATAACATAGAGGATGATCCCCACGGTACGCATCAAGAGTCTCCCTAGTGATACTCCTCCCGCCCTTCAGCCGCAGCTAAGGCATCCTCCAGGGGAATGGCATCGCATTCGATACCGTGCTTCTCAGCCAGCCACTGGTAAGCTTCCAGGGCCAGCTTACACGCCGCCAGTAGCTTCGGCGCAGCGTTGGTCAGGTTCTCCAGCTTGGTCACCTCTTCAGGTGGACGGAGCTTCTCATCCCGGCCTCCGGCCCAAAACGATGTCCAGGTCTTCGTGGATGCCAGCACAGGGTACTCTTCGTCCTTGTACCAGCCGTCCACCTCGACCATGTCAATGACCGCATCCTCAATCGGGGTCAGGTAAGCCACGCCCTTGACCAGTTGGTCATCATCCATGTGCGACCAGTACTCGTAGGCCCACCCAAGCTGATCCTCCAGGCTCCAATCAAAGAAGCCAGCCGGGAGGTCTTCGTGGGCGATCTTGATCATGCCCTGCGCCAGAAATCTCAGGTTGATCCCCGGCGGGTTCTCTTTCGCATCCTCGGCCATCAGCTTCTGGCCCCAGTTCTTTTCCTCTTCCATAGAAAATCTCCTTTTTGCCAAAGGTTTTTGATCCTTCAGGTTAGGCCGAAACTCGGTGAGCATTCGGCCCCTCAAGCGATCAATCCCATAAGCCATGCCCATGCAGGGCTTCGATAGTCTTCCGTACAGACTCCGGGGCAATGTCCACGCTCCAGACGGTGGGCAAGCACTGCACCCCTTCCTCGCTGTAGACCTCAATCAGGTCTTTCTCGGCTGCGTAATCGGTATCGTAATCCAACACCACTACCGGGACTTCCCGGCTGCCATAGACCGCCTGGACGTTGCCGTCCTTGATTTCGATGCAGATTATGGCGGGTTGCTCCACCTCCGTCCCGGCGATCTCCTGGGACATGAACTGGGACGCAGCTTCCGGCCCCATCGGGTCAGCTTCGGCCAGGACTTCCTTAATTTCCTCGATGGTCTTAAAGCCCGAATGGCCGTCTTCCCGGTCTTCCCCGTCCAGTAACCCCTCCAGGTCGGCCTGGGCGCACCGTAAGACGTACATGGCCTTATTGGGGAGGTGGGGATCGTGATTAACCCTCCGGGCCATCCCGATCAGCCGCTGGAGCGCAGCCGCCTCCTCTTCCGGCTCCCCTGGCCTTCCCAGGTTCGCCACCAGATTGGTGAATTCTTCGGCGTTCATGCGTCCTCCTCCTCTTCCTTAATCCTGATTTGGTTCCGCACCCAGGCCCAATAGCCCAGGCTCGTATCGTTACACGCCGCCTCGTTGCCCCAATCGGCTCTCGTCCAAACAGGATGCTCACCCCATATGCCGTCATATGGCTCGGTGAAGGTATCCATCGCTTGCTGGAGCAGCACCTCCAGCATATCGATGACCTCTTCCTGGGGGCCATAGACCTCGGCGTTGACCTTGCCCTTCTTGCCGCTAAACCCGACATAGAGAGTATCGGCATTTTTCTGCACATGGTACTTGATTCGGATAGATAAAGGGGCGGGATACCCCCGCCCCTTTAGTTTATCGACATTCTATGCAATAGTTTACCTGACTGACAATATTGCCGCGTTTATCCCGAATGAATCTGCTATTGAAGATGTGATGGTCGACACACTTGGGGCAGTTTAGAGTGAATCCTTTTTCCTTTGCCCAAGTCATCGCCCTAACTTTTTGCTCCGGGGTGAACCCCCACTCCATCGCCTTTCGTTCCATCTCGTCTTGCTCTTTTTGGGTGTTCATAACTTCCTCCTAACCTTCATACTGCACATAAAGTACCTTTTTTGAGTGCATAATGATTTCATTTGTCTACCTTAAACTGGGACATTCCGAAGAACTTTGCCATCCGGTCACAGTACTGGTTCCAGTTCTCAGCCATCGTCTTCCTCCTCGATCCCGTCACAATACAGGCGGGTCTTCATGGTTTCCAGGTTGGTGACCGATTCGATGCCCCACTCGCCGCTCTGGATTTGTTCAGGGGTTGGGGAAGTGTTATCCATCCCCTCGACCTCGGCCACAGCGTCTTCAAAGCTCTCGGCCTCCACCGTGATGGTGTAGATAGAGACCTCTCGACAGGTGACTCCGAACTTAGCCATCAGCCACCTCCTGGTACGGAGCCTCATCAACGGTGACGAGGTGATAAACATCGTCCCATTGAGCCTCACAGGCGTTGCACTCGATCGACTGCCATGCCATGCCAGCATCGATCTGCACCGGGCCACCTTCGATATCGTCATCGCCGCAGTATAGGCAATGACAGCCGCCACCTTCCAGGTACTTCTCTTCTTGCTCTTTAGTTGCCGCCATCTCAATTCTCCTTGTTTTGGGTTTGATAAAATGGGCCGGAACGCCGGGGAATCGAACCCCGGTCATAACCCCACCCGCTTCTCCGAGGCTCTGACCTTCAGATCCACGGGTGCAGAGATGAGCTATGAGTCGGCTTGTGGCCTAACCAACCATTCCAAAATGGGTGGGCCAGAGGGGAATCGAACCCCACGATGGGCGGCGCAGCCAGAGATAGAGGCCAGCCGCACCGCCTTGACGCAGGGGTTGTCTCCAGGGGTCTTCGGGCAGGACTCTATCATCCACCCCGCTTGGCCCCCTGGCCCCCGCCGCTTTACCAACTAAGCTATGGCCCATTAAGGAAGACCAGGAATCCCTGATCTTGCCTAATGGGGGGAGGTCTCCCTCCCCTTGAAGGTTAAAGGCTATCCTTGGCGATACCCGCCAAGCACCAGGGACACGTTACAGACGCATGGGTGCGCCGCCATGTGGTCTGAATGGAGACCACGCATCGAGTGGCTTGCCATACGGCGATCCGGTTGAGCTTCGCCGGGGCGTGGATCACACCGTTGTGGTCTTTGAAGTTGTGCATTGCACCTCCTCGGCACATTTGCCGCAGTAGTAGTCTCTGAACGGCTTCCCGTCCAGGTCAGCGTACACGCCGCCCAGGCGGTCTCCGTAGGTGACCAGGAGACCACAATTAACGCACCGATAGCTCATCGCCAGCCCCCGGATATGCGGGTTCTCGCTCGCCAGCCAGACCTTCTCTCGCTGGCTCGGTTCAACTTTCTCCAGACGCATCGTCCTCCTCCTCTTGCCGCCACGCATCGGTCAGCTTCCTGGCCCTGGTGACCACTTTAAGACGCTGGGTGTAGTCGTGGACGCTCATGCCTTTAAGGGGCAGAGGTGAGGGGCCATAATGCATCAGCAAGGTCTCCAGGGCCGCAGTCACATCGTCCAGGGCTTCCAGTAGCTCTGGGGCTTGGGCGATCACCTTGGCGTTGTCCTCGTCTTCCTTGGTGATGACTTCTTCTTCAGTCAAGGAAGTATCCTCGTCATCCAGGCCAAGGGAGTTACTCGTCCAGGCCACCGTCCTGGTAGCCGATTCAATGACGAATGCCTCGCCCATATTCCCAGACTTCCCGGCAACCTCCCACGGCCCCGGCGTGTATTTACCCATTGCCATCGTCATCCCTCCCCCATCATCTGGTCAAAAAGCTCCTGGGTCATCATGCCGGGAGGGGCGTAAGGCCCGTCCCAGGCTTCCAAGAACTCTTCGACTGATAGGAACTCGTGATACTCGACATACTCGCCGTCCTGGTCATAGAGGCCCACCAGGATGCGCTCGCCCTTGAGGGTATCAGGTGCAGAACAGTCGTGGACTACGCTGGTCATCAGCAGATAGCGGCCACAAGCGATCCCCTGATCTTCGCCCGGCTCGATATTGTAGCCCCAGGCGGTGCAGCCGCCCCCGGTCTGCCAGTATCGCCAGCCCAGGTTCGTCATAACTGGTTCGCAGGGGAGGGAGTTGACCCGGAATTCCTCGTTTTTTTCCTCCAGCCATTCGACCAGCATATCGTCCAGGACTTCCCAGCCCAGTTCAAACAGGCGATCCCGAAAGGCTTCCTGGTGGTCAGCTATGAACTCCAGGGCCTCTTCATCGGTGAGCGGTTGATTGATGTTTGGCTGAGATGCCAGCCCCATCACCTCGTCCACCGTCCAGAAGACGTTCCCCAGCATCGCTGTAACTGGCTCCATCAGCCCACCTCCTTGATCCGGCGCAGCCGCCGATCCAGCTTCCGGCACTCTTCCCACCGATCCAGAAAATAGCAGCAGGAAATCAACGCAAACCCAGCCCCAGCCAAAAAAACGATCTCTATCCAGCCCATGATCAAACCTCCTGTTTTTGTCTACCTAACCATTCAAGCGAATGACTCACGGTCACCAGCCGTGAGTCATCCCCAAAAGGGTCAGATGAACGGGAAATAAGCGTCAGGGTCAGCCGCCACGACCTTCTTGGCCCAGGCCGCAGCCGCCTCGTTACGCCCATCGAGGAAGCGATCCGGGTCAGCCATCGCCTTGATGAAGCGGTGG
>CBCOTF020000230.1:0-4553 GCA_965112955.2 Desulfarculales bacterium
GTCACCGCCCGGGCCTACTGCAACCTGCACGGCCACTGGAAGTCCTAATCCCCAGAAAATAACCCGCCTGGCCGGTTTAAAGGGCCGGTCCAAGCGAAAACCACCTCATATCAACCGCCATCCGGCGCTCGAGGAGAAGAACACCATGAAAAAGTACGCTTGCGGCATCTGCGGTTACGTCTACGATCCCGCCAAAGGCGATGCCGAGGGCCACGTTCCGGCTGGCATCGCCTTTGAGGATTTGTCCGACGACTGGTCCTGCCCGGTCTGCGGCGCCTCCAAGGATCAGTTCGAGTCCGAGGACTAGAGCGCTATAATGCGCCGCCCCGGCAGCGGGCCGGAGCGACTTTGGTATTGAGGGGTGCCGCCGCGCCTCTTGTCAATGTCTGCAAGCAGAGGCGACCATGAATCCGGTAGAGATCAAGCAGGGCATTTATTGGGTGGGCGCCGTGGATTGGGACATACGCGATTTCCACGGCTATTCCACCTACAAGGGAACCACCTACAACGCCTACCTAGTGGTGGACGAAAAGGTGACCCTCTTCGACACGGTCAAAAGCGGGTTCCAGGGTGAGATGCTGCACCGCATACACCAAATCATCGATCCCAAGAAGATCGACTATCTGGTGGTTAATCATCTGGAGATGGACCACTCCGGCAGCCTGCCCGGGGTCATCGCAGAAGTCCAGCCCGCAAAGGTCTTTACCTCCCCTTTGGGAAAGGAGGCCATGCGGGGGCATTTTCATGACCAGGACTGGCCGGTGGAGGTGGTCAAGACCGGCGACATCCTTAGTCTGGGCAGCCGCAGCGTGCATTTTTTGGAAACCCGCATGGTTCACTGGCCAGACTTAAGGTACTCCATATAGATCTTATTACCTGATATCAGCTCTACCCACTGGATGTAGTGCTTATCCTCCATGGGATGGGGCACGCTGCCCAGCTTGACCTTGCAGCCTTGAGGCGTTTTTTCGATCACCGGCACATGTTTTTCCTTGGCGGCGACCACGGTGTTCTCGGCCTGCAATTTCATAGGCTGGGCGCAGCAGACCAGCTCACCCTTGTCGGCGTGAAGCATCTCCACCATGTTGCCGCACATATCGCACTTATAAACCTGAAGCCTCTCGTTCATCGAAGGGTCCTCCCTGTTCTGATCAAGCAATAGGATATTAAATATTATGGATGTTGTTATCCAGGAAGTCTACCAATTTTCGCTTTTAAGCTCGAAGTGGGCCTGGGGGTGGTTGCAGGCGTGGCAACAATCGTGGGCCTCCTCGCCCTCGTGCAAGTAGCCGCAATTGCAGCAACGCCAGGTGGCCTTCTACTGGCGCTTGAATACCCAGCCGCCGTCGATGTTGGCAGCCAGTCCCACATAGTGCTTCTCGTGGAGGCGCTCGGCCATGGCGATGGTCTCGAAGACCTTAGCGATCTCCTCAAAGTTTTCTTAGCGGACTTTTTGACGAATTCCGAGTACTTGGAGGCTTGCTCGTGGTGCTCACCGGCCGCGGAAGCCTTCAAGTCCTCCAGGGTGGGTGCCTATCACGCCCGCGGTAACGGCCGCTACCATCTCCATCTTGCCGCCCGCCAGAAATTTGAACAGGCGCTTGGCGTGCACCTTCTCCTGATTGGCCGTTTCCTCGAAGATGAAGGTGATCTGCTCGAAGCCCTCGTTTTGGCCTTGGCCGCGAAGTAAGTATAGCGGTTGCGGGATTGGAACTCGCCGGCAAAGGCGGTCAGCAAATCCTTCTTGGTCTGGATATTTTTCAAGCGGGCTATGTTTAACAAAATTTCTCTGAAGTGGCGGGGTGGCGTGGGTCCCTTGTGCTTGGGCAGGCGTTATGGGATCCGCTAGCCACCCACGCGGCTACTTAGGATTTGACTGCATCCAGGCCGGCGGCAGTGAGCCCGTATTTGCAGCGCACGGGGCTGTCCACCAGGCCCTGGCCGTGAGGCACTTGATCACATCGTTGACGACCTTGCCATCCAGGTCGGCGGTTTAGGCTATTTGCTTGGGGGCCTGAGGCGCGGCTGCCTTGGCCAGGGCCTTGAGCACCTGGCGCCCCTCCGGATCGAGAGCGGTCTTCTCCTTGGCGGTCATGAACTGATTATAGCGCCCGGTGTTGTTAGAATCGGGGCCTTAGGTGTTGGCCTGAGCCTGACGGCAGGCAGGGCAGTGTCCCACGAATTCCAGTCGGTGCCCCAGTACCTCGAAATCACTGTGCTGACCGACGGTATGCTCCAGACCATCCAGAAGGCCCATGTCCACGTCGGCTACTCGGCCGCAGTCCAGACAACGCACGTGGTAGTGATTATTCACGTTGCCATCGAAACGCATCTCCAGGCCAGCCACGTCCAGTTTGAGCACCACCCCCGAACGCGATAGGATTTCCAGGTTGCGGTAAACCGTGCCCAGACTGATTCGGGGCAGCCTCTGCCTCACAACCTGGCACAATTCGCCGGCAGTGGGATGGCTTGTCAGCTTGCGTAACTCCTCCAGGATCACCTGGCGTTGGGTGGTCATTCTCAGTTTGAATGACGTTTGCACGCGATCTCCATTTAGTAATAATTACTATATTTAATTTAGTAATAAGCCTAGTCAGTGTCAATCATGGGAATCAAAAAAACGGCCTCTTCATCGGTCATGAGTGGAGTTAGTGTAGCTCCAGTGCCATGATGCAGCAATCCGCATGGCCGAGTTGAAACAGGAGGCAATCATGGACGCTGGCGAACTTAGGGCCCTTGGCCGGGGGTTGCAAACGCCCTGGCGGCTGATGGGATAACGTTTGAAGGTTTCCGCCGCCGGGGAGCCGAGTACCCCTGCCCGGAGTGTGGCATGCTGCGCGAGGCTCACGATTTCCACGAATTCACCTGGTGTCATCGCAAATTTTTCCAGCATCATTAGCTACATAACCGCTCAGGTGCCCTGAGTGGACTGCCCAGACCACGGAGCCAAAAGGGCTGCCTGATCCTGTTCCGCCGCTTCCTACGGCAACATGGCGACGATCACAACAATATAGTCGAGGTGGTCTGCGACATGGTGGTCTGCGACATGCCGCCAGCCTTCCTGGCCGCCATCGGCGAAAGTTTCCCCGGCACCAACGCCACCGTGGACTGATTCCATGTCGCCCAGCTCTTCACCACCGCCATGGACGAAGTTTGAAAGACCGAGGCGAAGTAGCGTAAACTCCCCAAGGCCACCCGCTGGGCCGTGTTCAAGGCCGCTGACGGCGGCAGGCTAACCGAAAAGCAACAGAGGGCCCTGACCGAACTGGAAATCAGCGGCTTCACCACCGTCATCGCCTAACGACTCAAGGAGATGCTGCGCAGGATCAGAAAGGCCACCTCTGTACAATAAGCGCATCACCCACGTCATCCGCCATGACCTGAAGTGCATCGCGCCTGACACCAAAACCCAGACCCCGGTCCTCAAGGCACTCATGCCTCTAGAAGAACATGCACACCTGATCTTAAGCCGCTGGACCTTCAACCATTCCAACGCCCGCCTATAAAGGCTTAACGGCATCTTCCAGGCCGCCAGGGCAAAAGCCACAGGCTACTGTAATGCCTTCACCTTCGGCTATGATCTACTTAATCGCCACACCACTGGGGAACTCATCAAATTCCACAGTTAACGACGAAGACCCTGCTCCCATGACAATTTCTCCAGCCCCCAGTCGCCCATGATAAGCAGGTTGGTCTTGGAACTGGCGACGATTATCTTTTGATAGCTGCAGGCCCCTCGGGCCGCGACCATTTCGCGCAGGAGGGCGGGCACCTTCTTATAGGAGACCTAGTAGCTTTCCAGACAAGCCTTGTGGCCTAGGGCGCAAGTGAGAAAGCTTTTGCCTACGCCAGTGGGTCCGCTGATGAGCAGGTTGTGCTGCTCGGCGATTCATCGGCATGAGGCTAGGGCCATGAGAAGAGACTTGTCCATACCGCGCCTTTGCCGGTAGTCGATGTCCTCCAGACAGACGTCATGCCGGAGCTTGGCCTTGGCCAGCCTGTTTTTGAGCTGGCGATTTTCTTTGTAGATGGCCTCCCTGTCCACCATCAGGCCCAGTCTTTCCTCGAAGCCCAATTTCTGGGCTCCGGTGGTGTTCAGCTGTTCCTCTAGGGCCTTGAGCATGCCCTCCAGCCCTAGGGCGCGGAGCTTGTACAGAATGGGGGACTAATCTCAGCATGATTTCCTTTTTGGGCGGTCAAGGAAGTAGCCGGCTCCGCGGGTGTTGGGATGAAGGATGGGACTGAATTTCGAGGCCAACGCCAACAAAGGCGCCTTGTCCAGTTCCTTCATCGATGATGCGCTCTACGCTTTTGGAGCGGAAGGCCCTATAATAGGCCAAGGCCTTCAGATAGGTGGCCTCCACTCACGCCTAACCATGTTTCTTGGCCAGGGTGATCAAGCCTAGGCAGGTACTTGCTGTTTTTCGAATTAGTTTGACGAAAGCTCTCTGATTATCTTGGACGGATCCTTCCTCTCTCATTTGATCAGATCAATGTTTCGGCGCATCATCTCGCTGATGAGGGTAGTCACTGACGCAGTGAGCAGTCCCCTG
>CBCOTF020000231.1:0-5126 GCA_965112955.2 Desulfarculales bacterium
CGCGACTTTGGCGGGTGGTCCAGTTCTACGTGGCCCAGGCCCTGTCCAAAATGGACCTGGACGGGGTCAAGCCCGTGACTCTGGACGAAACCGCCTCTAAGCGGGGCCTTAACTATGTTACCGTCTTCATTGACCTAGACCGCAAGCAAAAGTCGGTCATATTCGTTACCCTCCGCAAGGACAAGGGCTGTCTGGTCCTGTTCAGCCGCTTCTTACATGCGCATGGCGGCGATCACAACAATATCGTCGAGGTGGTATGCGACATGTCGCCAGCCTTCCTGGCCGCCATCGGCGACAGCTTCCCCAGCACCAACTTCACCGTGGACTGATTCCATGTAGTCCAATTCTTCACTACCGCACCGCAAGGCCACCTCTGTACGGACCGCCCAGTGGCGTACATCACTAATTTTACCCGCCATGCCCTGAAGTGAATAGCGCTTGACACCAAAACCCTGGCCCCGGTCTCAAGGCGCTCAGGACTCTGGAAGAGCATCCCCACCTGATCCTAAACCGCTGGGCCTCCAACCATTCCAATGCCCGTCTGGAGGGGCTTAACGGCATCTTCCAGGCCGCCAGGACAAGAGCCAGAGGCTACCATAGTGTCTTCACCTTCATAACCATGATCTACTTCATCGCCGCACCACTGGGAGAACTCATCAAATTTCACAGTTAACGACGAATAATTATAATAGGCAGACTACCACCAGCTGTCAAGGGCCATGGCCCGGACCTCCCCAAACAGGCTCCCGCCGATTTGTCTGCCCAATTACTTCAGATTATGCCTAGTTGACCACCCCCACCTCTATCAAGTTTTTTTCGCACGGGCCCGGCGAGTAGCCGCGACCGGACGAGGCACGAAAGGCCTAGCCTTGCCATCAGTTAGCCGCTATAGTCCATCTATCGCAAGCGCGCGCGGCCCCACAGGATCCCTGGAACCGCTTTTTGCCGACCGCCGATGGCGAGCGCCGGGAAGAGGGGCCGGCCGCCAACCTGGCAGGCTGGCAAGTCCTTTTGGCCAATGGAGAAGGCATGTACGTAGATGGAGAAGGCATGTACGCCGTGGTCATGGCCGGCGGCAACGGCACCCGCTTCTGGCCGGCCAGCCGCCGACGACGGCCCAAGCAGCTGCTGACCCTAACCGGCCAGCGCAGTCTTTTGCAGCAAACCGTCAAGCGCTTAAGCCCCCTTGTCGGACATGACAAGGTCCTGGTGGTGACCGGCCTAAGCCATGCCGATGGCGTACGCCAACAACTGCCCTCGGTGCCGGCATCGCAGGTGCTGGCCGAGCCTCTGGCCAGAGATACCGCCACCGCCGCCGGCCTGGCCGCAGCCTGGGTAGCCCGCCGCGATCCCCAGGCCGTATGTCTGGTGCTGCCCGCCGATCATCTTATCACCGACGAATCGCTGTTTCTGGCCACCCTCCAACGAGCCATCGCCGTAGCCCGGGCCGAGGACGTGCTGGTCACCCTGGGGCTCACCCCACGTTTTCCCGCCACCGGCTTCGGGTACATCGAGACCGGCCAATTGCTGAACGAAACCCCGCCCCAGGTGTACCGGGTAGCCAGGTTCCACGAAAAGCCCGAACTGGCCATGGCCCAGCAGTATCTGGAGTCCGGCCAGTATCTTTGGAATTCTGGCATGTTCGCCTGGCGAGCCGAGGTGCTTCTTAGTGAACTCACCCGCCATCTTCCCGACCTGGTCGCCGGCCTAGCCGAGTTGGCTCCCAGCCTGAGCGGCCCCGGACAGGATGCGGCTCTTGGCGAGATATATCCCCGGCTGCCCTCCATCAGCGTTGATCATGGCGTGCTGGAAAAATCGCCCAACCTGCACGTGGTGAAAGCCGACTTCGGCTGGTCCGACCTGGGCTCCTGGGAGGCGATGGCCGAACTATGGCCGGCGGACCCGTCTGGCAACGTTTGTCAGGACGGGCAACTGTTGGCTATCGAGTCCCAGGGCAACGTAGTGGCCGCCGGCGGACGCCTCACGGCCCTGCTGGGGGTCAAGGACTTAGTGGCGGTGGCCACCGACGACGTGCTCTTGATCCTACCCCGCCAGCGCTGCCAGGACATATGCCAGGTGATCGAACGCCTGAAGGAGCAAGGACTAGATGCGTTTCTATAGCCTGCCTGCCACGCCGTCGGTGGCTTGGCGGGCAATCGGCCGGGCAAAAACGTGGTTTTGTTCAGCCTCCAGAATTGCTGGACAATTCGGACACGCCATCCCTGACGCGCGGACAGGGTCTTCCGCTTTCACGCCCCTTGAGGATTCACGGTGAATCCGCCCGGTCCCTTGCTCTTGGCCCCGATCTCTCTGGACAAGGTGTGGGCCAGCCCCGGCCTGGCCGCGCCCTGGAGCGTCCTATGGCCGGCCCCGGCCCACACCGGCGAAATCTGGCTGGCCAGCGACCGTCATCACGTCACCACCATTGCTACCGGACCGCTGGCCGGCCTAGGTCTGGATGAGGTCTTGACTCGCTGGCCCGCCTGGTTCCTGGGCCAAGGGGAAGGCTCCTTACTGCCCATCCTGCTGAAAATTCTCAACGTGGGCCAGTGGCTCAGCGTGCAGGTGCATCCCGGAGACTTTGACGCCCGCCGCCTAGAGAACGAGCCCTGGGGCAAGAACGAGTCCTGGCACGTGCTCTGGGCCGACTCCGGCGCCGAGATCATCATGGGGTTCGAGCAGGGCGTGGACCAGGGGCAGGTGGCCCGAGCCACGGCCCAGGGCGGCCTGCCCGATTTGCTGGCCCGGGTGCCGGCCCAAGCCGGCGACACCTTCCACTTGCCCGCAGGCACCGTCCACGCCACCGGGCCGGGGCTGGTGATCTTCGAATTGCAGCAGGCCTCCGACGTCACCTACCGCTTCTGCGACTGGGACCGCCCGGGCAGCGACGGCCAACCGCGAGCCCTGCACCAAGATAAAGCCATGGCCGTGATAGCCCTGAACGGGCCAGGAGGGCCCTGCCCTTCCCGGCTGCTGGCCGAACAACCCAACCGTCTGGAACTATTGGTGGAAGACCCCCACTTCGCCCTCCTCAAGGTGCGGGCCAGCGCTCCCTACCGCCCCGACTGGGGCGGCCGCCGCCTGCGGGTGCTGACGGTGTTGGCCGGCCACGGCCGCTGGCAGGGCGTCCAGGCGCCAGCCTTGGCCCCGGGTCAAACCTGGCTCTTGCCCGCCGGCCTAGAAAATTTGCTGCTCCTGCCCGCGCCGGAAGACCTGGAGTTCCTGGAATCTCTGGCCTAATTTCAGCCCCCAAGACCCTGGGGCAAACCGCACCCAATCTGCTAGCATAAATAATTCCGATAAATGGGGTCCGGCTAGCATGGGACAATGAAGAGGCATGATGAAGTCCAATATTTTCCGCGAATACGACATCCGGGGACTGGTGGACCAGGAGATCAGCGATCAGGACGTGGCCCTCGTCGGCCGTTCCATCGGCACCTATATGGACCGGCAGGGCATCAAGCGCCTGACCGTGGGGCGCGATTGCCGCTTGAGCTCGGATCGCTACCGCGACCTCCTGCTGGAAGGGCTCCTGGCCACCGGGCGGCAGGTCATCGACGTGGGCGTCTGCCCCACGCCGTTATTGTACTACTCGGTCTGGCACTATGAAGCCCAGGGGGGGGTAATGATCACCGCCAGCCACAATCCATCCCAATACAACGGTTTCAAAGTGCTGGCCGGCAAGCGCACCATCCACGGGGCCGAAATCAGGAAACTCTATGACATCGGCCAGGCCGGCGACCTGGCTAGGGGCAAAGGCAGCCTAAGCCAAGAGGAGATCGTGGGCCCCTACATGGACTATGTAGCGGCCAATATCCACCTAAAAGGCCCTCTGAAGCTGGCCGTGGATGCCGGCAACGGCACCGCCGGACCGGTGGCTGTGCCCCTGATGCGGCGTCTAGGCATCGAGGTCCTGCCCCTGCACTGCGAGATGGACGGCCGATTCCCCAACCACGAGCCCGATCCCACGATGCTGGCCAACCTGGTAGACCTGCGCCGGGTGGTTAAGGAGCAGCGTTTGCGGGCCGGAGTGGCCTATGACGGCGACTCCGACCGCATGGGCGCCGTGGACGAACGCGGTGAGCCCATCTGGGGCGACCTGCTGCTAGCCATCTTCGCGCGCTCCATCCTCAAGGACAACCCTGGCGCCACCTTCATCGGTGAGGTTAAATGCAGCAAGAACCTCTATGACGACATCAAGAACCACGGGGGCCTGCCCATTATGTGGAAGGCCGGCCACGGCCTGATCAAGCAGAAGATGGCCGAGACCGGCGCGCTTCTGGCCGGCGAGATGAGCGGGCACATGTTCTTCAAGGACCGCTGGTTCGGCTTCGACGACGCCATCTACGCCAGCCTTCGCCTGTGCGAGCTGATGTCGGCCAACCCCGCGCCCTTGTCCTCCTGGCTTGATGACCTGCCGCCGGTGGTGAGCACCCCCGAAATCCGCGTGGACTGCCCCGACGAGATCAAGTTCTTGGTGGTGAGCGAGGTGACCGTCAAGCTGTCCAAGGAGTACGAGGTGGTGGACGTCGACGGAGTGCGGGTGACCTTTGCCGACGGCTGGGGTCTGGTGCGGGCCAGCAATACCCAACCGGCTCTGGTGATGCGCTTCGAGGCCCAGAGCCAGCAGCGCCTGCAAGAGATCCAGGCTCTGGTGGAGGGCGCGGTAAAGCAGGCCCGCGACAGGGGCTAAGAGACGGCGGATAAGCCATGCAGCTGGAGCCCCAATTATGACCCGCTTGGGCTCCACCGGGAGCCGTTGAGGCTAGCCAGGATTACAGCCTCAACCGACCCGATTTAGCAGCCGGAGCACCCGGCCCTGTCACCTTGACCCGGCAGACCCCCCAAGGCCTGACCGCGCTAGAGCGCCTGGTCCGCCAGGGGGTGGGTGGCTCAAGCCCGGCGGCCTTTTGCACCTCGGCGGCACCTCCAACAGGCTATCTCCCAGGAAGATGCACTCCAGCTGCTGGTCCATCAACTATGGTCCCGCCAGGGTGCGAGTCGAGCGCTGAGTCTCCGGGCTAAGCTACTGAGAAGTCAAGCGCCTGCTGGGCGGTCGGCCCCGTAAAATATTGCCTCTTCGTCGTCATGAGTGGAATTGGTGTAGTTCCGGTGTCATGATGCAG
>CBCOTF020000232.1:0-1302 GCA_965112955.2 Desulfarculales bacterium
AAGCGGGGCCACAACTACGTCACCGTCTTCATCGACCTAGACCGCAAGCCAAAGCCGGTCATCTTCGTTACCCCCGGCAAGGGCAAGGGCTGTTTGGTTCTGTTCCGCCGCTTCCTGCGTGAGCATGGCGGCGGTCACAACAATATCGCCCAGGTGGTCTGCGACATGTCGCCAGCCTTCCTGACCGCCATCGGCGAAAGCTTTTCCGACACTAACGTCACCGTGGACTGGTTCCATGTAGTTCAGTTCTTCACCGCCGCCGTGGACGAGGTCCGAAAGGCTGCGGCTAAGGAGCGTAAACTGCCCAAAGCCATCCGCTGGCGGTGCTAAAGGCTACTGACGGCGGCAGGCTAACCGAAAAGCAGCAGCAGGCCCTGGCCGAACTGGAAACCGGCGGCTTCGCCAGCGCCACCGCTTGGCGGCTTAAGGAAATGCTGCGCTGGATTAGAAAGGCCACCTCTGTACGGGCCGCCCAGTGATACATCACCCACTTCACCCACCATGCCCTGAAGTGAGCGCATAGCGCTTGACACCAAAACCCTGGCCCCGGTCCGCAAAGCGCGCATGACTCGGGAAAAGCATCCCCACCTGATCCTAAGCCGCTGGGTCTCCAACCATTCCAACGCCCGCTTGAAGGGGCTTAGCGGCATCTTCCAGGTTGCCAAGGCAAGAGCCAGAGGCTACCGTAATGTCTTCATCTTCATAACTATAATCTATTTTATCGCCGCGCCACTGGGGAAACTCATCAAATTACACAGTTAACGACAAAGCAGTGCTGTCCAAGATAGGTTCTCAAAAACCGGCCAGCGTAGTAGTGTGGTTATGCCAAAAGCCAACAATACCGCGACCAAGAGGAGGTACGGCTATGGCACGAGTAGCCAGCTTGTTCAGTCAACTGCTGCATAACGTCCCCCTCATTGGGTTCTCCGCTTTGATCAAGGAGTACGGTTACTAGGACAGGACCAAGGGATGGCCTTGTTGGACCCCGTTCGTGGCCATGCCCTTCTGTCATCTGGCCAAGGCCGACTCCCTAAGGGATATCTGCCCAGGTCTTCCCTGCTGCATGGACAAGATGTCCCACCTTGGGGTGAGCGCGGCCCTCAAAAAATCCACACTGTCCTACGCCAACCAGCACAGGCCCTCGGCCTTGTTCCGAGCCCTGCTCTTCAAAGCTATGGAGCGCTTCCGTGCCCAAGGCTCCTTGGGCAGGAAAAAGGGCAAGTTCAACTTCAAGAACAAGCTCCTGAGCGAGGTCAAGGCTCACATCATGCTAGACCACGACGACTACATGCCCAGCTTTAT
>CBCOTF020000233.1:0-2205 GCA_965112955.2 Desulfarculales bacterium
ATTAGGCCTGGGCCGCCAGCCAGGAGCGCGCCGCGCCCCGGGCCCAGCGATCGGCCTCCAGCACCGCAGCCACTGAGTCGGCTGGGCCGATCTGATGGCGCTGAAGCACCTCGGCTACGCAGCAAGCGATGCCGGTGAAAGCCAGCCCCCCTTGCAAAAAGGCCGCCACCGCCACCTCGTTGGTCCCGTTGAGCACCGCCGGACAGGTGCCGCCGGCCCGGCCGGCAGCATAGGCCAGCTCCAAAGCCGGGAAGCGCTCGCGGTCAGGCTCCTGGAAAGTCAAAGGATCCATGGAAGTCACGGGCAAGGACGGCAGCTCGGAGGCCAGGCGCTCCGGATAGGCCAGAGCGAAGGCGATGGGCAGCCGCATGTCGGGCAGACCCATCTGGGCCAGCACCGAGCCGTCCACATACTCCACCAGGGAGTGCACCACCGACTGGGGGTGGATCACCACCTTGATCTTATCATGGGCTGACCAAAAAGCCAGGGCCTCGATGGCCTCCAATCCCTTATTCATCAGGGTAGCGGAGTCCACTGTGATCTTGGGACCCATGCTCCAGTTGGGGTGATTCAGGGCCTGGGCCGGGGTGACCTGGCTAAGCTTCTGGGGGCTGAGCTGGCGGAAGGGGCCACCGCTGGCCGTGAGCCACAAGGCGCGCACCCGCTTCGGGTCGTTGCCCATTAGACCCTGGAAAATGGCCGAATGCTCGCTGTCCACGGGCAGGATGACTGCACCCTTGGCCTTGGCCGCCGCCATCACCGGCTCGCCGCCGGCCACCAGGGTCTCCTTGTTGGCTAACGCCACAGTGACACCGGCCTGCACGGCGGCATAGGTAGGCACCAGCCCAGCGACCCCTACCATAGCGCTTAAGACCACCTGGGGCCCGCAGCCCACCGCCGCCTCCAGGTAGCCCTGGGGGCCATGCACCACCCGCCGGGCCAGCTTCGGGGGCAATAGGTACTTGAGTTGGGTGGCAGCCGCCTCGTCGATCACCGCCAGCACCTGGGGCTGATGCCTAATGGCCTGCTCCGCCAGTTTTTTGACCGAGCGCGCCGCGGCCAAACTAGCCACCGTGAAGTGCCGGGGATAAGCCTCCACTACCTCCAAGGTACTCACCCCGATGGAGCCGGTGCTGCCCAGGATGGCCAGGCGGCGGGCTACCACCACAGCACCCGGCACAGGAGAAGCACCGGCGCGCTCACCAGGAGGCCGTCGATGCGGTCCAGCAGGCCACCGTGCCCCGGCAGCAGGGTGCCGGAATTCTTGGCCCCGCCGGCTCGCTTGAGGGCGGACTCCAGAAGGTCGCCGGCCACGCTGAAGCCGGCCAACAGCAAACCCAGCGCGGCTCCGGCCAGGGGCGGGGTGTCGGGGAGGAAAAGGCGGGCGAACACAGCCCCTACCAAGGCCGAGAGCAACAGACCACCGGCCAGGCCTTCCACGGTCTTGCCCGGGGAGAGCCGCGGCGAGAGCGGGCGCCGCCCCAGCAGATGGCCTCCAAAGTAGGCGCCGCAATCGGCGGTCACTACCACCACCACCCCGAAAAGTATCAGGAGCCGGCCCTCTTCGCGGACGCCCAGCAGCAGATAGGCGCTGAGCTGGCCGGCGACGTACAACAGGCCCCAGCCCAGACGCAGGCTGCGGTCCATTACTTGGGCCGGCTCGCCGGGGCCAGTCATGGCCGCCATGGCGCTGACTATCAGCCCCAGGCCCAGGCCCCCGGCCACCCCGGCTCCATCCAGCAAAGCTGCCAGGGGTATGGCCGCCGCCAGGCCAAGGCCCGCGGCCTTTTCCCATGGCGAGGCCTGGGGCAAAGCCTGCCGCAGGTACTCGCGCATGCCCAGCACCCCCAGCCCGGCCACCACCAAACCCAGAGCCCCCAGGGGCGCCCACAGAACCAGCACCACGGCGGATAGGGCTAGACCCAGGCCGGTGACCACCCGCAGGCCCAGACTCTGCATGACCCGCTGCGGTGCTGCTTCAACCATCGTGCTTGCCCAGCTGCTCGCCGGTCTTGCCGAAGCGGCGCTGACGGCGGGCGTAATCGTTCAGGGCGGTCAACAGATGGGGCTCCCGAAAGTCGGGCCAGAAGACGTCGGTGAAATAGAACTCGCTGTAAGCGATCTGCCAGAGCAGGAAGTTGCTCACCCGCACCTCGCCGCTGGTGCGGATGAGGAGGTCCACCTCTGGCAGCCCCGCGGTGTAGA
>CBCOTF020000234.1:0-3695 GCA_965112955.2 Desulfarculales bacterium
CTGACCTCGGCACCGTGCTCCTTGACCAAGGCGGTGAACTCAGTGCGGGGGAAGTGATGCAGCAGTTGACCGAACAGGCTGGCTACTCGTACCATGGCCTTGCCTTATCTTGGTCGCGGTATTGTTGGCTTTTGGTAAAATCACACTACTTCGCTGAGATGAGGGCATTTCGGTTCGATCGCTTAGCCGGTTTTTGAGAATCTATCTTGGACAACACTAACGAAGAACCCATTTTTACTGCTGCTCGCAAGGAAAAATTAATTTTAGCACTATCTAAGGAAGCCAATTGTGATCGCCATCATCAATTACGAGGCCGGTAACCTGACCAGCGTGCAGCGGGCCTTGACCCATCTGGGAGCAGAGTCGGTCATCACCCAGGACCTAGGCGAAATCGCCCGTGCCGAGCGCGTAATTTCCCCCGGCGAGAGCGCTGCCGGTGCGGCTATGAACTCACTTAGGCGCATGGGCCTGGACAAGGCTCTCAAAGACGCCCTGACCAGCGGCAAGCCGGTCTTGGGCATTTGCCTTGGTACCCAGGTTATTTTTGAGAAGAGCCAAGAGGACCTGGCCGACTGCCTGGGCATTCTGCCCGGCGGGCCGTGCGCTTCCCTATGGAGCACAAGGATGCCGCCGGCCGGGCGTTAAAGGTGCCGTATATGGGTTGGAACAAGGTGCGTTGACAAAAGCAGCATCCGGTCTTCGCGGGGCTGCCAGCCGAGGCTAGGTTCTACTTCGTACACTCCTTTCACCCGGCGCCGACCAAGCCCGCCGACGTGCTGGGGCTCACCGAGTACGGTTTTTTGTTCGCCTCGGCCGTGGCCCGGGCTAACCTGGTGGCTATGCAGTTTCACCCTGAGAAGTCGGGGCGGCCGGGCTTGAGTATCTTGAAGAACTTCATCGCCTGGGACGGCAAGGAGGGAGCCGATGCTTAGCAAGCGGATCATCCCCTGCCTGGACGTGCGCGACGGTAAGCTGACCAAGGGCATCAAGTTCAAGGGCAACGTGGACATCGGCGACCCGGTGGAGATGGCGGCCTTCTATTACGAGCAGGAGGCTGACGAGCTGGTCTTTTACGACATAACCGCCAGCAGTGGCGCGCGCAACATCATGATCGAGGTGGTACGCCGGGTGGCCCAGGCCATCTTCATGCCCTTCTCGGTGGGCGGCGGCTTGCGTAGCGTGAGCGATATGTATGCCGTGTTGGCCGCCGGGGCCGAGAAGGTTAGCGTGAATGCTTCGGCGGTGCAGAACCCGCAGATTATCAGCGAGGGGGCTAAGCAGTTTGGCTCCCAGCGTATGGCGCTGGGCATGGACGTGCTCAAGGTGGGGGTGACCCCGGCAACGCCCAGCGGCTACGAGATGGTTATCCACGGCGGGCGCAAGCAAGTGGGCATCGACGCCTTGGCCTGGGCCAGAGAGGCCCAGGAGCGCGGGGCCGGCGAAATATGCCTAAACAGCATCGACGCCGACGGCACCCGCGAGGGCTACGAGCTGGCCCTGACCAGCATGATTAGTCAGGCGGGAAGCATTCCGGTTATCGCTTCGGGCGGGGCCGGCGTGCCCCAGCACCTAGTGGACGTGCTGATTTTAGGCCAGGCCGACGCGGCGTTGATCGCCTCCATGACCCACTACGGCGACTACACTGTGGCCCAAATCAAGCGATACCTGCACGACCAAGGCTTGCCGGTAAGGCTATACTGGTAGTAGACAGGCCGGGCCCCGACCCGGGCAAGCGGATAAGGATAAAAGCTATGGTAACCCCCACGGACCTGTTCGACTTGGATGGCCTCACCCACGCTTCGCTCTTCGAGGGGCTGGATCACGTATGGCAGGCTTTGGAGCGCATAAGCGACTACACCCGCCAGGCCGTGGCCCTGGCGGGGGCCACCGCGCCCTTGCTGCGCCGGCCGGGCTGTGACATGCTTTCCCAGACCGTGGTGGTGTACCGGGGGGTGGTGTACGATTCCAGTTTCGAGTTGTTGGACGGCGATCCCATCAAGGGCAAGATGCGTGTGCGGCTCCTGGGCCAGGAGGTGACCAACGCCGCGGTGATCCACGCCGGCGCAGTCTTCATGGATGACCAGGTGCACATAGCGCCCGGCGCCGTGGTGGAGCCCGGTGCCCTTTTGAAGGGCCCCACCTTCATCGGCCCGGGCACTGAGGTGCGCCAGGGGGCTTACCTGCGCGGTGGCTGTCTGGTGGGACGGGGCTGCGTGGTGGGGCACACCAGCGAGATCAAGAATTCAGCCATGCTGGACGGGGCTAAGGCCGGGCATTTCGCCTACCTAGGCGACTCCATCCTGGGGCGCGAGGTCAACTTGGGCGCTGGCACCAAGCTGGCTAATCTCAAAATCATCGACCGGCCTTACCGCATCAAGGTGGGCGAGGAACCCTATACCATCGAGCGGCGCAAATTCGGGGCCATCATGGGCGACGGCTGCGAGACTGGTTGCAACAGCGTCACCAACCCCGGCACAGTGCTGGGCCGGCGGACGCTGGTGGCCCCTTGCAAGTCAGTGCCAGGCGGTTTCTATCCGGCCAAGAGCATCATTCGCTGACGACCTTGGCGGGCGGCGATTCCACCTTGGCGCGGGCCGGCGATTCCGGCCCACGCCTGCTTTTCGTCGAGCCCTATGCCAACGCTTCCCATCGCGCCCTGCTGGAGGGGTTGCTGGGGCACGTGCCGGCCCGCTGGACGGCCCTGACCCTGCCGAGGCGGCATTTCCGCTGGCGTCTGCGCGGTGCCGCCTCCTTCCTGGCTTGTGAGGTCACGGCCTTCTGTGCTCCTCCATGTTGAACCTGGCCGCGCTGAAGAGCCTGTGTCCAGCCCTAGCGGCGGTGCCGGCTTTTGTCCATTTCCACGAGAACCAGCCCTGCTACCCCGCCCCCGGCCAGGTTGACGCGGAACAGCGTGCGGGTTCCGTTTCAAGCGGGCCAGTGATCCCACGCGATGCGGGGCACCGGCTTCACGGGATGTGGACCACTTGGGGTAGTAGGCGACGCTGGATAACACCGGGTTGGCTATCCTGTGCCTTTCCAACACGGAGGGTGCAGATGCCGGCGGAGAGGTTATCCATGCGTAAGGTCAAGGAAGTACTTCGGCTGCAGCACGAGGCCGGCTGCGGCAACCGGGATATTGCCAAGAGTTGCGGAATAGGCCGGACCACGGTGTCCCGTTACCTGCGTCGAGCCGCGCGCGCTGGCCGGTCTTAGCTCCTCCCCATCAGTGGTTTTGCGAGCGTTACCGGGAATGGTCGAACACGCTGGGGCTGATCATACGCCAGTGGCACCGGGCCGGCCAGAAGACGTTTATCGATTATGCCGGCCAGCCCGTGGACGTGGTGGTCTCCTTGACGGGTAAGGTTAGGGCAGCTTAAATCTTCGTGGCGGTTCTGGGCGCCAGCAACTATACATTTGACGAGGCCACGTGGACCCAGAGTCTGCCCGGCTGGACCGGCTCCCACCAGCGGTCTTTCCAGCTTTTTGGCGGGGTGACGGAGTTGATGGTTATCGACAACCTCAAGTCCGGGGTGCGCAAGACTTGCCGCTACGAGCCCGACACCAACCCGATTTACCAGGAGATGGCCGCCCACTACGGCCCGGCGGTTTTGCCCGCCCGGGTATGCAAACCCCGTGACAAGGCCAAGGCCGAGGTGGGAGTGCAACTGGTGGAAAAGTGAATATTGGCTGCCCTG